>NZ_CP133777.1:0-319285 GCF_034347385.1 Actimicrobium sp. CCC2.4 | reverse complement strand
CTCGTAGTTGCCAGTTTTGCGGGTGCCCAATCGCTTTCCGTCGGTGCCGGTCTGAACTCCAATGCGGGGACCTCCGCGCCGGTTGCCGTCACGCCGATGAGCCCCGCCAATATCGTCGTCGGTGCCGGTGCCAACGGGGCGGTATCAGTGGCGCCACCGGCCGATCCGTATGTCCAGAAGCGCGAAGAAGATGCCGCCGCCAGGAACGATGCAAAGATGAAGAAAGACATGGCCAAAGAGCAGTACAAGGACAGTAAGGCGCTGGCCGAGTCCGATTTGAAAGCCGAGAAACGCGCGTCGGCGCGTGAGCGCAAGGCCAGGCTCGCTGCGGATATCAAAGCAGGTGCAAAAGCCGATATCGGCAACTGAGCTTAAGCCGCACATCGAGCCGCCGCCCCGTAAAACGGGCGGCGGTTTTTTTATCGGCCGGCCGTTAAAATGAGGCCCCGCTACCATCCAGCAAATCCCGTTGAAATCACCCCGCCAGCGCAAGATCATCCACTGCGATTGTGATTGCTTTTATGCCGCCGTCGAAATGCGTGACGATCCGTCGCTGCGGCTCCTGCCGGTGGCCGTCGGCGGACGTGCCGACCAGCGCGGCGTAGTGGCCACCTGCAATTACGAAGCGCGTCGCTTCGGCGTCCATTCGGCGATGGCTACGGCGCAAGCGGTCAAGCGTTGTCCCGGTCTGATCGTACTGCGTCCGGCGATGGAAAAATACCGCCTCGCCTCGCAGCAGATTCTGGCGATCTATCGCGATTACACCGACCTGGTCGAACCGCTATCGCTGGACGAAGCCTATCTCGATGTCACCGATGCGACCCGGCACGGTGGCAGCGCCACGCTGATCGCGCAAGAGATCCGCGCCCGCATCGAAGCGACCGTCGGCATCACTGCATCGGCCGGCATCGCGCCGAACAAATTCATCGCCAAGGTTGCCAGTGACTGGAACAAGCCCGATGGCCAGTTCGTCGTGCGCCCGCACGAAATCGATGCTTTCGTGGCCGTCTTGCCGGTCAAGAAATTGCATGGCGTCGGCAAAGTCACTGCTGCAAAACTCAATGCGCTAGGCGTGCATGTCTGCGCGGATTTGCGCAGCTGGCCGCGCGCCGAACTGCTGCAGCAATTCGGCAAATTCGGCGAGCGGCTTTACAGTCTGTGTCGCGGCATCGATGAGCGCGAAGTCAATCCGGGTTCCGAACGTAAATCGGTCAGCGTCGAGGAAACCTATGTCACCGATCTGCCGGATCTTGCGTCCTGCGCCGCCGAACTCGACGCGCTGATCGACATGCTGATCGTGCGGGTCCGGCGCGCCCGGGCCGAGCGCCATATCCACAAGCTCTACATCAAGATCCGCTTCGCCGACTTCCGTCAGACCACCGTCGAATGCGTCGCTACGACGATTGATCGTGACATGCTGCACAGCCTGCTCGAGACCGGGTTTCGACGGCGTGAGCAGGCTGTGCGCTTGCTGGGGGCGGGTGTGCGCTTGGGCGAAGAGGAAGAGCCGGGAACCCAGTTGTCCTTGTTCGGATTGGAGGAGCGGATGGATGGCACGCTGTCCGGAGAGTCCTCTCATAGCGATTAAATCAGCTCACATTGCCTGAATCGGCTCATATCAGCTCATAACGAGCCGATATGAGCCGATTCAAGGAGCAATACCATGTTGCCTATCGATAATTTGTTGAAAGTCTTGCGCGAACGGCATCTTGCTGGTCAGGGCAGTGCAACGTCAACCGAGCTTGCCCGGCTCGCTGAAGCGAGTCCCGCCACAGCCAAGCGGTGGCTGGCATTGCTGGTGCAAGCAGAGAAAGTGGCCCGTGCAGGGCAGGGTCGGGCGACCCGCTATGCATGCGTTGATGTGCCCGAGCAGAACATGCTCAGCGATACTCCCGTCCCCACATCCACAGGCGACACGCCAACATGGTCTGCAGCCAGCCAGTCGCTGCGCAAATTTCTGGTAAGTCCTCTGGCGGGGTGCAATCCGGTCACTTATCAACATCACCGACACGGTCTACGTGCCGACGCAGATTCCGTTGCTGCTGGAAGAGATGTTGGGCGTCATCATCGACAAATCCCGGCTCATCAAGAATCCGCTGGAGGCAGCATTTTTCCTCTGGATTAACTTTGCGTACCTGCAGCCTTTTGAGGACGGCAACAAGCGCACCAGTCGGCTCGCCGCGAACGTGCCGTTGATGCTGTACAACTGCGCGCCGCTATCCTTCCTGGATGTCGAACCGCATGATTACGCCAGCGCGATGATCGGCGTCTACGAATGTCTTGATGTCTCGATGGCGGCCGATCTATTCGCATGGACGTACCGGCGTTCGCTGACAAAATACGCTGTCGTGGTCGCATCGATGGGAACGCCTGACCCGCTGCGACTGCGCTATCGGAAAACATTGAATGAGGTGATCGGACAGATTGTCCGGGACCGCAGGAGCCTCGCCGAGGCGATGGACTCGTCACGGGTGACCGCCGATTCTGATCCCGGATTTGAAGAACTACTGTTGAGTGAATTGCAAAAGCTCGATGCCAACAACTGCGCGAGATATCGGCTGACGATGCGTGCGACCGAAGCATGGATCGATGCGGGCAGGCCGCGATCATGAATGTGCCCGCTAGCGGGCAAAAGTGTCGGGGCATAAAAAAAGCCTGCTTGCGCAGGCTTTTTTATATTGGCGGAGTGGACGGGACTCGCCTACCTGCGGCAGGCCGCTCACTCGCTTGCAAGCGAGTGCCTTCGCGTCCCGCCGTGAGCCGCGCAGGCGGCTCACTTCACTCCGAGAAGTGTGCCCGCCAGCGGGCAAATGTGACGGGCATAAAAAAAGCCTGCTTGCGCAGGCTTTTTTATATTGGCGGAGTGGACGGGACTCGCCTACCTGCAGCAGGCCGCTCACTCGCTTGCAAGCGAGTGCCTTCGCGTCCCGCCGTGAGCCGCGCAGGCGGCTCACTTCACTCCGAGAAGTGTGCCCGCCAGCGGGCAAATGTGACGGGCATAAAAAAAGCCTGCTTGCGCAGGCTTTTTTATATTGGCGGAGTGGACGGGACTCGCCTACCTGCAGCAGGCCGCTCACTCGCTTGCAAGCGAGTGCCTTCGCGTCCCGCCGTGAGCCGCGCAGGCGGCTCACTTCACTCCGAGAAGTGTGCCCGCCAGCGGGCAAATGTGACGGGCATAAAAAAAGCCTGCTTGCGCAGGCTTTTTTATATTGGCGGAGTGGACGGGACTCGCCTACCTGCAGCAGGCCGCTCACTCGCTTGCAAGCGAGTGCCTTCGCGTCCCGCCGTGAGCCGCGCAGGCGGCTCACTTCACTCCGAGAAGTGTGCCCGCCAGCGGGCAAATGTGACGGGCATAAAAAAAGCCTGCTTGCGCAGGCTTTTTTATATTGGCGGAGTGGACGGGACTCGCCTACCTGCAGCAGGCCGCTCACTCGCTTGCAAGCGAGTGCCTTCGCGTCCCGCCGTGAGCCGCGCAGGCGGCTCACTTCACTCCGAGAAGTGTGCCCGCCAGCGGGCAAATGTGACGGGCATAAAAAAAGCCTGCTTGCGCAGGCTTTTTTATATTGGCGGAGTGGACGGGACTCGAACCCGCGACCCCCGGCGTGACAGGCCGGTATTCTAACCAACTGAACTACCACTCCAAAACTGGACTTGCAACATCAGGCACTTGCCTGGTGGGTGCTGAGGGGCTCGAACCCCCGACCTACGCCTTGTAAGGGCGCCGCTCTACCAACTGAGCTAAGCACCCGGCTGTAGTTGCCTGACGATACTGCTGCCTTCAAAACCGGTGTTTGTCTTCACACCTGAAGGGCCCGAAGTCTACAACAGATTATTTCTTTTGCCTAGCTTGCCGGCAAAAAAGACTTCAGGAAGACAGGTTGCGATGATGAAAGGCCAGATGGTCGGCAATGAAACTGGCGATGAAGTAGTAACCATGGTCATAGCCGGCATGCCGGCGCAGGATCAGTGGTTGCCCTGCATGGCGACAGGCTGCCTCGAAGACTTCCGGCAGCAACTGCTGCGCATCGAGGAATTGGTCGGCCAGGCCCTGGTCGATCAGGATGCCGTTCGGGAATGGCGATTCCAGACTTTTCGCCATCAGGGTGCTGGCATCGTGCGCGTCCCAGGTGCTCTGGTCAGTGCCCAGATACTGACCAAAGGCTTTTACGCCCCACGGACATTGCGACGGCGCAGCGATTGGTGCGAACGCTGATACCGAACGAAACACTTCCGGATGGCGCAACGCCAGCGTCAGCGCACCATGCCCGCCCATCGAATGACCGAAAATGCCAACCGCATCCGCACGGGCCGGAAACTCCCGCACGATCAAGGCCAGCAGCTCGTCGACTAGATACGACTCCATCCTGAAATGGCTGGCCCAAGGTGCTTCGGTCGCATCCAGATAAAAGCCCGCGCCATTGCCGAAGTCCCAGCTGTCGGCGACACCGGCGATGCCGGTATCACGCGGGCTGGTGTCGGGCGCGACCAGCATCATGCCGTGCTCGGCGGCATACCGCTGCGCGCCGGCTTTCATCATGAAGGTCTCTTCGGTGCAGGTCAGGCCGGCCAGAAAAAACAGCACCGGAACCGGTCCTTCTTTGGCTTGCGGCGGCTGGTACACCGAGAACTTCATCGGCAAACCTATCGTCGTCGAGGCGTGCCGGTAAAACCCCTGCACGCCGCCAAAACACGCATGTTCGCCGAGGCGTTCCATCAGTACAGCACCACCGAGCGGATCGACTCGCCGGCTTTCATCAGATCAAAACCTTCGTTGATACGTTCCAGCGGCAAGCGGTGCGTGATCAGGTCATCGATGTTGAGCTTGCCGTCCATGTACATGTCGACGATTTTCGGGACATCGGTACGGCCGCGCGCGCCGCCAAACGCCGAGCCCTTCCATTCGCGGCCGGTAACCAGCTGGAACGGACGGGTGCTGATTTCGGCACCGGCATCGGCTACACCGATGACGATTGCCTGGCCCCAGCCCTTGTGGGTGCATTCCAGCGCCTGGCGCATTACCTTGGTGTTGCCGATACATTCGAACGAGTAATCGGCACCGCCATCGGTCAGTTCGACGATGCGGTCAACCACGTTCTCGACATCTTTCGGATTGATGAAGTCGGTCATGCCGAACTTGCGGGCCATGGCTTCGCGCGCCGGGTTCAGGTCGATACCGATGATCTTGCTGGCACCGACCATTTTGGCGGCTTGAATTACATTGAGGCCAATGCCGCCGAGTCCGAACACGACCACGGTGGCACCGAATTCAACCTTGGCGGTAAAGATCACTGCGCCCACGCCGGTGGTGACGCCGCAACCGATGTAGCAGACCTTGTCGAATGGTGCATCTTCGCGGATCTTGGCCAGTGCGATTTCAGGGACCACGATGTAGTTCGAGAAGGTCGATGTACCCATGTAATGGAACAGCGGCTTGCCATCGAGCGAGAAGCGGCTGGTCGCATCCGGCATCAGGCCCTGGCCCTGGGTCGAGCGGATCGACTGGCACAGATTGGTTTTTTGCGAGAGACAGAATTTGCACTGGCGGCATTCCGGCGTGTACAGCGGAATGACGTGGTCGTCCTTGCGGATCGACTTCACATCCGGGCCGACATCGACCACGATACCGGCGCCTTCATGGCCGAGGATGGCCGGGAACAGGCCTTCCGGATCGGCACCCGACAGCGTGTAGTAATCGGTATGGCAAATGCCGGTGGCCTTCAGTTCGACCAGTACTTCACCGGCGCGCGGGCCGCCTAATTCAACCTCTTCGATGGTCAGGGGACGGCCGGCTTGCCAGGCTACTGCTGCTTTGGTTTTCATTTGGGGACTCGCTTTTTGTCTGGTCTATCATGAGTGGACACTGCTGATTTCGGGGCTATTATCAGCGCAAAATCAGATCGTCTCTTCACCGCTTTAATTTCCCGATACTTTGCCATGACCCTCCCTGTTGCAGTCACTCAGCTGTTTCCACCACTAGTTCCTTTTCGCAGCGGTCGCCTCGTAGTCGATGCGCGCCACACGCTGTACTGGGAAGAATGCGGCAATCCGGCCGGCATGCCGGTGCTGTTTTTGCATGGCGGTCCGGGCGGTGGCATCTCGCCGCAGCACCGGCGCTTTTTTGATCCGGCGTTTTATCGCATCGTGTTGTTCGACCAGCGCGGGGCCGGTCAGTCGACGCCGCTGGGCGAATACCGCGACAACACAACCGCGCTGCTGGTGGCCGATATCGAGCAATTACGGGAATCGCTCGGCATCGCGCAGTGGCTGGTGTTCGGTGGTTCATGGGGGTCGACGCTGGCGCTGGCGTATGGCCAGGCCCACCCGCAGGCTTGCCTCGGTTTCATTTTGCGCGGCATATTCCTGGGCTCGCCCGCCGAGATCGACTGGTTCATCAATGGCATCAAATGGTTTTATCCGGAGGCGCACCAGCGCTTCGCCGGATTCATCCCGGAGGATGAACGCGACGACCTGATTCATGCCTACGGCAAGCGGCTGTTTAGCGACGATCCGAACAGTTATCTGCCGGCTGCGCGCAGCTGGAATCGCTACGAAAGCAGTTGCGTGTACCTGCTGCCGCAAGACGAGCAGCCCGATTCGGATACCGTCAGCCTCGGCATCGGCCGGCTCGAAGCGCACTACATGCTCAATGCGTGTTTTCTGGCGCCCGACCAGCTACTCGATGGCATCGCGGCGATTCGTCATTTGCCGGCGGTGATCGTGCAGGGACGCCATGACGCGGTGTGCCCGCCGGTGTCGGCGCATCGCTTGCATGTAGCGTGGCCGCAAGCGCGATTGCACATCATTGCCGACGCCGGCCACGCGGCGCTCGAACCGGGCACAGCCAGCGCACTGGTGGCGGCGACCGAAGCGTTCCGCTTACGCGGACACTTCGACTGATCAGCGCGTTTTTTTCAGGTTCTTGTTGGCGTCGGCGATGATGGACGGGCAGGGCGATTCATTGTTATTGCTCGGGGCAACCATCGCCAGCAAGGCGGCAAACGGGTTGAGCAATCCCAGCCCGACCGCCGCCGCGCCACGCGCTGCCAGCGGTCCGATCGCGACACCGACTTGCGGCTCCTTGAACGTGCCTTTCACGTACAGCGGCGAGCGCAACGAAAACACCCGGAATCCCTTGGTATGCGGATGCACGTTCAGGTCCAGCCGCTCGGTGCCGAGGTTGACGGTGCCGTCGACATTGATCAGCGCATCGGCGGTGTCGAGCGCAAACACGCGCGACTCGAGCACGCCCTTTTTGACAATGAATTCGGCGGCGGCGCAATTGATCTTCACGGGCGTGTCGCCAAACAGTTTTCCGAGCACGATATTGGCGACGTTCAGACCGGCCTGCTCCAGCAAGGTGCCGCTCATGACGCCATCGTTGACCAGCATGCGCACCTCGCCATCGAGGGTCGCCGCCAGCGTCGCGGGCGTGTTGCCGGACGCTGCCAGCGCCGCATCGCCATTGACCTGGCCGAAGCTGGTCTTCATCGGTTCGAAGGTCGGGAACAGCTGCTTGAGTCGCAGGCCGCGCGCCGAAATCGTGAACTTTCCGCGCAGCGGATCGGCGCTGCCGTCGAGTGCGATCCTGCCGGTCAGCGTACCGCCGGCGACGCCGAAGGCCAGCGGATCCAGCGTCAGCACGCCGTCATTCATGATCACGTGCGCCGACACGTCATTGACCGGCAGGGCAGCACCGCGAATGATCTGCTTGCCGACAAACTTGACATCGGCATCCATGGCTTTCCAGCGGTCGGTCCGGAATGGCGTGACCGGAATCGCCCGGCCCGGCACCAGCTTGACATCGGCCGACGGCGCATCGGTTTTGCTGGCACCGACCAGCGGTGCCAGGTCGGCGAAGAGCAAGCGTTCCGAGCGCAGGTCACCGACCAGTTTCGGGCGTGCTCCTGCGGTACTGTATTCGAGCGTGCCGGCCAGGTCCGAACCACCGACCTTGCCACTGAATTTTTCGTAGCGGAACACGCTATCGGACTTGCGCAAGCGGCCGGTCAGATGACCGCTGGTCGAAAACGGCGGCGTGTCCGGCAAGGCCACGCCGGTCAGTTCGTACAGATGCGCCATGCTGTTTGATGCCAGTTGCAACTGCAGGTCGAGTGCGGCCAGATTGCCCGGATCGGTGATGGTGCCATCGATGACGATGTGGTTATCGCCGACCCGCAGATCGGTCTGCAACGGAAACGGCCGGCTGGCATCGACCAGCGACAGCACGCCGCCGAAGTGGCCGCTACCCTTGACGACCGCCTTGTTGTAGGTGCCGGCAATATCGAAGGCGAAACCGTACGCCGGGCCGGCTTGGATTGGCTTGTTTTTGTCGAGCAAGGCACCAAGCTCGACCGTGTCGCCGGCCGGTCGTATCGTGGCGACGGCGTCTATTTTCTTGAGCTTGTCGGTGAGGGCGACGGTGCCGCTGGCGAAGTTGATCCGGTCGAGCTTGATTGTCCACGCCGACGGCGACCCGGGCGGCGGTGCGAAGGTCCAGTTGACGCTGCCATCGGCGCGTCGTTCCAGGTCGACGGCCGGGTTCACCAGCGCGATCGACGGGATGGCAATTTGCCGGCGCAACAACGGCAGCAGGGCGATGTCGAACTCGATCCGGTCGAGCGATGCAAACGTCGGCTGACGCGCCCACGCGGGATTGCCGATGACCACATCGCTGGCGGTTAACCGCGGCCATGGCAGATAGTTGCGCCAGCCGGTTTCGCCGGGCGGACGATGCCAGCCCAGACCGAGGTGTCCACGGATCGCAAAGTCACGGCCGATTGCTTGCGACACCTTGTCATTGAGCCACGGACGGCTGCGGTCCCAGTCCCACGTCAGCAGCGCCGCGAGCGTCAGGGTGACCGCTACGGCGACGATGGCCAAGCCGATCAGGACGGATTTCTTCAATGTGGGCATGCAAAATTCCTGGAGGGTTGGCGCCGCTGGATGGGTCAGGGCGCGACAGCGGTCTTGCGCTTGAGCATTTCAATGCGCATTTCTTCGAATTGATGGCGTGATTCGCTGGCAATGAATGCGGTGCCGACCAGTGGCGGCACGAAGGTGTCCGGAATGGACTCGGCGTGATAGACAACACGTGTTCCGTTCCCCTCGCTGCGCAGGCGGGTGGTGCCGTCGAGTTGCTTCAGGTTGCCGGTCACCAGGTGCGTCGTGATCAGTTCGAACGGCGTTAGCGTGACCTCGCGGACAGAATCGAAGCTGAAGCTCAGCGGTCCATGTGCTGCGACGCCTTTTTGTGCCACCTGCCATTTGCCCTGTTGGCGGGACGTCACCGCGCTGTACTTCACGTTCGAAATGAAGCGCGCCATGTGATCAAAATCGGTCAGCACTTCCCACGCCAGGCGCGGCGTCACCGAGACGCTGAAATCGGCGTCGACGATGATGAGCGCACCGGATTTTTTTACCTGGACCTGAATAGGCGGCTCGTCGTCATCGATGGCGGCAACGGCGCTGCCGGTCAGCGTGAGCAACAGCACAGAGAGTACGACGCAAGAGGATTTCATCGGATGTCCTTCTGCGGTTTTTAGGTACCGCATTATTTTTCAAGTTCGCTGATGACGGCTTCGAGCATCTTGCGGATATCGGTTTGCACGATGGCGTTGCCGATCAGCGGCGGGACAAAAAAATTCGGTTCGATCGCCCCGATGTAATCGATGCGGGTACCACTGACGCCAGCTTGTTCGACCGGGCTCACCAACCAGCGCGCACTGTAGCGCGTCATGTCGCCGGAGACCAGTGCAACGTCGATCGACGTGGGTGATTTCTCGGTAATCAGCACCTGCAGATGGATCGCCCGCTGGAAAATGAAAAATCCGCTGCGCCCGTCCTGCTCCAGCAGCACCTCCGGACCGTTGCGCGACAGGATGCGCGCCCGCAGCAGGTTCGGCACAAAATCGGGCTGGCGTTCGTAATCGGTCAGGACCTGCCAGACGTGTTCCGGCGTGGTGTGCGCAAAGCCACTGGCCCGGATGTCGAAGTAGGCCTGCTTCGAGGCGTGGTTACGGGTGACGGCAATGTCGATCGAGGCGGCTGCCCTTGCCGGCAGCGCCAGCATGGTCATGGTGGCGATCAGCAGGGAACACAGGGCAGCGTTGGTCATGGCAGGCGTACCCGGTGGCGTCGGAGGGGTAACCATAGCAGACAATAGTGTTCCTGCTCGCCGTGCTGCGGCAGTCGGGCGATAATGGCCGCGACGTGGGCCGGGCAGTCGTGTTGCGTAAAAGCGGACGGAGGCCTGCCGGAACCGGGCCCGCGCAAAGTCCGCACCAGCGTCAGGATGCATGCCGTCTTCTTTTGCAACCCGCATGGCACGATGGCGCTGATAATTTTTCCCGGGATCCCCATCATGAAAAAACGATTTGCGATGTTGCTGGCTACCCTGAGTGCCGTACTCGCTGCCTGCACTCCCGGCCGGAGTCCGGCACCCCGTAGCGACACGCTAGGCCAGCCAGCCGTGCCGGTGACAGTCACTACGCTGGAGGGCTACAAGGAAGCGCTGGCGCAGCGTATCTCCAACGCCAATGCGAGTCTGGTGTACGGCGGCCAGCCCCAGGCGCACCTGCGCTCGGTAGTGGTGGTCAAGTTTTCGGTCGATGCCGGCGGCAAGCTGCTTCGTAGCGATATCATCCGCAGCAACCATGACAGTACGACCGAGGCAACCGCACTGGCCAGCTTGCGCAGCAGTGCGCCGTTTCCGCGTCCGGCGGGCTCCTTGCTCAAGCATGGCCGGCTCGAATTATCGGAGACCTGGTTATTCAATACCGACGGGCGTTTCCAGTTGCGCAGCATTGCCGCGCCACAAATGGCCGAGTAGCGGGTGCCGGAGCGTGCGCCAGCGCTTGTAAGCTTTCGCGCGCAAGACGGTAGAATCCGATTTTGCGTAGCGGGTGGCCTCCAGGAGGGCCGTTCGCCAAATGAACCAGATCAAGGAGCACCATGTCCGCCTCCCCTCGTGTTGAAAAAAATCGTCCGGCCACGCTGTATTTTTATGCGGACCGGCAGACCGCCGAGCGTGCCCTGCAAGCCGGTGAATTTCGTTTGCGCGCCAGCGGCCAGGCCGATCCCGCCCCCGGCGTCTCGCCCGCCAGCCAGATCCTGCCCTTCGGTACGGCAAGAACCATGGCAACAGCCGGCTTCCTGACCCTGAGCCTGTCAACTGCCCTGAGCGAACAGTTGAAGCGCCAGGACACCGCAGGATTGTGCTGCGTCGTTATCCGTAACACCGAAGAATTTGGCGAACGCCTGCACCGCGCGGTACACAAGGCCTTGCCGCAGTGGGCCGGGATTGATGCGGCCGTGGCCTACGGTGCGCCCAGTGCTTTGGGTACGGCGTTCACCCGGGGACGCCATCTGGCGGGACAAAAAGAATGGCTGTTTGCCTGGCGTCCGATGCAACCGGCACTGTCCCTCAATCCGATCGTGGTCCACATCGGCAGCATTGCCTCGTTTGCCGAGCTGCGCGAACCGGAACAGGGGAGCGCAGCATGAATATCATCGATGTCGATGTCGCGGTCATCGGTGCCGGCAGCGCCGGCCTGACTGCTTACCGTGCGGCTAAATCCCATGGAGTCAAGGTACTGCTGATCGAACGTGGTCCGTACGGCACGACCTGCGCCCGGGTGGGCTGCATGCCCAGCAAATTGCTGATCGCCGCTGCCGATGCGGCTTACCACGCTGCTGACGCGGCGGGTTTCGGCGTCCATGCCGGACCGGTACGCATTGACGGCACGGCGGTCATGGCGCGGGTACGCACCGAGCGCGATCGCTTTGTCGGTTTCGTGGTGGACGGGGTCGAGCACATCGACCCGATCGATCGTCTGGTCGGCAGCGCGCGTTTTCTGGGTCCGCAACAGTTGCAGGTCGACGCGCACACCATCGTCAATGCCGCGCGTATCGTGATCGCGACCGGGTCAAGTCCGCGCAGGCCGGCCGAATTGCTGGGCCTGGGTGATCGTCTGATCGACAACGAACAATTATTTGACTGGACCAGCCTGCCCGCATCGGTCGCCGTACTGGGTGCCGGCGTGGTCGGCCTCGAACTGGGACAAGCGCTGCATCGGCTCGGCGTGCGGGTAGCGCTGTTCGGACGCGGCGAGCACATCGGCCCCTTGAGTGATCCTGAAGTGCTTGGCAGTGCACTGGATTGTCTCGGCGGTGAACTCGATATGCGGCTGGGAAATCAGCGTTTCGATGCGCAGCGCGATAACGACGGCGTGCTGGTGCAATCGGCAGGCAAGGATGGCGTCGTACGTAGCGAGCATTTTTCGCTGGTGCTGGCGGCGGCGGGGCGTGCGCCGAATCTGGCCGACCTGCAGCTCGATCGCTCCGGCCTGACGCTCGACGCGCACGGCGTGCCGCTGTTTGATCGCACCACGATGCAATGCGGTAGTAGCACGATTTTTATTGCCGGCGACGTCGATGCCGAGTTGCCGCTACTGCATGAAGCGGTCGATCAGGGACGCATTGCCGGTAGCAACGCCGGTGCATTTCCCGACGTGGCAGCCGGCCTGCGCCGGACACCGCTGGGCGTCGTGTTTTGTGATCCGCAAATTGCGCTGGTCGGGCAACGCTACAGCGATCTCGTTGCGCAAAAATATGCGGTCGGCAGCGTGGCGTTTGCTGATCAGGGGCGCAGTCGCGTGATGCGACAGAACCGCGGACTGCTGCGGCTGTATGCCGAACGCGGTAGCGGCCGTTTGCTGGGTGCCGAGATGGTCGGGCCGCGTGCCGAACATCTGTCGCATCTGCTGGCCTGGGCCTGTCAGAGCCGGATGACGGTGACACAGATGCTGGATATGCCGTTCTACCATCCCGTGATCGAGGAAGGGATTCGCACGGCGCTGCGCCGCTTGCAGGACCAGCTCGACCAGGACGTCGCCGATATCGAGCATTGTGCCGATTGCACGCCGGGGATGTGATTTGTCCGTGCTCAAACCGGTACAACGGACCTCGTCCATCATCGACGGCACGAGTTAACTAAGTGAGTTAGCGTACTGTTTCGCCGGCTGTTTCGGGTTATGGTACGCACTGCCGCAGTCTGTATGCCCTACAGACAAGCCATTTTTACCTACAAGGAGTTTTACCATGCTGACCTCGCACCTCAAGACTGGCCGCACCGATATGAAAACCCTGGTCCGGGATGCCCAGGACCTGTTCCGCGAAGCCACCTCGGCAACCGGTGTCAAAGCCGACGAACTGCGCGGCAGAGGTATGGAATTGCTGGAAGCCGCTGCGACCAGGGCACACGATGTCCAGGCTGCCGCTGTCGAGACCGGCAAGGAGATCGCCACGAGCGCCGACGAATACGTACACGACAACCCATGGCGCGCTGTCGCCGTGTCTGCAACGGTCGGTTTGCTGGTTGGCTTGCTCATTGCACGCAAGTAAGCCGTTCTTTGCACCACATGGACAATAAATCTTCCGGCACCAGCGCTCCGACTTCCGGCCTGATGATCGGCCTGGCGGGCATGGCACGGAATTTTTTCGCGCTGCTGGTCAACCGGATCGAGCTGGCCTCGATCGAAATGGCCGAAGTGCGGGCAAACCTGTTCAAGCTGATTCTGGTCGCTGCTGCGGGTGTCGTCGCAGCTTGCTTCGCGCTGGCGTTCTGGACCGGCTTGCTGGTTTTTCTGAGCTGGGACGCGCTGGGGTGGAAAATCCTGTTGATCGTTGCCGCCGGCTTCACTGCCATCGCCGTCGGCATCCTGCTGTATCTGCGATCCATGCTCAAGCAAGGCAGGCTGTCGATGCCCGCCACGCTGGCCGAGCTGCGCAATGACCGCGATGCATTGCTGTAACTATTGGAGCCCGGATGAACGATGAATCGCCTACTTCTGCCGCCGTACTCACGCTGGCCCGGCGCAAGGAAAAACTGATCCGCGAGGGGGCCAACTTTCGGGTTGGCATGCGCAGTTCGATCGAGCTGGTTGGCAACAACCTCCAGACCGACACGCTGGCGCGCAGCATCATCAGCCAGTTGACGGGTACGGCTTACTCGGCGCTGGGGAGCCTGCTGCGCGTCAAGGGAGCGAACCTGCAAACCCTGGTTCCCATCGTCGTGAGCGGCGTATCGTTCGCACTGAAAGCGCGTTTGCTGCGGCCCCTGTTGCGCACAACAGCGGTGGTGGGTGCCGTGGGTGCAGGGGCGTATTTTCTGTTTCGGCGCGACGGGCGTGCGGCGAAGGACGAGAGCGTGTAATGCCCGTAGCAAACAAAAAAAAGCCGACATGACGTCGGCTTTTTTTATCGCGAGATCGCTTATTTAGCTGCGGCAATCATGTAATCCACTGCCGCCTTGACTTCGTCATCGCTGGCTGTAGAACCGCCCTTGGCAGGCATGACACCGGCTTTACCCTGGTAGCCCTTGATCGCATGTTCATGCAAGACCGCCGGACCCTGCTTGATACGCTCAGCCCAGGCTAGCTTGTCACCGAATTTTGGTGCGCCAGCGATGCCTGCTGTGTGGCAAGCCATGCACGCGCTGTCGTAGAGCTTCTTGCCGGCATCGGCGGACAGCTTTGCCGGTTCTGCCGCGGCTGCCGCGGCAACAGGTGCTGCAGCAGGTGCCGCCATGGCAGCGGGTGCCGGGGCAGCAGGTGCAGCAGCTGGCGCAGCGGATGCCGCTGGTGCTTCAGGTTCCTTGAACGTAGCGCCAGCCTTGTTCGCCATGTAGGCCACGGCACGCGCCACTTCAATATTGTCGAGGTCCGGGTTGCCGCCTTTGGCAGGCATTCCGCGGATACCATTGACGGCATGCGATACCAGTGTGTCGTAGCCCTGAGCAATCCGGGCGGACCAGGCAGCGGTATCGCCGGTTTTGGGTGAGCCAGCGACGCCAGCAGCGTGACAGGCCATACAAGCAGCGTTGTAGACGGCTTCGCCGCTTTGCAGCACCTTGACAGCGTTGACGTCCTTGAAGGTAAAGCCCTCATCGGCAACCGGCTTGATCCGTGCCGAGATCGCCTGCGGCGTCAATGCGTTGGAACCGTCACCAACTTTGTCAGCGTTGGAAACATATTGCACAAGAAGGACAATTCCAATAATCGGCACGATAAAACCGGCCACTACGGCGGCAATCAGTTGTTTCGGAGTTTTGATACCGCTTGAATGGTCGTCGTGTGAATCGCTCATGTTTCCCTCAGTGCAAATTTCGAAACCGGTGGACGGCCTGGCGCAAGGCGTGCAGCGCTAGACACCGCAAAGGGGTGGATTATAGATGAGTTGGTTTGCGTTTGGAACGTAGAAACGCTCCTATCCATGGACGGACGCTGCGAAAAACGGTATCCTTCGATCCTCTTGACGGTTCCCCGTATGCGGCTGTAGCTCAGTGGATAGAGTATTGGCCTCCGAAGCCAAGGGTCGCTGGTCCGATTCCAGCCAGCCGCACCAGAAACATCAAGGTCAATAGAGGGTTACACGCTTCGGCTGGTAGCCCTTTTTTGTTGGGCGCAACGGATGTCGCAGCGTGCTTTTATGCTGTCACGAGGTCAGGACAAGCGCCGGACAAGCGCCGGACAAGCACCGGACAAGCACCGGACGGCCCCGGCGATCTGCTGCGCTGCCTCCTCCTGCAGTTTTCTCCAAATTGTGGCAAAGTTGCCACTTGGAAATCATCAAGAAAACGGGTCTGTCTGCGCGGTCCCCCAGGACACCTTCGAATGAAAATGCAAAAAAAATCCGACCTGCCTACCAAGATCTGCGTTAGTTGCGGCTTGCCATTTACCTGGCGCAAGAAGTGGGAGCGCGTTTGGGACGACGTCAAATATTGCTCCGAACGCTGCCGCCGCGACAAAGGGGGCAAGCCGTGAGCACCGTGATCTACTGGTTTCGTAGCGACTTGCGCTTGCTGGATAACTTATCTTTTTTGCTGGCTTGCGGGGAAAGCAGCCACATCGTGCCGGTGTTTTGCCACGATCCGTCGGACCGGGCGCTGACGCATTGGGGCTTCGAGCGGGTCGGCGTGCATCGACGCGCTTTTCTGGCGGCGACACTGGCAGACCTGGCCGGGCAACTGGCTGCCCGGGGCAGTGAACTGATCGAGCTTGCCGGCCGGCCTCAGGATGTATTGCCGGCGCTGGCCCGCAGCATCGGTGCGACCCGCATCGTGAGCGAGGCGATCGCCGCGCCCGACGAGCAGGATGCCGTGCAGGCCTTGCGCACAGCCGGCCTGAATATCGACATGGTCTGGCAATCGAGTTTGCTTGAGCCGGATGCGCTGCCGTTTTCCACGCGGCGCTTGCCGGAGATGTTCACGCTGTTTCGTACCGCGGTTGAAAAAGCCGACGTGGCGCCGGTCGCGCCGGAGGCGTATCCGGCACTGATTCCGCCGTTGCCGGCATTGCCGTCGCCGTTGCCGCATCGCTGGCAAGACACGCCGCACCCGCTGCCCGCTGCGGATGTGCGCTCGTCTTTTCCGTACCAGTCCGTATTTTGTGCAGGCGGCACCAGCGCGGGCCTCGCACATCTGCACCAGTATCTGGATCGCAAACTTGCGCACACGTACAAGGACACCCGCAACGGGTTGACGGGTCTCGACTACTCCAGCAAGTTCTCGCCCTGGCTGGCCACGGGTGCCTTGTCGGCGCGCACCATTAACGCCGCGATCGAACAGTTCGAGGATGAATTTGGTGCCAATGACAGCACTTACTGGCTCTGGTTCGAATTGCTATGGCGCGACTATTTCCGGTTTCTGCACCTGAAATACGGCCGCAAGCTTTACCGCCATCATGGCCTCGCCGATGCCGGGATGGCCAGACCGGTGCATGACGCCGCACAATTTGCGCGCTGGACTCATGGCCTGACAGGCGAGCCCATCGTCGACGCTGGCATGCACGAACTCGCCGCCACCGGCTACCTGTCAAACCGGCTGCGCCAGATCGTCGCCAGTTACCTGATCCACGACCTGGGCGGTGACTGGCGTGCCGGAGCGGCGTGGTTCGAGTCGCAACTGGTGGATTACGACGTCTACAGTAACCAGGGCAACTGGCTGTATCTGGCCGGGCGCGGCACCGACCCGCGCGGCGGGCGGCGTTTCAATCCACAAAAGCAAGCCAGGGATTACGATGCCGACGGTGCCTATCGGGCATTGTGGAAAACCGCCTGATCGGGATAGATCCCGGTGAGCGGGTGCGGGTGCATATTTTGCTTATGACAAGGCACCGTCATTGACGCACCCGCCCGGTGCGCTGCTGGAGGCGTTAAACAGGAAATAGCGTGCGCAAGCGATCATAGCAATATGGCATCTGCGCATACACTACGATCCGGGTTCACCGCTCTGTCGCGACGAGGACCGATTTCTCTCCAGCTCCCTCATCGAAAGGTTTCATCATGGCGATTCGAGTCGCACTGCATCACAAGACCAGCTACCGCTACGACCGACTCGTCAGCTTGTCGCCGCACGAGGTCCGGCTGCGTCCCGCCGCCCATGCGCGCACGCCCATCCTGTCGTACTCGCTCAACATCCTGCCGGAAGCGCATTTCCTGAACTGGCAGCAAGACCCGTACGGCAATTACATTGCTCGCGTGGTGTTTCCGGAGCGCACTGCCGAACTGTCGTTCACGGTCGATCTGGTGGCCGACATGACGGTCATCAATCCATTCGATTTTTTTGTCGAGCAATACGCAGAAAATTTTCCCTTCGATTACACCGAACAGCTCAGTTTCGAGCTCGGCGCGTATCTGAAGGTTGACGAGCCCGGCCCGCTATTGCTGGCCTGGGTTGCCGGGGCCCGTCGAGCGCTGGCCGTCAAGCCGATCGGTATTGCCGATTTCCTGGTCGCGCTGAATCAGCGATTACAAGCCGACATCGGTTATCTGGTCCGCATGGAACCGGGCGTGCAGTTGCCCGACGATACACTGGCACTGCGCTCGGGTTCCTGCCGCGACAGTGGCTGGCTGCTGGTGCAGATCCTGCGTCATCTCGGGCTGGCAGCGCGCTTCGTGTCGGGTTACCTGATCCAGCTGACCGCCGACGTCAAATCGCTTGATGGCCCGAGCGGCACCACGGTCGATTTCACTGACCTGCATGCATGGGCCGAAGTCTATGTGCCGGGTGCCGGCTGGATCGGGCTCGATCCGACCTCCGGCATGCTGACCGGCGAAGGCCACATCCCGCTGGCCTGCACCGCCGTGCCGTCCTCGGCGGCACCGGTCACCGGGCTGGCCGACTGGGCCAATGTCGAGTTCGAGCACGAGATGACGATCACCCGCATCCACGAAGATCCGCGCGTCACCAAACCCTACAGCGAAGCCGACTGGCAGTGCATCGACAAGCTCGGTGCGAAGGTTGATGCCGACCTGAAGAAGCAGGACGTGCGCCTTACTCAAGGCGGTGAACCGACCTTCGTCTCGATCGATGACATGGACGGTCCGGAGTGGAATACGCTGGCGCATGGCGACCACAAGCGCGCGCTAGCCGGCGAACTGTCACTGCGCCTGAAAAAACAATTTGCCCCCGATGGCATGCTGCATTACGGCCAGGGTAAATGGTATCCGGGCGAGCCGTTGCCGCGCTGGGCGCTGAACCTGTTCTGGCGCATCGATGGCCAGCCGATCTGGCGCAATCAGGCCTTGTTCGCCACCGAAGACCACGACGACGGCTACACCGTCACCCATGCCGGTACCTTCGCCCGCGCGATGGCAGAACGCCTCGCGCTGCATCCCGCCGCGCTGATCCCGGCCTACGAAGACGTCTGGCAGCAAGCCCAGTTCGAGCAGCGTTTGCCGGACAATCTCGACCCCCTCAAGGCCGACTTGAAAGCACCCGAAGGCCGGCGCCGGCTGGCGCGTCTGCTCGAAGATGGCCTCGGGGAAATCGTCGGTTACGTGCTGCCGCTGGCGCCCGCCAAACAGGCCGGTCGCAAGCCGCGCGGCAAGGCGCTGACCATCGGCACCGCCGCCTGGCTGACCAGTAAATGGCCGCTCAGGCGCGAACACCTGTATCTGATCGGTGGCGAATCACCCCTCGGCCTGCGCCTGCCGCTCGACACCTTGCCGTGGGAACTGCCCGACGAGATGGAGCCGGAATTCGATGTCGATCCGTTTGAGGCGCGTGCCGATCTCGATGGCGCACCCGCCGTCGACCAGGCCGCTAGCCAGGTCAAGCCGAAAGACAAGCCGCTGCCGCGCGAAGTGATTCACACCGCGCTGTGCGTGCAGGTGCGCGCCGGCCGGTTGCATGTGTTCATGCCGCCGGTCAAGCGCATCGAGGATTATCTGGCGCTGGTTGCCATCGTCGAAGATACCGCCGCCGCGCTCGACATGCGGCTCTGGCTCGAAGGCTACACACCGCCGCGCGATCCACGCGTGAAGATGCTCAGTGTCACGCCGGATCCAGGCGTCATCGAAGTCAATATCGACCCGTCGTCGAGCTGGAAGGAACTGGTCCACAAGACCACGATCCTCTACGCCGAAGCACGCCAGAGCCGACTCGGCACCGAGAAATTCATGCTCGATGGCCGCCACACCGGCACCGGCGGCGGCAACCACGCCACGCTGGGCGGCGCGACTGTCGAAGACAGCCCGATGCTGCGCCGCCCCGATGTCCTGAAAAGCCTGATCACGTACTGGCAAAACCATCCGGCGCTGTCGTATTTGTTTTCGGGTACCTTCATCGGCCCGACCAGTCAGGCACCCCGCATCGATGAAGCGCGCGACGATAACCTGTACGAACTGGCGATCGCATTCCAGCAAATGGAGAAGGTCTTGCCGACCACGGCAGAGAGCGACCGCCCATGGCTGGTCGACCGCCTGCTGCGCAATCTGCTGGTCGACCTGACCGGCAACACGCACCGTTCGGAATTTTCGATCGACAAGCTGTACTCGCCCGATGGTCCGACCGGCCGGCTCGGGCTGGTCGAGTTCCGCGCCTTCGAGATGCCGCCGCACGAGCGCATGAGCCTGCTGCAAATGCTCTTGCTGCGCGCGCTGGTGGCGCGTTTCTGGCGCGAGCCTTACCAGGGCAAGCTGATCCACTGGGGCACGCAATTGCATGACCGCTGGATGCTGCCGCATTTTGTCGCGCAGGATATCCGCGACGTCGTCCAGGACTTGCGCGCCTCGGGGTATGCGTTCGAGGAACGCTGGTTCGATCCGTTCGTCGAATTCCGTTTTCCGCGCTACGGCACGGTCGCGTACCACGGCATCGAACTCGAACTGCGCCAGGCCATCGAACCGTGGAACGTGCTCGGTGAAGAAGTCAGTAGCGGCAGCACCGCGCGCTATGTCGATTCGTCGGTCGAGCGGATGCAGTTGCGCGTACGCGGCATGGTCGATGGCCGCCACGTGGTCACTTGCAACGGCCGGCCCTTGCCGCTGTCGGCAACCGGCGTGCCGGGCGAACATGTCGCCGGTATCCGCTTCCGTGCATGGAGCCCGTGGTCGGCGCTGCATCCATCGATCGGCGTGCAGGCACCGCTGGTGTTCGACCTGGTCGACACCTGGAGCGGTCGTTCAATCGGGGGTTGCCAGTATCACGTCGTGCATCCGGGCGGTCGCAATTACGAAGGTTTTCCGGTCAATGGCAACGAGGCTGAAGCACGGCGCTTCGCGCGCTTTGTCGGCCACGGCCACACGCCGGGGCCGATGACGGTGACACCGGAACCGCTCAATCCAGCGTTTCCGTTTACGCTGGATTTGCGCTGGCAGTTGTGATCGACATGACCTGCTAAAGCTGGTTGGGCGCGATCGGATTGCGCCCAACTTATTGCTCCCCCCGCACTTCCCGCTGGACCGTTCTGATTCAGCAATACCTCGGGTTTTTACCCCATTTTCTCCGTCTGGAACTGCTTCCCGATTCGCGCCACTCATCGCGCAATCGTCGACATCTGTTGACTTTTTATCGTGCTGCCCGGACTCCCTGTCGTGGGCAGCGATGCTCACTGGAGAATGCAATCATGGCGAGAAATCGCATCCGACGTAACGCAGCAAACAATCCGGTGCCACCTGAAAATGCATCAACCGAATCGCGACCGGGTCGCGAAACACCGCCGGCACTGCTACGGATACAAGAACAGGCACGGGAACGGGAGCGGCGTGCCGGCAGGCGTGCCCAAGAGCGTGGGGCAAGAGCGAGGATCGAACAGCCAGGCAATCCTGACGCCGCCACAGCCACCCCGCAGCCACGCGGCGTGTCGCCGATGATGGCGGCCTTTCACTGTTCTGTTCTTGCCGCAGCTTGGTACTTTCATGAGCAGTTACTGGATTGGGCCCTGCGCGGTCCATCCGATTCGCGTTTGCGGGGGCGTGCGCTTCCGGTAGTCCACGAGGCCCCCGGCTGCAGGCCGCGATCGTGTATCGACAGTTTCGTGACCCAAGGAACCCGTCCTGACGCCGTCTCCGCGTTGGTCGACACTGCGCTACACCAGTTCGTGACCGACAACAGGCCGTACCTGCCGTCCAACCCTTCGGTACAGATGTCTTACGAAACGCCGCGTTACATGCGCGGTACTCTGGGAAATTCCCGGGCCGGTAGCGGATTGGTTCGTTTATCGGTCGAGACCATCGCCAGGCAGGCGCGCTACATTAGTTCGGGCAATGCTGATGCCGCATTGAAACTGATCGCCTATCACGAATTTACCCACGCATTGGGTTCCAAAACTTTCGCCGCTTCAGCCAGCCGCATCGGCGCAAAGATGGTGAGAGCAGATGATTATCTCGGTCGCTCGAATTATCCTCAACGCAATGACGTGCTGATCGAAGCCCTGACTGCGGCTCTTGAAAATGTCCCCGGCATATCCGGCAACCTTTATCGTGATCAGGTAACCGGCCTGGTGCTGGATCGCCATCAGCGACCAGTCAGCTGGCGTCGGTTCGGGCTGCATCTTCTCGAACACCTCGGTGAAGTGTCGATCAAAAAAGCGCTGTTCAACAACGAGGCAACAGCGGTGCGTGCGCTGGAAGCCTACATCGACGATTTGATTCGGCAGTATCCGCGCAAGGTGTTGTCGTCGGATGCGCCGTCAGACGTTGCGCACTGATAAAGCGCACGACGCCGGCTGGCATTGACACGGCTCACGGGCCGGCCAGACCTGGGCTATTTTCAGGATCGTCAAATCTATTGTCCGCGCAACGCAACCATGGCTGCACGAGCTGGTAGTTGAGCAAGTTCCGGCCGCATCGACCGCTGTGACGGCTCAGCAAGGCGGAAAACGCTGACCACCTCCACCAGATTGGCTGCCTGGTCCTGCAGGGTTTCGGAAGCCGCAGCTGCCTCTTCCACCAGCGCGGCATTCTGCTGCGTAACCTGGTCCATCTCGGCGATGGCCTGGTTGACTTGCTCGATACCGCGACTCTGTTCCTGGCTGGCGGTGCTGATGTCGGTCATGATCGCATTGACCTTCTGGATGCTGACCACGATATCGGTCATCGTGGCGCCGGCCTCGCTGGCCAGTTTGCCGCCGGCGTCAACGCTGGCGACAGATTCATTGATCAGTGCCGAGATGTCTTTGGCGGCGGCTGCCGAGCGTTGCGCGAGGTTGCGCACTTCGGCGGCGACCACCGCAAATCCGCGTCCCTGTTCTCCGGCGCGGGCGGCTTCGACGGCCGCATTCAGGGCCAGGATATTGGTCTGGAATGCGATGCTGTCGACGACGCTGGTGATGTCCGAAATCTTGCGCGACGAAGCTGAAATCGATTGCATCGTCAGCACTACGCGGCTGACCACTTCTCCGCCCTTGATCGCAATCGCCGAGGAATCGAGCGCCATTTGGTTGGCTTCCCTGGCCCGTTCGACGTTCTGTTTGACGGTCTCGGTCATGTGCAGCATCGAGGCGGCTGTTTCACTGAGCGAACTGGCTTGCTGTTCGGTGCGGGTGGACAGGTCGATGGTGCCGGCGGCGATTTCACGTGATGCCACAGCGATGGTGTCGATGCCAGTGCGTACACTGGCTACGGCACTGTGCAGCATCGTCACGATGCCTTGCAGTGCCACACCACTGTCGCTGGTAGAAGCCACCTTTTCAGCCTTCAGATCGATGGTGCCGGCACCTTGCCCGGTCATCATGGCGATGCTGACTTTCAGTTCGGCAGCCTGGACCGCATCGCGCTGCAGCGCGATAGCGATGAAGATCAGTACGCCGCTTTCGACCACCACGTAGGCAGCATGCGACACCACGATGCCCAGGCTCGGCTCCGTAAAGCAAATCACGCCGAAACCCCATTGCTGCAAGTAATTAAAACTTAGGTGATGCACCGCGATGACCGCGGCGGCGATCAGGATCACCGACCAGTCGCGATAGCACAGTAAAACGGCCAGCAGGACAAAGATGCCGAAATGGAGTTCGGTCATGCCTGCCGCCTGATGGATATGCAGCGCCACCATCACCATCAGCGCGCCAGCCACTACTGCCCGTGTCAGAAAGCTGCCGCCGGCAAACACAATCAGCGCGCTCGGTATCAGTACGGTGGGCAGGCCGATTACCAGGGCCCAGGTGAGCGTGTCGTGCATACCTGATAGCGTCAGGCTCATCAAGAACAAACCCCACAGCACGCCCAGCATCAGGCGATCAGCCTGGATGGCATTTTTTCGGAGGAAGTAGGCGATGTCATTCATGGGGAGTGCTCTTTCGTTTTGTTTTTGCGATGTCGGTCCGTCGCAGTACGGAAAGTTACTTTCCGGTGCCAACACAGTATCTTTTATAAAACTGTTTATCAAATATAATTTTTTACATGACTTAGGAGCGCAGTGCCGGCAGACGCCGCAAAGATAAAAACGGACATCAACCGCCCGCAATTTTCAGTCTCACGCATGAAAAAAATTCATTCCCCGCGCAGCGCAGAAGTGCTGCGGCATACTCCGTGTTCTCCATTTGAAAATGTCGCGTCCATGACCCAGTCCCCTCCCGTTCCGCGCCAGTTCCTGCTCGATTTGTATGCCAGCGCCGTGGCTGCCGTCAGTCCGGCAAAGTGTTTGCCTGCGTTCTTGCCGACACCACCGTCGACAGGCCGCACGCTGGTCATCGGCGCCGGCAAAGGCGCGGCCGCGATGGCGCACACCGTCGAGCAGCACTGGCCCGGCGAACTGTCCGGACTGGTGGTCACACGCTACGGTCATGGCGCCGGTTGCCGGCGTATCGAGGTGGTCGAAGCGGCCCATCCGGTACCCGACGAAGCGGGCCGCCAGGCTGCAGCACGCATGCTGCAACTGGTGCAGGGTTTGAGCGCCGACGATCTGGTGCTGTGCCTGATCAGTGGCGGCGGCTCGTCCCTGCTGGCACTGCCGGGCGAGGGCATCACGCTGGAGCAGAAGCAAGCCATCAACAAGGCTTTGCTGCGTAGCGGGGCGGCGATTGGCGAAATGAACTGCGTACGCAAGCACCTGTCGGCGATCAAGGGTGGCCGGCTGGCGCTGGCTTGCGCACCGGCGCGTGTGGTCACGTTGCTGATTTCGGATGTGCCCGGCGACGAGCCCGGCGTGATCGCCAGCGGGCCGACGCTGGCTGACCCGACCACCTGTGCCGAAGCGCTGGCCGTGCTCGACAAATACGCCATCGCCGTTCCCGACAGCGTGCGCGTCCACCTGCAATCCGGCGCCGGCGAAACCCCGAAGCCGGGCGACGCGCGTTTCGCGCGTAACGAACATCACATCATTGCCACCGCCCAGCACGCACTGGAAGCAGCTGCTGCGACTGCCGAGGCGGCGGGTGTCCCCGCTTACATCCTGTCCGACGGCATTGAAGGCGAGGCACGCGACATCGCCCTGATGCACGCCGCGCTGGCACGCCAGGTCGCTTCACGCGGTCAGCCGTTCCAGCGTCCTTGCGTGCTCATTTCCGGTGGCGAAACGACGGTGACGGTGCGCGGTTCGGGGCGCGGCGGACGCAATGCCGAATTCCTGTTGAGCCTGGCGGTGGCGCTTGATGGCGCGGCCGATATCCATGCGATCGCTTGCGATACCGATGGCATCGACGGTTCCGAAGACAACGCCGGCGCGCTGTTGCAACCTGACTCGCTGGCACGTGCCGCCGCGCTCGGCATGCGTGCCAAAACGCTGCTGGAAAATAACGACGGCTACGGCTTTTTCAGTGCGCTGGATGACCTGGTGGTGAGCGGTCCGACCCGTACCAATGTTAATGATTTCAGGGCCATCCTGATCTGCTGATCAGAATTGCTCCCAGTCGCCATTGGCGGTCGTCGCGGCCAGCCTCGGCGTGCTGGGTTGGCGTCGTGCCGGGACAGGCGGCTTGATGCGTCTGGCCACTGCCGGCGGGTGCGCCACTGCGGCTTGCTGTCCGTCCAGCTTGAACACACTGACGACCTGTTCCAGGTCGTCAGCCTGGCCGGTCATCGCTTCTGCTGCCGCGGCAGCTTGCTCGACCAAGGCGGCATTTTGCTGGGTAGTTGTGTCCATTTGCGTGATGGCCTGGTTGACCTGCTCGATGCCGGCACGCTGCTCATCCGACGCGGCGGTGATTTCAGCCATGATGTCCGTCACCTGGCGGATGCTGTCCACGACTTCCTGCATCGTTGCGCCTGCCTGATCGACCAGCCGCGAGCCGGTATCGACTTTCTCGACCGAGTCGCTGATCAAGCCCTTGATTTCCCGTGCGGCGCTGGCAGAGCGTTGTGCCAGATTGCGCACTTCAGCGGCAACCACGGCAAAGCCGCGTCCCTGTTCACCGGCGCGCGCCGCTTCGACTGCGGCATTCAGGGCCAGGATATTGGTCTGGAAAGCGATGCTGTCGATGACGCTGATGATGTCGACGATCTTGCGTGACGAGGCATTGATCGAGCCCATGGTATCGACCACTTGTGATACCACCGCGCCACCCTTGATGGCGACCTCTGCCGCCGAGATTGCCATCTGGTTCGCCTGGCGCGCATTGTCGGCGTTCTGCTTCACGGTGGAGGTCAGTTCCTCCATCGACGATGCGGTTTCCTCCAGCGCGCTGGCTTGTTGCTCGGTACGCGACGACAGGTCTTGATTACCGGCCGCGATTTCACTGGCGACGCTGGCTATCGTGCCGGTACCGGCGCGGACTTTACCGACGATGTTAATCAGGCTGTCGTTCATGTCGTTCAATGCCTGCAGCAACTGGCCGGTCTCGTCGGTGCGGTCGACGGTGACGCGGGCGGTTAGATCGCCGCCGGCGACGGTGCGGGCGAAGTGAACTGCCTGCAGCAATGGCCGGGTAATCGAACTTGCAACCAGCACCGCAGCGCCGATACCGACCAGTACTGCCAGCGCGCCAAGCGCCATGATCAGGTTGCGGTTGGTGGCAAAGTCGGCATCGGCCTGGCCGGACATTTCAATGCGCTTTTGCATCAGGTCGTTGAGATCACGCAGCGTAGTGGCGTAGGCATGAAGTAGCGAGTAGGTCTCGCCAAAGGCGGATAGGCGAGCCACTTCGACGGTTCCGGCCTGCATCAATGCAAGAGTTTTGACGATGGCTGCATTGTATCCGGCAGCCGCAGCGCGGGCTTTTTCCAGCGTCGCTTTGTCCTCGGCGATGTCCAGCAGTGGTGCCAGCTTGTTGAGTGCGTCGTTATAGGCTTTCTGGTTGGCTGCGAGGCGTTCGCGTGCCTTGCTGATTTCTGCCGGATCGTTGCGCGAGACGATCTGGAACACGCGTGCGATGCTGCCTCGGGCATTGTCGAGCGTTGTCATCGCCAACTTGTTCTTTTTCCACTCGACCGCAATCATTGCTTCGTTTTGCGCATGGAGACTGGTCATGGTGCTAATGGCGAGCAACGTGATACCGACCAAAAAAATCAGGACGGTGCCAAAGGCGATACCGAGCTTGTTTCGGATACTTAAGTTTGCGAGGGACATTGTTCTCTCCGTGTATTGAAAGAAATTATTTAACGGAAAGTAACTTTATCACTACTGTTGGTTGTTTCAAGAAAAACTGACTTCTTTAGCCCTGCTGTGTGCGTGTGGCATTTTTAAATACCGGCGTGGTTGACGTGATCGCAAAAACGGGCATGTCAGGCCGACTCAATCCCCCGCTACCAGCAACGCCAGTTCCGCCGCATCCAGATAACACCATTCCCCTTCTTCCAGCCCCAATCCCTCCAGCGTCAGCTGGCCGATTGCTACGCGCTGCAGCGCTGCGCAATGATTGCCCGCAGCGGCCAGCATGCGCTTGACCTGATGGTATTTGCCCTGCTCGAGCACGATCTCTATCCGGTGACTATCGACCATGCTGCAGCGTACTGCCGCCAGCGGTGCCGGTTCGTCATGCAATTGCACGCCGGCCAGCAGCAGCGCCACCAGCTCCGGCGTGACCGCTTCAGCGGTCGTGGCGACATACACTTTCGGGATATGCGATTTCGGCGACGACTGGGCATGGATGAACGGCCCATGATCCGACATCAGCAACAGGCCGGTGGTGTCGTGGTCAAGCCGGCCGACCGGTTGCACGTCGCGCCACGTGAAATTTTCCGGCAGGATGCTCAGTACGCCCGGATGATGGCTGGGCTTGCGTGAGCATTCGAAGTTTGGCGGCTTGTGCAGCGCCACGAAGACGTGTTCGTGGAAATCCCAGTCTTCGTCGAACAGCCGGAAGGTCAGGCCATCGGGTTCGAAAGCGGTCCGGTAATCGGTCACGACGGTGCCGGCGACAGACACTTCACCGTCGTCGATCAATTGGCGGCACCATTTGCGGGTGCCGAATCCCTGCGATTGCAGGAGGCGGTCGAGGGTCAGTTTTTTCATGGCGGGACTGTAGCAGAAGCCCGAAAATCAGGGCGAAAAAAAACCCGTCCGCAGACGGGTCCGGCAGTGTGCAGGTGCTTAGGACTGCTTGCGACGACGTGCCATGAAGCCCATCAAGCCAAGCCCGCCCAGCATCAGCGCGTAGGTCGATGGCTCTGGTACTGCCGAGACCGAGACGTTGTCGAGGACGGCGCCGCTGTTACCGCCACCCAGACTCGAGAAAGACAGGGTCGTACTTGCTTCAGTAGCCTTGAATTGCTGGCTGAAATGCGAGAACGGGATCGTGCCGGAATAAACCATACTGTTGCCATTAACACTGACTGTTGTTGATGGTGCGTCGTTAGAGTTTTGTGAAAGATCAAAATTCAACGAGTAAAAATTGCCAATGACGGTATTGAATGCCTGTGACAGCGAGCCAGGACCCGGGGTGCCCAGCAAGTCAATACTGTTGCCGCTGATGGCACCGTACTGGCCGTTTTTGATCACATCGATCGATGCACCACCGACGATCCAGCCTGTCAGCGCGGAGGAGCCAGCGTTGACGGTAGAAAAAGAGGAGTCGTTGAACGGGCTGGAAAACGTTTCAAAATCACCATTGGTGATCAGGTTGTCTGCTGCATGGGCGCTACCAAAAACCGCAATAGTGGCGAAGGCGCCTGCCTGGATCAATTGGGACAACTTCATGGGAATCTCCGTTAAATGTTGAAAGGGGAAAATCTAAGGCCGTTGTCCCATCGAAGATAGCACTTGGCCTGTAGTAACAATGCCAACGAAGAATAGGTGATTAGTATTTTTAATGCAACGTTTATAGTGATGAGACTGTCAACAATTGTTAATACATTCACCACAGGAAACTATTGGATTTGAGCGAAGCGCGGTTGCCAGACACCGTCGACCTCGACCAGTTCATGAAACACCGCCGCCGGCCGGACCCACAGTGATCCATCAGGTGCGCGATAGACAACCATCGGTGTCAGGTCTGATTCCAGCGTGGCCGGGCCGACCAGTTCATAAATGCCGCCTTTGTAGTGCCGGTAGTACATGGCCATTCTCCGTCAGGTAAAAGCGCTCAGACGCCGGTCTGCAGCAGGAAATCGGTGAGCAGGATGCGCTCGACCTTGTCGGTCTTCAGGCTCTTGTTGACCGCGTCGGTCAGCACGACTTGCAGGGCCGCCAGTCCGCCTGGCATATGCACCTGTTCGGCATCGAGCGAACGCAGTGTCGATTCGATGACGGCGCGGATCGCCGGCTGGTTCTGGACCGCCCATTTGGCGTCGCCGGCACTGGTTTCCAGCGCCATGCGGGTGCCCACCGAATACTCATCGGTGCTGATCACCAGCGGTCCGACCATCGTGTAGTTCTGACGTACTTCTGTCTTGAGCCGGTCCTGACGGTAGAACCAGATCGCCGCGAAGGTCGCTACCAGCAGCAGGATCACCAGCCCGGCGGTGACCAGGGTAAATTTGTCGCGGGAGTCGGATTTGGCCATGATCGCAGTCGTAAATCGACATGCTGGTCAGGAGGACTATCGCATGTCAGCCGCGAGTGTAGCGCACCGGCACCGCAGCGGACACGCCATCGTAAGCAGATCTGGTATGTGCGACAACGTACAGATCGGCGCTGCCGCGCACCGTATCGTCATGACGGCAGTGTTTCCGCCGCAGGCGTAGCGGACTGCCCCTTTATCTATTTCAGGAGAACCCGCATGAACAAAGATCAAGTAAGTGGTGAAATCAAGGACCTCGCAGGCAAGCTTCAGGAAGAAGCAGGCAAGCTAACCGGCAGCAAGGAACAGCAAGCCAAGGGTCTTGGCAAACAGATCGAAGGCAAGGCCCAAAAAGGCCTGGGTGATGCCAAGGAATTCATCGACGACAAGTCCAAGTAAGTCGATCCGAGCGGTCCGGGTGCCCGCCCCGCGCACAATGCGCCGGGCGGGCATTTGTCGTTTGATGGGCATCGGCGCTTTACAATCCGACCATGGGAACCCACCCCCTTCTTTCTTCTGCCAGGAAATACCGCCATGCGCCTACCCGGAATTCCGGTCGACATTCCCCGTTATGCCTGCATCAGTGCCGTCATTGTTCTGTTGCTGGTGGCCGGGATGGCGCTGGCGTCGCACCTGTTGTTCGACCAGCCACGCTGGATCAGCTGGCTCGAGCAGCGTGCGACGGCAGACTCGGGACGTCCGGTGCACATCGGCGCGCTGTCAGTACATTTGCTGCCGCAGCCGGGGATCGATATCTATCGCTTGCAGATTGCCGATCCGGCCGATGCGCAGGCAATTCCGTTGTTACAGGCCGCGCAAGTGTCGGCACGACTGGCGCTGTGGCCATTGCTGGTCGGGCAGGTGCGGATATCCGGCCTGGTTGCCCGGGGCGTGCACCTCGAGCTGGAAAGAAACGGCGATGGTGTCCCGAACTGGCGCTGGCCGGCTGCCGGACAAGGTGCTGCACCGCTGGATCTGGGCGCGCTGACTTCGGTCCGGATAAGCCAGTCCAGCGTACGCTACCGCAGCCCGCAATTCGATAGCGGCATCACGCAGATCACGCAATTGAGCATTCTCAGCGAACCCGGCTGGCGCGACATCGAGGTCGACGCGCTGTTGCGGCGCGACCGGCGCGAGCTGGTTGCCAGTGCGCGGCTCGATCAACTGTCGGTGCTGCCCAGCGGCAGGATTACCTTGCAGACCGGTTCGGCACGCCTGAGGGCCGAGGGCCGCCTGCCGCTGCAGGCCGTGCTAACCAATGCCGCGGTCAAGTTGCAGGTTGATGCGCACCGGCCCAATGACTTGCTGGCATTCATGAATCTGGATGCAGGCTTGCGCACCATCGCGCCCATCTCGCTGCATGCCGAATTGCATGAATCGGGCGGTACGCTGACCGCCAGCGCGATCGATGCCCGGCTTGGCGATTTGCAGGTCACCGGCAATGCCCGCCTCGATCGGGGTGGTAGCCGGCCGACCTTTGATGCACAGCTATCTACCCCGTTGCTGGATTGGGTGGCCGTGCTGGCCGACGCCGGTCGGGCACCGTTACCGCCAAAGCCGGCCGGCGAACTGTTCCATTCCCGGCCGTTTACGTGGCGCGCTCTCGCGGCGCTCAAGGGTGCGCAGGGCAGTGTCGACGTGCGTATTGGCAGGCTGCGCACCCGGCCCGGTGTCGAGTTGACCGATGTCAGCAGCACGCTGCTGATCGATGACGATACGCTGCAGCTGAGTCAGATCAAGGCACGCTTGCTCGATGGCAGCGCCAGCGGCGACATCCGCCTAAAAGCGGCGGGCAAGCAAGCGCACATGGCGTTACAACTACAGGATATTTCGCTGCAAAAATGGATGATTGCGGTCGGCGGGATTGCCCCGCTGACCGGTGGCCCGATGCAGATCGATGCCCGGGTAGACGCCCATGGCGACAACATGAAAGAGATGGCGGCATCGTTGAGCGGTCCGGTCCGCGTCCGCGTCGGGCCGGCCACCATCATCAGTCGTTCCGGTGCGCAGGCCGAAGCCCTGCTGACCGGACTGACGCCGATTTTTTCGGTGCGCGATGACAACCGGATCCTGCTCGAATGTGCCGCGGCCAACCTCGTCTTCGTCGACGGTCGTGCTGCCGCCAGTCCGCTGGTGGGTGTGCGCAGCCAGGCCAGCCAGTTGCTCACTAGCGGCATCCTCGATTTGCGCGCAGAAACCGTGAACCTGCACGGTCGCGTGCGGGCCCGGTCCGGCATCGCGATCGGCCTGGCGACATTGACCGGCGACGTGCGCATCAGTGGTCCGCTGGACCGTCCGCTCGTCATGCTCGATCCAACCGGCACGCCGTCGGCGCTGATACGGCTCGGCGCGGCGATTGCCACCGGCGGGCTGAGCATTGTCGGTACGGCCCTGTGGGATGGTGCCAATCCGGGCACCGACCCGTGCCAGTCAGTCTTCCGCGATAATGCCCGCAACACGCGTCGCGGCGCGCGCGCCGTTCCCTGATGCTGCCGTCGTAATCCTGTAATCCTGTGACCGACCGATGATGAAAAATTCTCTGCTGCTGTTGACTGCGGCGCTGCTTCTGGGCGGCTGTGCCACGCTGCCCGAACAGGTCCACCGGACGCCGTCGGTGGCGCTGGCCACGCCGCAGGACACCCGCCTCGGCCAGATCGTGCTGGCCTCGCTGCCGGCGGGCGAACAGTCGGGTTTTCGCTTGCTGCCGACCGGCAGTTTTGCCTTCGACACCCGCATCGCGCTGGCGCGCCGCGCCGAACGCACCCTCGACGTCCAGTACTACCTGTTCCATGGCGATGAGTCGGGTCGTGCGATCGGGCGCGAATTGCTGGCGGCGGCAAAGCGCGGCGTACGGGTGCGGGTACTGCTCGACGATATCGCCACGCAGGGACAGGATGACTTGCTGGCCCGCTTGTCGTCCCGTCCGAACTTTGAGGTGCGCGTCTTTAATCCCTTTGCCGGCGGTCGTTCGCGCTTGTTCACCCGCGTGCTGGCGTCGCTGGGCGATCTGAACCGGGTCAACCACCGGATGCACAACAAGTTGTTCGTGGCCGACAACGCGATGGCCATCACCGGCGGGCGCAACATCGGCAACGAATACTTCATGCAGGGCACGGCCAGCAATTTCATTGATCTCGATGTGTTTGCCGCCGGTGCCATCGTGCCGCAGCTGTCGGCCGTATTCGACGATTTCTGGAATAGCGATTACGCCTATCCGGCCACCGTCTTCGGCACGGTGCCGCTTGATGTCGAGGTCGCGCCGCCATCGCCGCCGACCGCGCTTGTGGCGGCGGTAGAGGCAGTGCGTGATCCGCTCGGTCATGCTGCGCTGGCCACCGAGATCGATGCCGGCAGGCTGGCGCTGGCCTGGGCGCCTGCCAGCGTGGTGGCCGATTCGCCCGATAAAGTCGCCGGCCTGAGCGGGCGCGACGCCGGCGCGACAGTGAGCCACCATATCGTCGGCCTGATGGAGAGTGCGCAATCGGACGTGGTCGTGATCTCGCCGTATTTTGTGCCCGGCAAAATCGGCATGGCGGCGATGCAGCGGCTGGCTGCGCGCGGTATCCGCATGGTGGTGCTGACCAATTCGCTGGCGGCCAACGACTCGGCACTGGTGCATATCGGCTATGCCCGGTATCGGCGCCCGATGCTGGAACTGGGCGTGCATCTGTACGAGCTCAGTGCAACCGGCGCGCAAAAGCGCAACCGCCTGGGCCTGTTCGGCTCGTCGCATGCCAGCCTGCACGCGAAGGTGGTTGTGGTCGATCAGCGTCGCGTGTTCATCGGCTCGCTCAATCTGGATGCCCGCTCGGCGCGCACTAATACCGAAATGGGACTGGTCATCGACAGCCCCGTGCTGGCCGCTGAAATCGATGGTTTGCTCAGGGCCGACCACGACGAAAGTGTCTACCGGCTGCGCCTGTCGGCGCGCACCGGTGCGCTGGAATGGGTGGCCACCGATGACGGTGTCGAAGTGGTCTACACCAGCGAGCCCGATGTCAGCAGCCTGCTTGAATTCGGGCTCTGGCTGCTCTCGCCGCTGGCACCCGAAGAGTTGTTGTAGGCGGCTCTGCGGCGCTGTCGTACGTCTGCCGCCGGAGTCTTGTAGACTTTGCAGCTCACCTGCCGGAGCTACCAACATGAAGATTTACGATTTCAAGGGGTTCCCGAGTCCCGCCCGCGTACGCATCGCCCTGGCTGAAAAAGGCCTGACTGACCGTGTCGAATTTGTCCATGTCAATGTCCCGGCAGGCGAACACAAATTACCGGCCTTCGTGGCCAAAAATCCGTCGGCGGCCGTGCCGGTACTCGAACTTGATGATGGCACCATGATCGCCGGGAGCACCGACATCACCGCCTTCGTTGGTCCGGGCTTTGCCGATTTTGCGAAGATCGCGATTCCTGCCGACCTGGCCAGCCTGCATGAATGGCGCGCCCGCATCGCCGCGCGTCCCGGCGTCAAGGCATCCTGATCATGATGCAGCTCAATGCCGATTTCAGCCTCCGCGTCGCCGTGCATGCGGCGCAATTGCCGTGGGTCGCGTCGCCGGTGGCCGGCATCGAGCGGCGCATGCTCGACCGCATCGGTGACGAAGTCGCCCGTGCCACCTCGATCGTGCGCTATGCCGCCGGCAGCCAGTTCACCGCGCATGTGCATGGCGGTGGCGAAGAGTTTCTGGTGCTGGACGGGGTGTTCAGCGACGAGCATGGCGATTGTCCGGCGGGCACCTATGTGCGCAATCCGCCGACGTCGCAGCACACGCCGCACTCCGGTCCGGGTTGCACGATTCTCGTCAAGCTCAGGCAGTTCGATCCGGATGACCGGACCGCAGTGCGGCTGGCGGCCGGACCGGACGATTTTCAGCCGGTGCCGGAGCGGGCCGGCGTGTCCGTGCGAGCCTTGTTCGTCGATCAGCACGAAGTCGTGCAGATCGAACGCTGGGCCGCCGGCTCGATGATCCGTCAATCGTATCCGGAAGGCGTCGAAGTGCTGGTACTCGAAGGCAGTTTTGCAGAGAGCGGCGAAGCCTTTGCCGTGCAGTCCTGGCTGCGCCTGCCGGCACCAGCGAGCCTGCAGGCACAGGCCGGTGCGCAAGGATGCCTGGTCTGGATCAAGCAGGGCGGCATACTGCCGCAGCTCAGCGCAGCTGATTCTTGATGCTGTAAAGGGCTTTGTCGGCGCGCGCCAGCAGCAGCTGCGCCGACGTGACATCGCTGGTGTAGGACGCAATCCCGACCGAAATCCCCAGCGTCACCCGGTTGCCGCCGGACAGCTCGATGGGTAGCCGGACGGACTCCGTCAACCGGTGTGCCAATGTCGTCACCGCAGCACTGTCGGCATCGCGCGTGACGATGGCAAATTCGTCGCCGCCGAGGCGGGCCGCCGTATCACCCAGCCGCAATTGCCGCTGCAGCCGTCGCGCCACTTCGCACAGCACTTCATCGCCGGCCGCGTGGCCGAATTGATCATTGACACCCTTGAAGCCATCGAGATCGAGGCACAGCAGGCTGAACGGTTTTCCGGAACGTTGCGCGTGCTGCATTTCGGTTGCCATGGCCTGGTCGAACTGGACCCGGTTGGGCAAGCCGGTCAGGTAATCCGTCATCGCCAGTCGCTCCAGCAGCAGTGCCCGGCGGCGTCCCTGCAGCGCAGTCATCACCAGCCTCGAACAATCCATCAGGATCTTCCGTTGCGCATCATTGAACGGGCGCGGCCGGGTATCGATCACGGCGATCGTACCGAGTGCATGACCGCCGTCATCGACCAGCGGCGCACCGGCATAAAAGCGCAAGTGGGGAGCGCGGCTGACCAGCGGGTTGATGATAAAGCGCGCGTCGCCGGCCAGATCCTCAATCACCAGCGGCGCATCGGGCGTCATGATGGCATGGGCACAAAAAGCGATTTTCCGGTCCAGCTGGGGGACGTCCAGTCCCAGCCTGGACTTGAACCAGAGCCGGTCGCTGTCCATCAGAGCAATCACGGCGATAGGCGCATTGAACGCGTGGGCGACGACGCGCGTGAGGGCGTCGAACTCGATTTCGGGCGGGGTATCGAGGATGTCGAAGGACCGCACGCGCGCGATGCGTTCAGGTTCGTCGGCGGGGATGGGGCAGAATTGTTGAGCCAGCATGATGCTTGTTGCCTTTCATTGGAGAACGGTCTGTCCCCTTGTCCGTCTGATCTCTGAAGGGAGTTGCTTTCAAGAATCGAGACCAGAGGTATAGCATAAGTTGTCTTTTCGTGACAATCGGTGGGCGCGCGGGTTCGGCATGGGTCTAGCGTCCCCGGTGTCCGCCTCCGCGATGTCCGCCGCTGTGACGACCCCATCCACCACGATGTGACGCACCGGACCGGGAGCGGTGCGCACCCCGGTAGCCGTGGCTGCGTCCGCCGCCACTGTAATACTGCAGCCCGATCCCGACCCCGGAGCTGCCAAAGGTGCTGTACGGCGTGCCATAAAAGTCGCCATACGGATTGCCGCCGCGGTAGCCGTACTGGCTCTGGTACGGCGTGCTACCGGTCGCGATATAACCGGAGGATTGATACGGCACGACGGCGCAGCCGGCCAGTGATACGGCAAACAGGGCGGCAAGCAGGAATTTCCATCTCGCTATGAATTTCAGCATGAGTGTTGTCCAGTAATGTTTCCATTTGGATCATTCCTCACGCTGTAGGTTCAATCTTGTTTGGCGTTGCTCAGGCGACGGCGTTGCTGTTGAAGCGGTCGCGCAACTCGCGCTTGAGCACTTTGCCGATCGCGCTGCGCGGCAATTCGGCCACCAATTCCACCGCCGCCAGTCGCTGCATTTTGCCGACGCGCTGGTTCAGCCAGGCCAGCACTTGTTCTGCTGACTCGTTCGCTGCGGCGCGCAGGACCACGAATGCCACCGGTGTTTCGCCCCAGCGTTCCGACGCCACGCCCGCGACGGCGACGTCGGCGATGTCCGGATGCTGGCGCAGCATGCTTTCAAGATCGCTCGGATAGATATTGAATCCGCCCGAAATGATCATGTCCTTCTTGCGGTCCAGCAGCGTCAGGAAACCCGCGTCGTCGAAGCGTCCGAGGTCGCCGGTGCGAATGAAACGGCGCCCATCGGGCGCGATCCATTCGGCTTCGGCGGTCTTTTGCGGCTGGCCGAAATAGCCGGTCATCATCGCCGGTGAACGGCCGACCACTTCGCCGGTTTCGCCGCGTGCGATTTCGATGCCGTCTTCGTCGATCAAGCGGATATCGTGATCCGGTGCCGGCTGGCCGACCGTATGCAGCTTGTCGGGATGCTCGTGCGCTGCCAGCATGCAGGTACCGCCGCCCTCGGTCATGCCGTAGTACTCGACCAGCCCACCCGGCCAGCGCCGCACGATATCGGCTTTCAGTGCCGCAGAAAATGGCGCACTGGTGCAGAACTTCATGTGGAAAGCGCTCAGGTCATGCTGGTCAAAACCGGCGTAGGCCATGATGCGCTGGTACTGCACCGGCACCAGCATCGTGTGCGTGACGTGATAGCGGACCGCCAGTGCGAGATAGGTGGCGACATCGAATTTAGGCATCAGTACCACGCAGCCGCCCAGCGCCAGCGAGGGCAGGAAACACACCAGCGTGGTGTTCGAATACAGCGGGGTGGCCAGCAGCGTGACGGCCTGCGGACCGTAGCCCGACAGCGTGGCCCGATGGACATGGGCCCAGCGCATCGCATTGGATTGGACGATACCTTTCGGCGTGCCGGTGGTACCGGACGAATAAATGATATTGAAGGCCCAGTCCGCCTGCGCATCGACCGGCTGCGGCGTGCTGCCGGCCGGTGCGGCCCAGTCGGCCAGCCGGTCCAGCGCGATGCGCGGCAGAGTCGCCGGGGTGGCGGCCTGATCCAGCGTGACGCCGGCGTCGGCATCGATGAAGACCAGCTGCGCGCCGGCATCCTGCAGCATCGCCGTCAGCGCGTCGGGGCCGGCGCTTGGTGCCAGCGGTGCGACGGCGAGTCCGGCGCGCAGACAGCCCAGAAAAACCAGCGCGTACTCGATCGAATTGGCGGCGCAGAGCGCGACGGCCTGGCGCGGGGCGACGCCATCGCGCTGCAAGGCAGCGGCGATACGGTCCATCCAGCTATCGACGGTCGCATAGTCCATCGCACGTTCCGCGTCGCGCAAGGCGATGTGTTGCGGCTGCACGCGCGCGTGATGGCGGATCAGTACCGGGATGGTGTCGAAATCCTGTTCCAGCAATTCGGTGATGGTCATGAAAGCTTCCCGTTGGAGTCAGTGACGCAATGGATCGGTCAGCAAGGCGCGCTGGCAGATGATGTGTCGGAACTTAACACGGTCATAAGGAGTCCGTGGTGCATCCGTTTGCATGATGCCAACGTATCGCCTGCATCACACCTCAATAAGAGGATAAAAATAAGCTGGCCGGTATCTGTCCGGACTGGCATAAGGAGATCGCATGATCCGCGCCACATTAGCTGTCAGCACCGCCCGATTGCCGCCCGTCGCGCCGTTGTACCGGCTTGATCCGGACGAATTCCCGGTGGTGTTACATGTTCTGCAGGACTTGCTGGGGGTGCAGACGCCAGATGATTTTCGTGCCTGGGCCGATGGGCCACTGCAAGCCCTGCTGCCGCACGGGATGATGATTGCCGGCATGGCGGCAATCGAGGCACCGGCCGTGTTGATTCGCAAGGTCATCGTCGAGAACTGGCCCTTGTCGTATTTCGAGTTGCTCCGGCAACCTGATGGCAGCTTCCAGAGTCCGATCATGGCGCGCTGGCACCAGGGCAACACGCCGCAACTGTACGACCCGGCAGTCAGCGATGACGTTGCGCGCGGCTTGTGGAGCGATGTGTTCTTCGACTACCACCTCGGCAATATCGCGGCCCATGGTCTGCGGGACCTCAGTGGTACCCACACGACCTATTTCAATTTTTCGCAAATCCCGGAAAAGCTGTCGGCCCGCCATGGCTACCTGCTCGACCTGCTGACGCCGCACATGCATGTGGCGCTGACGCGGGCGTTACTGATGGTCGATGTTTTTGGTGGCGGCGCGCCACCGGTACAGCTGACAGGGCGCGAACAAGTGATTTTGTACTGGATGCGGGAAGGCAAGACCAACTGGGAAATTGCGCACATCTGCCAGCGTAGCGAGCACACGATCAAGAACCAGATCGAAGCGTTGTTTCGCAAACTGCAGGTCAGCAACCGGACCCAGGCCACCAGCAAAGTGTCGGCCATGGGGATCCGGCTGGCACACCCGGATGCAGCAACATCGCCACTGACGAAATGAGTAGGACGGCCTATTTTTACTGGCCTGATTGGTTGCTAGCATGAAAAAAAATCACAACACCGGAGATCATCATGCAACCGAAACTGAACACGCTCGCCGTCAGTGTCTTACTGGCGTTTTCCCCGTGGTCGATATCCCAGGCCGGGCTGCTCGACAGCGCCATCCCTGCCAGCTGCAATACCGCCGCCGCTTCCTGCATCGGTAGTTTCAGTGCGCCGTTCGACGAGCCAACCATCAACAAGACCGTGACGACCGAAAAATGCATCCCCAACAGCGCCGGCGTGAAGAACTGCAAGCCGGCAGCCGGCACGCTGATCTCGCTGTATGACGGTCGCTTCCTGTACTTCGATGCGCTCGAAGGCTCTGAAAATGTGCAGGTGTCTGCCTTCGCCGAGTTCGCCGCTGCGACAGTCAATGACCAGACCCGCGTGCTGTCGCTCGGTGCCGGCGATAAGCCGACCTGGATCAAGCCGTCGCCGGTCGATGCCGGTGCCAATCCGAACGGCAATACGCCCACACCACTGATACCTGGTGGCGTGCTGGTTGGCCAGACCGGTGCCAATGGTGCCTTGTTCTGCGCCGATATCACGGCGCTGGCTGATGGCCGCATTCTCGCCATCGGTGGCACCGATTATTACAACGAGCCGGGCATCGACGGCTTGCCGGTCGGCGTACTCGAACTTGAAGGGCTCAAGAATGCGCGCATCTTCAATCCGCGCAACAACACCTGGACCCAGACCGCCAGCATGAATTTCGGGCGCTGGTATCCGACCGCAGTCACGCTGGCCAACAGCGATGTGTTCGTCGCCAGCGGCGTGACCAAAGTAGTCAAACCGATCTATCCGGAGTCACCGTACCAGTCCGGCCGTAACGTCGTGCAGACCGAAACCTTCGACGTCAACAAGGCCGTCTGGACCGACAACGGCGGGCTGGCCCAGCGCTCGCTGCCGCTGTATCCGCGCCTGCATCTGCTGCCCAACGGTCAGGTGTATTACAACGCAGGCGGTCAAGTCTTCAATCCGTTTGGCCAGTCGTATGACCAGCCACTGTGGAATATTGTCGGGGCCTACAGCCCGACGTCCAAAAGCTGGACGGACATGGGTTATGCCGGTTTCCCGTTGCGACTCAACGAGCAGGGTGCCAGCCAGTTGTCGGCCGGCCTGAATCCGACCAACCCGCTGATCCTGCAGACGCTCCTGAAAACGCTGGTCGGCCAGACCTTCACGTCGCCCGAACAACTCGTCACCACGCTGGGTCGCACGCTGGGTTTCGCAGTCGATCGCCGGGTGGTTGAAAAAACCATCGGCTCCGGCCTGCGCGGCACCACCCACTCGATCATGCTGCCGCTGAAAGTCGACCAGAACGGCAACTACAGCCGCGCCGAATTTCTGACCTCCGGCGGCACGCTGACGGCCTTTGCCGGTACCAGTCCCGGGACCTATCTCGCCACCGACAGCAGCCGGATCGATTCGGTCGACCTGAGCGGCGGCGGGATGGCGTATTCGTCGCGCCTGACCGGCAAACTGAACCAGCGCCGCTGGTTTTCGACTGGCGTGATGCTGCCTGATCAATCGGTGATGGTGTTTAACGGCGCCGACCGCGATGGCGTGATTTTGCCCGGCCTGGATGTGGCGACCCGTCGCGCAGAGCGCTTCGATCCGGTCACCGAAACCTGGAAGCCGATGGCCACTGCCAACCGGATGCGCACCTACCACAACACCGCCACGCTGATGCCCGATGGTCGCGTGCTGATCGGTGGTCACGCTCCGATCACGACGGCCTACCTGTCGGCGATCAACTTGCAGGGCCTTGGCTTTTCACCCAACGACGGTCGCGATCCGAGTTTCGAAATTTACAGCCCGCCCTACGTCAGCCGCACCGATCGTCCGGTGATTACCAGCACCACCGTTGCACCGGTCAATGCCGAGCGGGGCAGTCTGTTCACGGTCACGACCAAGGAGGCAGCGCTAATCGACAAGGTGCAGTTGATCCGGTTCACGGACCTGACCCACCTGATCGATGCCGATCAGCGTTCGGTTGAAATCCCGATCGTGGCCCGCACCGGCAACACGGTGCAGATCAAGCTGCCGGCCAATGCCGCGGTCCTGCCTGCCGGAAATTACATGCTGTTCATCAGCAAGACGGCCGCTGATGGCACCGTGGTGCCGTCGACATCGACCCCGGTGCATATCAACGCCGTGGCCCGGTAATGCGCCGGCCCGCAGAAATACTGCAGGGTGGCCTGTTGGCGGCACTGCTGCTGATGGCCGCGCCACTGGCGTGGTCGCATGGCGGCGGTAATGAGGATGTGATCGTGACGATCGATGCGGTGCCGGCGGCGCTGGGCAAGATGCGGGTGGAATTGCGCAAGACGCTGGCACCGCAACTGGTGCTCGAAAACACCAGCGGCATACCGGTCGAAGTGGTCGGCAGCGACGGCATTGCTTTCCTGCGCTTGGGGCCGGCCGGCGCCGAGGCCAATATCAACGCGCCGGACTGGTACCGCTTTTATTCGACCAGCGGCACGCCGTTGCCGGAGCGGCTGACGAAGTTGAAGAAAGGCGAACGTTTGCCGGAAGACTGGCAAGCCGTCAGCCGCAGTCCGGCCTGGGGCTGGTTCGATGCGCGGCTTGATACCGAGTCGCTGAAAGTGCCGCACAAGGCGCGTGACAGCGCTTTGCCGGTGGCGTTCAAAAGCTGGAAAATACCGTTGCGCCTGGCTGGCCGGACGCAATTCCTGAGCGGCCATTTTCAGACCATGCCAGCCGTCAGCGGACATGCCGAAGCACGTCTGACCAGCGCCCCTGAACTCGCCCCCGGGGTCTTGCTGCAAGTATTGCAGGGACCGGTGCCGGCGTTCATGCTGGCCAACGATAGCCACGAGCCGGTGCGCATCCTCGATGCCGACGGGATACCACTGCTGGAAATCGGTCCGGCTGGCGTGCGTGTCAATACCCGCAGCAGCGGCTGGATCGGCAGCGGCTTAGCCGAATCCGGATTTGCACCAATGCCGGTAGCTGCCGGCGACGGACCACTCTGGCTGATCCGATCGAGCACGCCGCGCTTCACGTGGCTGGATCCGCGCGCGGCAATGCCGCTGGCCGCCGGCAAACGGCGGCCAACTTCGTGGACCATTCCGTATGTGCGGCAGGCCAGCGGTGGTGACATTACCGGCAAGGTGCAGGGTACAACGCAGTGGATCAGCAACCGGCAGATGCTGCCGGCTGGCGGTACGTCCTAGCGTCCTTCCGGCGGGGCCGGATCGGACTCGCCGAGCATGTCGCTCGGGTCGTCCTTGTCGAGCGAATTCCAGCGTTCGGAATCGGGTTCCAGTTGCTGGCGGGTTTCGTACTCGGCCAGCACTTCATCGTCGCCGTCGATCTCGAGTTCGTCGGGGGGCGGGGTTTTGGTCTTGGGCATATCGGCTACTCCAGGGTGATCGATGCCGGCGGTGTGTGCCCGCGAGTCATCATTTGCTGCTGATCGGCGCCGGTGTTGAATGGTCCCCCGCTTGTCCCGGCAATGGCATGGTGGCGGATTCCTGTGCAGCACTAAGCATACGCGGATTGGCCTGGGACGGACCGTTTGCATTGCCGCTATCGGCGGCGAGCGGCGGTGTCGGGTTGGCCGGTTGCGGCGCCATGCCGGCTGGCTGCGGCGGGATTTCCGATACCGGCAGCGCCACCGATTCGGAAGATTTTTTTTCGAGCAGTTCGGGTACCGTGTTTTTGCTACAGCCGGCGAGCGACACGGCGAGCAGGGCGAGCAGTACGGCAGGACGTACGATGGCGTTGATGTTCATGGGCGTGCTTTCGGTTGAATTGTCTGTGCGACAGGGTAGCGGCTTCGTTTTTCCTTCTGCATAGGACAGCGCCTGAATCGGTTGTAGGAAGTCGCGAAGCACGCGAGTCTCCGGACACCACCGGCCGAATCCGCTATGGCGCGATGGCCATCGGCCGGTATAGTCGAGACCGCGTTTGTACCTTGCCTGCCAACCGGCAGACAAGATGCCGACCACCGACCGGGAACCCGCCATGAACGCCTCTTCCGCAACAGGCAAGCACCACGTCCTCAAACCGGTATTGAGTACGCTGCAGTTATGGGGTATTGCAGTCGGCCTCGTGATCTCCGGCGAGTACTTCGGCTGGAGCTACGGCTGGGCCACTGCCGGCACGCTCGGCTTCACGATCACCTCGCTCTTCATTGCGGCGATGTATGTCACCTTCATCTTCAGCTTCACCGAACTGACCACCTCGATACCGCATGCCGGCGGGCCGTTCGCCTACAGCAAACGGGCCTTCGGCCCGACCGGCGGCTACCTCGCCGGTGCCGCCACGCTGATCGAATTCGTTTTTGCGCCACCGGCCATCGCGCTGGCCATCGGTGCCTACCTGAACGTGCAATTTGCCGGTCTTGATCCGAAGATGGCTGCGCTCGGTGCTTACCTGATTTTCATGACGCTCAACATCGTCGGCGTACAGATTGCGGCGACCTTCGAGCTGGCCGTGACGCTGCTGGCGATCTTCGAACTGCTGGTCTTCATGGGTGTGGTCGCACCGGGATTTTCGCTGGCTAATTTCACCAAGGGCGGCTGGTCGGGCAGTGACAGTTTCAGCCTCGCATCGGTGCCCGGCATGTTCGCCGCGATTCCGTTTGCGATCTGGTTTTTCCTGGCGATCGAAGGCGTGGCGATGGCTGCCGAAGAAGCCAAAGATCCGCGTCGCTCGATCCCGATTGCGTACATTACCGGCATCCTGACGCTGGTCGTGCTGGCCATCGGCGTGATGGTGTTTGCCGGTGGTGCGGGCGACTGGACCAAGCTGGCCAATATCAACGACCCGCTGCCGCAAGCAATGAAAATGATCGTTGGTGACAACAGCGGCTGGCTGCACATGCTGGTCTGGCTCGGCCTGTTCGGGCTGGTCGCTTCGTTCCACGGCATCATCCTCGGCTACTCGCGGCAGATTTTTGCGCTGGCGCGCGAAGCCTATCTGCCGTCGTATTTCGCCGGCGTGCATCCGCGCTTCAAGACGCCGCACCGTGCCATCCTGGCCGGCGGCGTCATCGGTATCGCGGCGATCTTCAGCGATGAATTTATCAAGATCGGCGGCCAGACGCTCACGGCCAACATCGTTACGATGGCGGTGTTCGGCGCGATCCTGATGTACATCCTGAGCATGCTCAGCCTGTTCCGTTTGCGTCGCACCGAACCCGATATGGTGCGGCCGTTCCGTGCGCCGTTCTACCCGTACTTTCCGGCCTTTGCGCTGTTTGGCGCGCTGGTCTGCATGGGCACGATGATCTATTACAACCCGCTGATCTTCGGGATTTTCGTGCTGTTCCTGTTGCTCGGTTACGGGTATTTCCGGCTGACCGGACGGCAGCGTACCGACGCGATCGCACGGGCCGGAGAACACTGATGGCGCACACCCATCGCTACACGCACAGCGCCGGCAGCGTCACGGCCGGCTTTCGCGACCTCAAGGACTTGATGGCCAAGGCCACGCCGGCACGTTCCGGCGATGCGCTGGCCGGCGTTGCCGCGCACAGCGACCAGGAACGCGTGCTCGCGCAGATGGCGCTGGCCGACTTGCCGCTATCGACCTTCCTCAATGAAGCATTGGTGCCGTACGAAAACGACGCCGTCACGCGCCTGATCATCGACAGTCATGACGCGGCAGCGTTCGCGCCGGTTAGCCACCTGACGGTGGGTGACTTCCGCAATTGGCTGCTGGGCGATGCCGCCGACACGGCTACGCTGGCTGCGCTGGCACCCGGCATCACGCCCGAAATGGCCGCCGCGGTGTCGAAGCTGATGCGTAACCAGGACCTGATCCTGGTCGCGCAAAAGTGCCGCGTCGTGACGGCTTTCCGCAATACGCTCGGCTTGCCCGGCCGGCTCTCCACTCGCCTGCAACCGAACCATCCGACCGATGACGCCAGCGGCATCGCGGCCAGCCTGCTCGATGGTCTGCTGTACGGCAGCGGCGATGCGGTCATCGGCATCAACCCGGCGTCCGACAACGTGCCGCAAGTGATCCGGCTGGTGACGATGATGGACGAGATCATCCGGCAGTACGCGATCCCGACCCAGTCCTGCGTGCTCACGCATGTGACCAACACGCTGGCCGCGATCGAGCGCGGCGCGCCGGTCGACCTGGTATTCCAGTCGATTGCCGGGACCGAAGCGGCCAACCACAGCTTCGGTATCACGCTTGATTTATTGGCCGAAGCACGCAGCGCAGCGCTGTCGCTGCAGCGCGGCAGCGTTGGCGACAACGTCATGTATTTCGAGACCGGGCAGGGCAGTGCGCTGTCGGCCGGCGCGCATCACGGCATCGACCAGCAAACCTGCGAAGCGCGTGCCCATGGCGTGGCGCGGCACTTCAAGCCGCTGCTGGTCAATAGCGTGGTCGGCTTCATCGGACCCGAATACCTGTACGACGGCAAGCAGATCATCCGCGCCGGACTGGAAGACCATTTTTGCGCCAAGCTGCTCGGGCTGCCGATGGGCTGCGATGTCTGCTACACCAATCACGCCGAAGCCGACCAGAACGACATGGATGTGTTGCTGACCTTGCTTGGTGTTGCCGGTTGCAATTTTGTGATGGGGATACCGGGTTCGGACGACATCATGCTCAACTACCAGAGCACGTCGTTCCACGATGCGCTGTACCTGCGCCGCACGCAGGGTTTGCTGCCGGCCCCCGAATTTGCAGTTTGGCTCGAGCACATGCAGATCACCCGCGACGGCCGGTTGGCAGCAACCTTGCCGGCGGCATTCAGTCAGGCGCTGGCGAGGCTGACGCAATGAGCGATGACACCGATCTCGTAGTTGGCAATCCGTGGCAGGCGCTGCGCCAGTTCACCGATGCCCGCATCGCGCTGGGCCGGGTTGGCGCGAGCCTGCCGACCAGCGCCCATCTGGCGTTCCAGCTCGCGCATGCGCAGGCACGCGACGCGGTGCATCTGGCGCTTGATGCGTCTCGGCTGGCGCAAGACATCGGCCGGCCCTGCCTGCTATTGCACAGCGCGGCGGCTGACCGGATCACGTATTTGCAGCGGCCGGACCTGGGTCGCCAGCTTGATGCTGCCTCGCGCAACTTGCTCGAGCCGGGCCGGCATGACCTCGCGTTCGTGATTGCCGACGGTTTGTCCGCGCACGCGATCATGCAGAATGCGGCGCCTTTCCTCGCGCTGATACTGGCGCAAGCCGCTGCAGAAAACTGGTCGGTGGCGCCGCTGTGCATCGTCGAACAGGGCCGCGTGGCCATCGGTGACGAGATCGCCGAACGGCTGGGTGCGCAGATGGTGGTCGTGCTGATCGGCGAGCGGCCAGGGCTGAGTGCACCGGACAGCATGGGTTTGTACCTGACCTGGCAACCGCGTGCGGGCTTGACCGATGCCAGCCGCAACTGCATTTCGAATGTCCGGCCAGCCGGTTTGCGTCATGCCGAGGCAGCCGACAAGTTGCACTATCTGCTGGCGCAAGCTTTCCGGCGACGGCTGTCGGGCGTCGCCTTGAAGGACGAGACCGGTGGTGCCGCGCTGCCGGGAACGCGGCCGACGAATTTTCTGATCGGCTAGTAGCGGGGCGGCCACACAACATCTTGTTGCGGTTTTTGCCCCAGGTAATCAGCGTCAATGGTGGCCAGAACTAACGCTGCCGGAAGTCATTGTGCGGGCACTGGATGGCATGGCAAATGGAGCTTCCTGTCCATTCGTTTAGTGCCTAGCCTGTCATGCCCTTTCCTTTTTATTCCGCCTCCCGCCAACGCGGCCTGTCGATGATCGAGTTCACCGTGATCGGGCCGCTGATCACCTTGCTTGGCCTGGCCATCCTGCAATACGGCATGGTGTATTTCGTCCGCAACCAGATGCACCATGCGGCCTTCATGGCGGCGCGTGCCGGCAGCGTGCAGCATGCCGATCTGAGCGCTATCCGTGATGCCTACGCGAAGGCGCTGGTGCCGATGTACGGTGGCGGCACCAGCGCCGACAAACTCGCTGCGGCGCTCGTCAAAGCCAGCGGCGACGTCGACGCCAACGTCCGCATCACGCTGCAAAATCCCACCCGCGAGAGCTTTGCCGATTGGCACGACGATCGTCTAGCCAGCACCAATCCGAACGGCAAGCGCGTCATTCCCAATAGCGGCCAGGCCTTCAAGGGCGCGGCCATCGGCACGACTTCCGGCCAGAGCATCCAGGATGCCAACCTCATCAAGCTGTAGATCACGCACGGCTACACGCCAAGCATCCCGCTGGTGCGCTCGCTCTATGCGGCGTATCTGGCCGCGCAGGATGCCGGCACCGATACGTTTGCAACGCAGCTGATTGCCGCCGGCCGTATCCCGATGGTCAGCCAGATCACGCTGCAGATGCAATCCGACGCATACGAGCAGGACCCGGTTTTGCTGCCTGGTGCCGGCAATAACGGCCGACCGGTCGATCCTCCAGCCAACCCGTCACCCGCACCGGATTGCCCGGCCACCGGATGCACCAGCGTCACGCCGGGAACCGGCACCGGCAGCGGCGGTGGCAGTGATTGCATCGATGGACATTGTCCGGTGCGTGATTGTCCGGTAGCGGCGCGCACGACCTTGCCGGCCGACGTGCTGTTTGCCTTCGGCAGCAGCAACTTGTCTGCAGCCGGCATGGCCAGCCTCGATGCGCTTGTGGCCTATGCCCGCGACGCTGGCGTCAGTGCCATCAACGTGCTCGGCTACACCGACCAGATCGGTCCGGACGGGATCAATCAGGCCTTGTCGCAAGCGCGGGCCGATGCGGTGCGCAGGTATTTTCTTGTGCACGGACTGGCCGGCGTTGCCATCAAGTCCGAAGGTCTCGGTGCCAGCAATCCGGTCATTGACCCGACCCGCTGTACAGGCATGGCGCTGGCCGCGCAGCAGGAATGCCTGAAAGCGAATCGCCGTGTCGTCGTGGAGTTCCCGCAATGAAGCACCTCAATGTCATTTTCCTGTTGCTGTGCGCCTTGTTCTCCGGTGCTGTTCATGCGGCTTTCGCGACTCCTCAATGCACCAACCTCGCCGGCACCACCGGCGACCCCGGCACAGGCTGCGCCGGCAATCCGATCAACCTCACCACCGGCAACAAGTTCCAGCGCGAAGTCGACATGCCGGCCTTGCCCGGCGTGCTCGGTCTTGAGCTGGTGCGCTACTACAACAGCGATTTCAGCGGCCCGCGCATCCCCAATGGCATCCTCGGTCGCGGCTGGAAACTGTCGTATGAAACCGAGCTCTACGTCGCCGGCAAGACGCTGCAAATCGTCCTGGCCGACGGCACCCATCTGAGCTTCAGCCGCGATCCGCTCGACCCGAGCCGCTGCAGCACCGGCAATCCGGCCCATGGCACCGTCGTCATCCGGCGCGGCGCGCGCGGCAACGACTATCTGTGGACGCAAGTCGATGGCCGCCAGCTGACCTTCACGGCGCGTGGACGGCTGGAGATGATCCGGGTGCCCGGCGGGCAGTTCGTCAGCATGACGCACGACGACGACGGCCTGTTGCAAACGGTGACGGACCCGCAAGGGCGGCAATTGCGGCTGGGGTATCCGGACCGGCAAACGCTGCGCAAGGACCGGCACCGTTTCCGCGGCGTACAGACCATACTCAGCCCGGTCGGCACCTTCGCCTACGCCTACGGCAGCGCGCTACCGGCAGGGGCGACCGTCAATCCTTCCACCACGCTGGCCAACCTCACCGGCGTCACCGGCCCCGACCAGCAACGCGCTTATCACTACGAAGACCCGCAGCATCCGACCCTGCTGACCGGCATCAGCATCGGCAGCGAACGGTTCTCGAGCTACGCCTACAACGTCGACGGCAAGGCGGTCCTGAGCACCCATGCCGGCGACGTCGACAAGGTCACGCTCGATTACCCCAGCAGCACCGAAACGGTCCTGACCAACAGCCTCGGCCAGCGCACCACTTACCGCCACGCGGTCGTCGGCGACCGGCATCAGGTGCTGGAAGTGCGCGGTCCGGGCTGCCGCCTGTGCAGCGAAGGCAATATCCGCTATGCCTACAATGCGCTCGGCCAGCTGACCGCAACGACGCGGCTCAATGCCGCGGGTCAGCCGCTGTCCGGCGTGCACCTGATGCTAGACCATGTCGGCCGTACGCTGGCGATCGATCGGATCGTCTACCTAAATGGCCAGCCGCAACCGGCCCAAAGGCAAGCGCGGTTCCAGTACCACAGCGATACCGGCTTCGGCCCGACGCAAGTCGCGCGCCCGAGCGTGGTGCCGGGACAGGAAGTCGTCACGCAGATCAGTTACAACGCCGCCGGCCAGCCGCTGGAGGTGACTGAAAGCGGCTGGGAACCCGGGACATCCGCCACGGCGATCAGTCGCACGACCAGCTTCCGCTACACCGTCATCAATGGCCGCAGCCTGCCCACCGCCATCGATGGGCCGCTGCCGAACGGTCCCACCGGCAGTCCGACCGATTCGGATGTCACGCAATGGCGCTACGACGCGCGCGGCGATTTTCTGGTCGAGACGATTGCACCGGGTAACCGTCGCACGCCGCTGCGGCACGCGGCCACCGGCCATCCGGATCAGGTTACGGTCAGCGACGGTATCCATCCGCCTGTCGTCACTGGTGTCGCCCGCAATGCCCGCGGCCAGCTGATCCGGCTGACGCAGTTTTTGCATCCCGCGCCGCCGCGCTGGTTCGACGCGGCCGCATCGCCGGTCGAGCTCGTCACGCAGATCAACTACAACGCTGCCGGTCTGCCGCAACGGCTGATCCGTCCCGATGGCTCGTGGGTCGACGCCTTGCGGGATGCTGCCGGTCGCCAGCGCGGACTGCGCGATCAGGACGGCAATACCTCCAGCGAAGTCAGCGACACCGAAAGTCAGTTGCTGCAAACCCGCCTGCTCGGTAGTGATGCCAACATCGTCAGCAGCTACAGTTACGACGATCAGCACCGCCTCGCGCAACTGACCGATCCTGCGCAGGCGGTCACGCAATTCGCCTACGACGCCGTCACCGGCCAGCTGGCCAGCCATACCGATACACTCGGCCGCAAGACGGCTTACGAGGTCGATGCAGCCGGCCGGATCGCAGCAGTGCTGCAGAACGCCGACGGACCTGCACCGGCGGTGACCCGCCCGGGCTACCTGCCCGGCACGTCGCTGGTCGACCGGCTCACCGATGCGAACGGCGCGTCCACGCACCGCATCGTCGATGATTTTGGCCGGACGGTGCGTGTCGACAGTCCCGACAGCGGCACCCGTACAGCCCGCTACGACGCCGCAGACCAGCTGATCCTGCGCACCGACGCCAACGGCAACTCGAGGCGCTATCAATACGATGCCGCCGGCCGGCTCATCCTGGAGGCCAGCGCCGGTCGCGCCGGTGCCGTTCGCACCGCGTACCGCTATCACGGCGACCGCCTGATCGAGATCGCCCATCCGCAGCAAAGCACCCGGTTCCAGCATGACGACAATGGCCGCGTGACTGTCCGCACCGACTGGCTCACACGCGAGCGCAGTGCGCCGTTGCGGTTCAGTACCAGCTATCACTACGACAGCCTCAACCGCCTCGACCGCGCGGCGTTGCCATCGGGCGAAACGCTGGCGCTGACCTTCGATCACGCCAGCCGCCCGCAGCGCCTCGACCTCGTCAGTGCTGATGGCCACCGCACGCGAGCGCTGGCCACCGGTATCAGCCTCAATCCGTTCACCGGACTAACCGGCTTTACGCATGGCAACGGCGTGGCAACGCGATACCAGAGCGCTCCGGCAACTGGTCAGCGCATCGGTGTGACGGTGGCCGGCAAGCACCCGCTGTATGCGCAGCAGGTGCGCTACGACCGCGTCGGGCGGATTACCAGTATCACGCGCAGCACAGCGGCCAGCGCCACACAGCACGACGAACGCTACGGTTACGACGCCCTTGACCGACTGGACCAGGTCGACACGCCATTCGAAAAAGCCCGCTGGACCTACGACGCCGTCGGCAACCGCCTCACCGGGGCGGACCGGCAAACGCTTGCCTACCAGCCCGCGAGTAACCGCCTCGCATCGATCCGCCAGGGCGACCGGGATAGTCGTTACGACTACGACGCCGCCGGCAATCCGCTGACCATCGGCTTGCAGCAGCTGCGCTATGACGTCACCGGACGCTTGCGCGATGTCGACACGGCCGCCGGCCCGGTTGCCCGCTACGCCTACAACGCGACCGGCGAGCGCGTCAGCAAAACTACCTTCGATGCCCACGGCAAAGCGCGCACCACCTACTTCCTCTATCAGGGCAAGCAGTTCGCCAGCGAAATCGACGACAGTGGTCGCGTCACGGCGCACACCGTCTACCTGAACCAGATGCCCGTCGCACAACTGGCCTACGCGCCCGCCCCGACCGGTGTACTGGCCGCCTTGCGTAGCTGGATCGGCTGGCATGACGAGGCCACCGACAGCCGGCTGTACGCGCTCCACACCGACCACCTCGGCACACCGCAACTGGCCACCGACGAGCATCAGCAGGTGGTATGGCAAGCCCGCTACAGCGCCTTCGGACTAGCCACCATCACAACGCAAAAAATCACGCTGAACCTGCGCTTGCCGGGCCATTACGCCGATGCTGAAACCGATCGCCACTACAATATTTTCAGGGATTACGACCCGGCTACCGGACGCTATCTGCAATCCGATCCGATCGGGCTGGACGGCGGATTCAATACCTACGGCTACGTCAACGGCAACCCGCTAGGCGCGATCGACGTACTCGGACTGGCAGCGCAATGCCCGGCCACTTGCAGTCCCGCACAAAGCTCGGCAGCGCTGCGCGAACTCTCGACGCAAGCGCGGGTCGATGGGGATGTCGACGCCGCGTATGCGTACTTGCGTCGTGCGCTCGACGTGCAAAACGCGGTGGCAGCCTGTACGCTGCAAGGAACCACGGCGGGGATGTCGGACGAGGATGCGGCCATTCTTGGCGGTATGGTGATGAATCCGTCGGGGACGACGCCGGGTGGGAGTGCGGGGGCTGGTGGCGGGCGGCAAAATGGGGGAATTACCAATTGGGGTAGCAGTGCTGTAAATGTAGGTACTACGCGAGTTGGGCGATGGATGTCACCGGCGGAAGCCGCCTCAATGAGCGTATCCGGAAAAGTGCAAGAAAGCTTCTCTGGCACCACGCATGTAGCTGTGCCGGCAAATCCCTCTGCTTTTGTTAATCAGGCTAGGCCGGGAAGCGTCTATGTTGAGTTCAATGTGCCAACTTCATCTTTAAAAGAGACCAGCCAGGGTTGGTCTAAAATAATTGGGCCAAATTCATTAGAAGGACGTTTGGCGCTCAGAAAAGGGCAATCTGTTCCTCAAATGCCAAATGCGACTGAAATTATATCGCAAGCTATCAAGTAGATTTAACAAGGAGAAATTTATGTTGAATGATTTTATTGATTGGGCAAAATCTGTTGTTGCAACACCTTGTCGAGAACTCATAACGGTACGTTTGACAGTTGGCAGTAACTCTGAAAATCCTTCTGCTCGCCTTGATGTGGATACGCCATTTTCAGTGGCTAGAATTACATACTGGGACAGTAATGACTTTGAAGCGGAGGTGATTGATCTCGATTCAGAGAAACAGATTTATTCCCAGTACGGAAAATTTGGACCTGAGGCGCAATTATCGACACAATTCCAACCATTCTTTGATGTTCTTTAGAGATCACTCGATTTAAATAATTTTATAAATCCTACATCGATAAAACTAACGATTTTTTTATCTAACGTAAAAAAGGTTGAATTATTATGTCCTTCAATGCTTATGTTCCTGCAATTTATTTAATGCTAATCGCTCGTGAGCCAAGTAGCCAAGTTCTTGAGTATCTACTATAGCTTGAGACTGAACATATGGGACTAACGGCTGATCGACAGCGAACACAGAAAATTGCTGAAAAACTTGTTAGTTTTGTTTAACCAGTGAGTCAAAAGCAGAGACTTTTTAAGGATCATTTTTGAGCAAAATGATCAGCTGAGTAATTTTCGAATAAGTGATAAAAAATAATTCTATAACATGGCGAATTACGATCTCTATGGATTATTATCAACTAATTTATGCGAAGCAAAAGATCTTCTGGAAGATCTCCTCGATATAAAATTCGAAGATCATGAAAGTTCATATCAAGCAGGAAGTTATTTCAAAAATGGAAATTCACCCGGTGAACATTTTGTTTTGAAGCGCAATCTGGATCCTTTTGATGATGAGCCTGCAGAAGTTGCCTTCCCTAAACACCCAATTTTATTTTATGTAAATGACTCACCACGATCGCAATATTTACAAAAAAGATTATCTAAAAAATCAAAAATAATTGTCTTGTTAAGGCATAAATATTTTCTATAAAAATCAGTGGCGGAGATTGTGTTGATCGAATATTACCGCAAGTGGTTAGTGTACTTAATTGTAAAAATGGTATTTATAAATATATTCGTGATCCGGCAGGCGTGATAACACATCAACGGTTTATTGAGGGTGGCATCATTACAGGATTTCCAAATCAACGAATTATGAAGAGGCCCTAAATTGAATTTAATGCCAATATCATATGCGTTTATCCGAAGGCATACGTCATTGTCATGGCATGATGCTCTTTGGGGATACGAGCATCAAATGATAGGCTGGTATGGGATCGTTGAATTAGCGAAGGACCGATTATGCTGTGAATTAGATCAACTAATAGTTGAGTTATCTCAATTAAGAAAATCAGAAGCTTGGAAAGTTGGCGAGTTGCTTCACAGCTTAGTGTCTGTTGAGCACGAACAATCAGAAATAATATCAATAAAAAATGGTTATTTTTAAATTTGTACTGGCTCTTCGAACATAAAGAAAAAATTGAAGACCATTAGGAGGTGTGGAGAAAATATATGCTGATTTTAATTATCCTCATGAGATTGAGCATTTTGTTAGATATATGCCGGTTTCCGGTGATTACGATCCAGCCCAGCACACTATAAACGAAAACATTATTCGTTTATTTTATAACTGGAGAATATATTTGGATTTAACTCAGGATGAAAATTCCAAATGTATTCCAATGATCTGATAATGAAAAAGATTGATGTTGAGATCACAGAAACGACAGAGTTCGGTACGGTTCTCAAATGCTCTGATTTGGAAGCCGCAGACGAGTTCGAAGACTTCCTGACTGAGCAGTGCTTCGTTCCGTTTAAAGTAGCGTTACAAGCCCAAGAAATTTCATTTTTTTTCGGTCAGGCAAGTACGACAGAAAAAGTTCGCGAGGTGTACGAACGATTCTCTCGTCAACGCGAGATCACAGATTGCCGAATTCAGTTTTAAACCAAGACCTACATCGACTGCCTAGGTCGTAGGGTGCAATAACCGAAGGGCATTGCACCATTTCCCCTGGGAGGCGATTAAACGTGTTTCAAATTGAGCATTTACATTTGCCGCGGCATGAGTTGGTAAATGTAGCCAACGCCATGTTGGTTGGCGATATGAATTTGATCAAAGGTATTCGCCGTATATGTAAGCTCCGGTTTTCGGTAGGAGATCCGGAAAATGAGGTGTTCTTGGCGATTCGTGGAATCGAATCAGAGACGGATACTTATCCGGTTGGTCGAGTGCGATTGAATTACACTCCGGAATACTTGCGGCGCATAGATGTTGAGATGCAAGGTTATTTGGAGCAAGCTAAGGGTGACATATTCCAAGCCTGCCAAGAGATCGTTCAGACCTTCTCTTACTGATGTACGAATACCCTCGACAACAACCATTACAGACAGACTCTTCGAGAATCACTCCGTAAATCGTGTCTCCGCCAACCCCAATCCCGCCAATCCCTCCATCACCCGATAACCCACCTCTACCCGCGCCGCCACCGGATAATTCTTATTTGCCAGCATCACAATCCCGATGTTTGCAGCCGAGACAAAGGCGACATAAGCGGCAAACCCGTTCGTCGATCCGGTCTTGTTGATCCAGCTTGCCGCCTGAGGTGGCAGCGGCGGATCGATGGGAGTAGCGCTCACTGATTCGTAAGCCATGGCATTGGTATTCCCCGACAGCAGCGTCTCCAGCTCAACCGGATACGCATACTGTTCCCAGATCAGATCCTGCGTGAGGTCACCGGCCTTGAAATAGCCAGTGTGGGTACGGGCCAGCGCGCGCTGCAAGGCCGTGTCCGTCACGCCAGTCTGCAGGTTAGCGTCGAGAAACCGCAGCATGTCGGCGCTGGTCGATTTCACGCCATAGGCTTCTGCATCCAGCACGCCGGGTGAGACCCGGATCGGTGCGTCCTGTTTCGTATAGCCCTGCGCGTAATCGGGCAGGTGTGCAGCGGGTACGTCGAGGTAACTGTGCGTCATACCCAGCAGCGGAAACAGCCGCTTTTGTAGCGCGTTAGCGAACGACATATTCATGCTCTTGGCAGCAATCATGCCGAGCAGGCCGATGCCGGGATTCGAGTACGTCCGATGCGTTCCGGCAGCATGGTCCGGTTGCCAGTTCCTGAAGTACGTCATCAGCTGATCCGTCGTGGCGATCCCGTCAGGCACTTGCAGCGGCAGTCCGCCGGAGGTGTGGGTGCCAAGGTCGAGCAGGCGGATCTTGTCGAAGGCGCTCCTGCGCAATGACGGGTAATACTTGCTGGCGCTATCGGACAAGGCAAGATGGCCCTGATCTTCGGCATACGCAGCCAGCGTCGCGGTCAGCGTCTTGCTGATCGAGCCGATCTCGAACAGCGTGTCGCCGGTGACCGGCTGCCGGGTCTGCCGCGAGGCGATGCCGTAATTAAAAAAGTAGTGCCGGTGGTTGATGGTCACGGCAACCGCCATGCCCGGAATGCCGTACTGCTGCATCAATGGCGTGATTGCGCGGTCGATGTGCGATTTCAGTACCGCGGGTGGTGCATCGGCGGCGGCATTGCCACCGCTGGCTAGTAACATCACACAAACAGAAAACAGAGTCGGCAGGCGCATGGGACGGGGACTTTCGATACATCGCATCCGATACAGGCATGCATTGCAGTGACGCCGGACCATTCCGGCAAGCGTCACCCTAGCACGCCCCCCTCAAGCAATCCGCTCCTCACTCACCGGATCAAACAACACCGCCTTCGACAAATCAAACGCCAGCGTAATCACCCCGCGCGGCATCGCTCCGGCGCGCGGATGGGTGCGGCAGGTGGCGCGGGTCTGGTTGAACCAGACGAACACCATCGTGTCCGGCCCGGTCGGTTCGACCATCTCTACCGTGCAGCTGACTTCGGTCGGACAGTACGCATCGCTGGCGACGTTGTTGCGGGCACTCTCGGCATCGGTGACGTGTTCCGGACGGATGCCGAGAATGACTTCGTGGCCGATGCGTGTCATCAGCCCCGGCGATTGCAGCAAACTATCCGGCAAGGGCAACGCGGTGATGGTGCCGCCATGCTCGAGTTCGAATACCGCACCGGCACCTTGTGCCGCCAGTTTGCCGCGCAGGAAGTTCATCGATGGCGAACCGATGAAGCCGGCCACGAACAGGTTTTGCGGCTGGTCGTAAATTTCTTGCGGGCTGCCGTACTGCTGCACCACGCCATCTTTCATCACGGCGATACGGTCGCCCAGGGTCATTGCCTCGATCTGGTCATGCGTGACGTAGACGATGGTGGTGCCCAGGCGCTGGTGCATCAGCTTGATTTCGGCACGCATCTCGACGCGCAATTTGGCATCGAGATTCGATAGCGGCTCATCAAACAAAAACAGCGCCGGGTCGCGCGCAATCGCCCGGCCCATCGCCACGCGCTGGCGTTGTCCACCCGACAGCAGGGCCGGTTTGCGGTCTAGCAAATGCGTCATCTGCAGGGTTTCGGCGACGCGCTCGACGATCTTCTTCTGCTCGTCTTTCGGCACCTTGCGGATGCCCAGGCCGAACGAGATATTCTCGCGCACCGTCATGGTCGGATACAGCGCATACGACTGGAACACCATCGCGATATCGCGCGACTTCGGCGGGACGTCGTTGACCACCTTGTCGGCGATCAGGATCTCGCCTTCGGAGACGGTCTCAAGGCCGGCGATCATGTTGAGCAGCGTCGACTTGCCGCAGCCGGAACCGCCGACCAGGATGACGAACTGGCCATCCTCGATATCGAGGTTGATGCCCTTCAACACTTCAGCGCCGTTCGGGTACACCTTGCGCACATTGCGGATCGATAAGCTAGCCATCTTGTTCCTTAACCTTTGACTGCGCCGGCCGTCAGGCCGCGCACGAAATATTTACCGGCGATCAGGTAGATCACCAGGGTCGGCAGCGCAGCAATGATTGCCGCGGCCATGTTGACGTTGTATTCCCTGACGCCGGTCGTGGTGTTGACCAGGTTGTTCAGTGCCACCGTGACCGGTTGCGCATCCGAGCCGCCGAACACCACGCCGAACAGGAAGTCATTCCAGATCTGCGTGAATTGCCAGATGAAGCAGACCATGAAAATCGGCAGCGACAGCGGGAAAATGATGCGGCGGTAAATCATGAAAAACCCCGCGCCATCAATCCGCGCCGCCTTGACCAGTTCTTCCGGCACCGACACGTAATAATTGCGGAAGAACAGCGTCGTGAAGGCCACGCCATAAATGATATGGACCATCACCAGTCCCGTCGTCGTGTTCGATAAACCGAACATCCCGAGCAGGCGCGCCATCGGCAGGATCACGACCTGGAACGGAATGAAGCAACCGACCATCAGCGCCGTGAACACGATCTCTGAATAACGGAAACGCCAGTGCGCCAGCACATAGCCATTGAGCGAGCCGATCAGTGTCGACAGCAGCACGGCGGGTACTGCCATCAGGACCGAATTCCAGAAAAACGGCTGCAGTCCGTCGCAGCGCACGCCGGTGCACGCACCACTCCAGGCCTTGGCCCAGGCCGCGCCGGATGGTGACATCGGCAGATCAAGCAAATTGCCGCTGCGGATTTCGGCTAGCGTCTTGACCGACGTGGTCAGCATCACATACAGCGGAATCAGGTAATACAGCGCCACCAGAGCGAGCAGGAGATAGATCACGATGCGGCCGATGCCGGGGAAGCCTTTTTGTTCAGCGTGCATGGCGCGCTCCTTTGGTTTCCATGTACATCAGCGGCACCAGCACCGCCAGCACGGTGGCCAGCATCATCATCGCGGAAGCCGCACCAAGACCCAGCTGGCCGCGCGTAAACGAAAACTGGTACATGAAGATCGCCGGCACATCCGACGCGTTGCCGGGGCCGCCGGAAGTCAGCGCCATGACCAGGTCGAAGCTCTTGATGGCGATGTGTGCGAGCACCAACAACACGCTGAAAAACACCGGCCGCAAGGCAGGGATCACGATGCGCAGATAGATCGTCGGCAAGCTCGCGCCATCGACCATCGCGGCCTTGATGATGCTGTCGTCAACGCCGCGCAGGCCGGCCAGAAACAGCGCCATCACGAAACCCGAGGACTGCCAGACGCCGGCAATGACGATCGTATAAATCGCCATCTCGGAGTTGACCAGCCAGTCGAACGTAAAGTTGGTGAAGCCCCAGTCGCGAACCATTTTTTCGAGGCCCAGGCCGGGGTTCAGTATCCATTTCCAGGCGGTGCCGGTGACGACGAACGACAGCGCCATCGGGTACATGTAGATCGCGCGCAGGGCGCCTTCGGCACGGATTTTCTGGTCCAGCAAGACTGCCATGCCGAGACCGATGGCCAGGCAGAACACAATGAACAGGCCACCGAAAATGCCGAGGTTGGCGGCCGATACCCACCAGCGATCGATCTCGAACAGCGCCGCGTACTGGCCGAAACCGGCGTACTCGAAGTTCGGCATCAGGCGCGATTCAGTCAGCGACAGATAGCCGGTCAGAAAAATGAAGCCGTACACGAAGACCAGCGATGCCAGCACGGTCGGGCCCAGCACGAGTCGCGGCAACCACGCGTCGGCAATGGCCGCGATGCGGCTGCTGCCATGGGGCTTGGGGGGCGCTGGCCGGGGCGCGGCGAGGGTCGTCATGAAGGGCTCCTGCAAAGTTGTCACGGATAAGGAATGGGGGAAATCATCGATGTCAGCGCGGGCACGAGGTTCTCGTGCCCGCAGCGGGGCTTACTTGGTTTTTGCGGCTCTGGCCAGTGCAGCCACGGCGTCTTGCGAACTCATCGTCGAATTCATGAAGCGGGCAATCACGTCGGTGATCGCACCTTGCGTGGCGGCGTTCACCGCCATGCCATGCGCCATGCTCGGCACCAGTCCGCCGGCTTTGTTGGCGATGTCCAGATCAGCCATCGATTTGAGCGCACAGGCATCGAACTTGGCAGGCGGGACACCGGCACGGGCCGGGATCGAACCCTTGTTCAGGTTGAAGACTTCCTGGAACTCGGGGCTCATGATGGTGCTGGCCAGCACCAGCTGGGCTTTCTGGGTGGCCGGGTCCTTAACCTGGAACATCGCCAGCGAATCGATATTGAAGGTGAAGGCTTTCGCGGTACCGGGTGCAGCGACGCACAGGTAATCCTTGCCGGCGACCTTGCCTGCCGCCGTGAATTCGCCTTTGGCCCAGTCACCCATGAATTGCATGCCGGCCTGGCCGTTGATGATCATCGCGGTGGCCAGATTCCAGTCGCGGCCCGGGGAATTCTTGTCGATGTAGGTCTTGATCTTGCCGAGCGTATCGAAGGTCTTGATCATGGTCGGGCCGGTCAGTGCCGCCTGATCCATGTTTACCAGCGCCTTCTTGTAGAACTCGGCACCGCCGACACCAAGGGCGACGGATTCGAACACGGTGGCATCCTGCCAGGGCTGGCCGCCATGCGCTACGGCGATCATGCCGGCGGCCTTGATCTTGTCGGCGGCGACAAAGAATTCATCGAAGTTGGCCGGCGTCGTGGCACCGGCTTTTTTCAGGACTTCAGGGTTGATCCAGAGCCAGTTGACCCGATGCACATTGATAGGTGCAGCAACATAATGTCCCTTGTACTTCATCACGTCGGAGACCACTTTCGGCAGCAGGGCATCCCATTTTTCGGTGACGGCTACCGCATCGATATTGGCCAGCACGTTTTCGCGGCCCCACTCCTGGATCGACGGTCCCTTGATCTGTGCCGCGGTCGGCGCACTGCCGGCGATGACGCGGGCTTTCAGTGCGGTCGTGGCGTTTTCACCGCCGCCGCCGGCCACCGCAAAATCCTTCCAGCTGATGCCCTTGGCTTCCATCATTTTTTTCAGTTCGGCGACCGACTTGGCTTCACCGCCCGAAGTCCAGTAATGCAGTACTTCGACTTCGGCGGCCTGCGCGACCGTGGTCGCAGACATCAGGGCGGTGGCAGCGAGAAGGGATGTGACGAGGTGGTTCAGTTTCATGCGGTGTCTCCTGTGTGGTGATGCAAAGGCGGTCTGAGTGCCGCTGTCCGAAAAACCTGAAATTACGCCACCTTGTGGTAACAATGGTTTGTTACCATCAAGGTCGTTAGCTAGTAAAACTACATGGGAAGCTGAATTTTATTTCAAACTTTGCCCCAAAGAGCCGCTTGCGCCTTGTAATTGTAGTAATGCTACATTAAGATTGCAATATAAGTTTTTATTTATTACAGCCAGCTGGAGCCGACCCGATGCAACACGATCCCGCATTTACCTTTGTCCTGTTTGGCGGTACCGGCGATCTCTCGATGCGCAAGATACTGCCGGCGCTGCTGTCCGCGCACCGTGGTGACAAGCTGCACGCCGATGGCAAGATCCTGTGCGTGGCGCAGCAAGCGATGGACCGGGCGGCTTTTATTGCCAGCGTGCGCCAGCGCGTTGGTGCCCACCTGGCGGCGGACGATGCCGGCTGGGAAAGTTTTCTGGAGCGGATTGATTACCTGGCCATCGATGCTTTCGATGCCGCCTCCTATCAGTCATTGGCAGAGCGGCTGCAACAAGCCAGCGGTGTGCGGGTGTTTTATCTGGCCACCGCGCCAGCCTTGTTCGAACCGATTTGCGCCCACCTGGCCGCCAGCGGCATCGACCTGACGCAAGCCCGCGTGGTGCTCGAAAAACCGCTGGGCACCGACCTGGCGTCGTCGCGCAAGATCAATGATGCGGTCGCCCGCGTCTTCGCCGAAAACCAGATCTACCGGATCGACCATTACCTCGGCAAGGAGTCGGTGCAAAACCTGATGGCGCTGCGCTTTGCCAATTCGCTGTTCGAACCGCTCTGGCGGCGCGAATCGATCGCCCACGTGCAACTGACGATTGCCGAAGAACTCGGTGTCGAAGGACGCGGCGGGTTTTACGATGACACCGGCGCGCTGCGCGACATGGTGCAAAACCATCTGCTGCAATTGCTGTGCATCGTCGCGATGGAGCCGCCGACCTCGTTCGATGCCGATGCCGTGCGCGATGAAAAACTGCGTGTGCTGCGCTCGCTCAAGCCGCTCTCGCCGGCCGACGTCGAACAGAAGGCCGTGCGCGGTCAATATGGTTCGGGTGCGATCCGCGGCAATGCCGTGGCCGGCTATCTCGACGAGGCCGGTATCGAAGCCGATTCGTGTGCCGAAACCTTCGTCGCACTGCAGGCAGAAATCAACAACTGGCGCTGGGCCGGCGTGCCCTTCTTTTTGCGCACCGGCAAACGGCTGCCGCAACGCATGGCCGAAATCGTCATTACCTTCCGGCCGGTACCGCACGCCATCCTGCCGCTGCCGATCGGGCTGACCAGCGAAGTCTCGAACCGGCTGGTGATCAAGTTGCAACCCGAAGAATCGATACAGCTGCATTGCCTGGGCAAGCAGCCCGGCGACGGCATGTACCTCGAACCGGTGGTGCTGGACCTGGCGCTGGACAAAGCCTCGAAGCGTCCGCGCGCCGAAGCCTACGAGCGCCTGCTGCTCGACGCGATACGCGGCAATCTTGCGCTGTTCGTACGTCGCGATGAACAGGAAGCCGCCTGGAAATGGGTCGAACCCTTGCTGAGCGCGTGGGACAACAGCAGCCAGCCGCCGAAGTCGTATGCGGCCGGCACCTGGGGTCCGGCGTCGTCCAGCGCTTTACTTTATCGTGCCGGTTTTGCCTGGCCTGAGGAACGCTGATGACCATTCAATTTCACTTATTTGACGAAGCCGCCGCTGCCGCGCAAGCGCTCACCGAAGCCGTTCGCGCTGATCTGGAGCACGCGCTGGTGAACTCGCCGCGCGCGCTGTTGCTAGTGTCCGGCGGGCGCAGTCCGCTGCCGCTATTTGGGCTTCTGGCCGCGCAACCATGGCCGTGGGCGCAGATCGATGTATCGCTGGTCGATGAACGCTGCGTGCCGCTGACCGATGCCGATTCGAACTCGGCGCTGGTGGCGCGCCATCTGCTGGTGAACGCCGCCGCCGCCGCACGCTGGGTGCCGCTGGTCGACGACACGCTGGCCGCTGCGGCCACCGCTGAATGGCCGGTCGCGCAGCAATCGGCCATCACGGCCAACGCCAACCCCGTGCTGGCGCAGGCCGCCGTCGTCATTCTCGGCCTCGGCAACGATGGCCATACCGCTTCGCTGTTTGCGGATGCGCCGCAATGGAATGACGCACGTCAGACCAGCGCGCGCTATGTGGCGCTGCAACCGCAAGCCGCTGCCCATGCCCGCGTCGGCCTGTCGCTGCAGGCGCTGATCGGCCAGCACCATTGTTATGTCTGGTCCAGCGGTGCCGACAAGCTGGCCACACTCGAACGTCTTGTTGCGCTGGTCCAGGGCACCCCTGACCACCTCCCCGATACCCTCAACGATGCAGGCCCGCTGGCACTGCTGATCGCCCATCCGAAAGTGATTCTTCATGTCTTCCACAGTGCCTGCTAATTCCCGTGACGCGCAAAGCGCGATGTATCTCGACGGTCCGCGTCTGCTCGCCGATATCGGTGGCACCAATGCCCGCTTTGCGCTGGAACGTGCGCCCGGCCAGATCGAGGCGATCCGCGTGCTGCGCTGCGCCGACCATGCCGAATTCGCCATCGCGGTCGAAGCCTATCTGGTCGAAATCGGCCAGCCGACCGTGCGCCATGCCGCCATCGCGATCGCCAACCCGGTACAGGGCGACGAGATCAAGATGACCAATCATCACTGGGCGTTTTCGATCGAAGCCACCCGGCGCCGGCTCAATTTCGACACGCTGCTGATCGTCAATGACTTCACCGCACTGGCGATGTCGCTGCCGCATCTGGAGCAAACCCACCTGTCGCCGGTCGGCCAGGGCACCAGCCGTCCGGGCGGCGTGATTGGTCTGGTCGGCGCCGGCACGGGTCTCGGCGTTGGCGGCCTGATACCGACGGCCGGACGCTGGCTGGCGCTGGGCAGCGAAGGCGGTCACGTGACGTTTTCGCCGGCCGACGAGCGCGAGCTCGCGGTGCTGCAGTATTGCTGGAAAACCTGGCCACACGTATCGGCCGAACGGCTGGTGTCCGGGCCCGGTATCGTCCTGATTTATCAGGCACTGGCCGCCCGCAACGGGGTCGCTGCGGCACCGCTCGGCACGCCGGAGATCATCCAGCGCGCCCTCGCGGGGACCGATGCCTTGTGTCTCGAAGTGGTCGATTGCTTTTGCGGCATGCTCGGCACCGTCGCCTCGAACGTCGCCGTCACGCTCGGCACGCTGGGTGGTATCTACATCGGCGGCGGCGTGGTGCCGCATCTGGGCGAGTACTTTGCGCGCTCGTCATTCCGCACCCGTTTTGAAGACAAGGGCCGCTTCGGCGATTACCTGGGCCAGATCCCGACCTTCGTCATCACCGCGCCGTATCCGGCCTTCGTGGGCGTGGCGGCGATCCTGTCCGAGCATCTCGGCGGCGGCAATGCGATTCCTATCCTGGAACGCATCCGCAAGTCACGCTCGAGTTTTTCGCCGGCCGAACAGAAAGTCGCCAGCCTGATCCTCGCGCATCCGCGCGTGGTGATGAACGAACCGATTTCCGAAATCGCGCGTCGCGCCGAAGTCAGCCAGCCGACCGTGATTCGCTTTTGTCGCTCGCTCGGTTGCCAGGGTCTGGCCGACTTCAAGCTCAAGCTGGCCTCGGGCGTGACCGGCACGGTGCCGGTGGCGCACAGCCAGGTGCATGTCGGGGATTCGGCGCTGGATCTGGGCGTGAAGGTGGTCGACAACACGATTACTGCGATGCTGGAAGTGCGCGATAACCTCAATGCCGAGTCGCTGACGGCGGTCATCGAGGCGCTCAGCCAGGCCAGCCGGATCGATTTTTACGGCTTCGGCAGTTGCGGTCTGGTGGCCGAAGATGCGCAGCAAAAGTTCTTCCGGCTTGGCATCCCGACTTCGGCGGCGACCGACCCGCAAGTGCAGGAAGTGTCCGCCTCGATGCTGCGGCCACGCGATGTGGCGGTGATCATTTCAAACTCGGGAAAATTGCGCCATCTGGCTGCGACGGTCGAAGCGGCGATGGCCAGCGGTGCCACCGTGATCGCACTGGCACCGGCCAATTCGCAACTGGCGCGGCGGGCCCATCTGACGCTGGCCGTCGAGCATGACGAAGGCAGCGCCGCGCATATTCCGATGGTCTCGCGCATCCTGTTGCTGCTGCTCATCGACATGCTGGCCGTCGGCGTATCACTCAACCGCACCAGCCCGTTTGCCGAACTGCAGCGCCAGGCCAAGCGTGGCATTCTCAATCACATCGCGTCAGCCAGTGGCCTCGAATCGGATCGCCTCAATGAAGACGGCGGTCCGGTTGCACCGGTAATTTCACATACGGTGTGAGGTTCAGCGGGCGCGGTTGACGACCAGCTCAAGTACTGCTTCCGGGATGCCGCTGGCGAGGGCATGCTGCTGCAGCAGTCTTGCCATGCGGTCGTCGCCGCTGTTCATCGCATGATCCAGCGCCAGGCTGTAGGGTGTCTGGCCACCTTCGCAGGGGGCGATGACGTTGGCACCACCGGCGAGCAGTGCGCGGGTGGCCGGCAGGTTGTTTTCGCTGGCGGCGAGCATCAGCGGTGTGACGCGGTGCTCACGGGAAACCGCATCTGAAGGCAGCCCGGCGGCATGCCAGTTGTTAATCAGATTCATGTTGTCGCCGAGCACTGCGCGGTGCAGCATGGTCAGGCCATCGCCGTCGTGCTTGAGCGGGTTAGCACCGGCATCGAGCAGTGCTTGTGCCACCTCGTTGCCTTCGGGGGTGCCCTGGCGCCATGCGACTTCCAAAGGTCGTGCGCCACTGAAATGCGGATGATCGGGATCGGCACCGTGTGCCACCATCGCCGTGATGCGATTGCGGGGCGTAATGAATTCGCTGGCAGGAAATTCAACGCCGGCACGTGATGCATTGGGTTTGTTGACGAGTTCGAGCAACATGCTGGCCCGGCTGCTTGTCAGGAACGGTTGATTCAGGTCGATCACGCCATGTTTTGCCAGCGTCATGGCCGCAGCGAACTTTATTGCATTGCCGTCGATGATGGCCCGGGCCAGCAAGAGGCCGGTGGCATCGCCGTTCCGGGAGGGGGCGTTGAGTATCGCGAGCGCATCCTGGATGTCGCCTGTTGCGGTGGTGTTGCGGACGGCAAAGGGTGCCGTTGCGGGTGTGGCATCGCGGGTGGCCGGCGTGCCCCAGCAGCAGCAGAGCCCGGCTCGCGTTGCTGATTCGTGCATCGCCGGTCGGCGCTCTGTGGCAGCGGCCGTGCCTGCCACTGGCGGTGATGCGGCCATCGTGGAACTGGTCGGGGCAGGCCTGCTGTTTGCTCGCGGGGAAACGGGTTGGGATCGATCAACTTGTGGAAACACACTACGCCTCTTTCAAAGATGTCCGGCCCACGCCGGAACTGACCGTAAGTGGAGACTTTTTTCAACCGGTTCCCTCTCGCGCAAAAAATTTACTGGTATTGCGACATCAGATTCAGCATCTGCGGTTCCCGGTACTGCGTCGCCAGTATTCCGGCCACCTCAAATGGCGTGATTGTCATACCGGTCTGGCTAAACGGATCGGCACCATGCCGCAACAGCATTCCGGCAGCCGCGACACTAGCGGATGCTGTCGCCAGGTGCAGCGCAGTCATGCCATCCCTGTCGGTCGCGTTGAGCTCTGTGCCACGCCGGCCGAGTAAAACTTCAATGCTCTCGCTGCGGTTCTGTTCGGCGGCATCCATCAGCGGCGTCTGGCCGTAGTCGTCGCGCAGATTGGTCGCCAGCCTTGACTGGCACCAGGCGCGCAGTAGCGGCAAATTGTTTTGCGCGGCAGCACGATGCAAGATGGTCTTGCCTGCGCTATCGCGGATCAGCGGCGTGAAGCCGGCCGCGATCAATGCCAATCCCGCCGCAATGCCGTCGCTGTCCGGCCTCGACCACGCCACTTCCAGCGGTAGCCGGCGGCGATGGTTTAGCTGGTACAGGCTGGCCCCGTGAACGACCAGCAGGAAAATGCGTTCGGTCAATGGTATGCCTCGCTCGCTGGCGTCCTGCGCACCGTGCGCTGCCAGATGGCAGAGCAGGCTGGTGCGCGCAGTGCCTATCCGGTTCGGGTCGATAACCTTGTGCCTGATCAGCGTGACCACTGCCGAAAACTGGTTCGCAGAGCCGATGGCACAGGCATTAAGGATGTGCTGTGTGGTGGCGCGCGCGCTCTGCGGTGGTGGTGCCAGTATGCCCAGCGCGCCGGTCAGAGCGCTCACATCCTGGTCAGAGAAGCGCCGCAGCGCCGGGGTCGCGAGGCCATAGGTCGATAGCAAGTTGGTGATGCGGCTGGTTCGGCCGGCAATGAGGTTTTGCAGCCGGTTGCGCAGTCCGCCGCCCGTATGGGCAGCGAGGGTGCCCTGACCCGACGGCGTCGTCGGCAATAGCGGCTCGGCCGCACCGGAGGAAGATTGATTGCTTGATTGTTGCCGGTACTGACGTATCCGGTTCGTGATGGCGTCCATGCATGAAGTCCTTGATGAGTTCGGCGGATGCCGAAGCCACATCAGTCACATTCCATGCTGTCCGGTTCCATCAACCGCAGCCGATGATACCGGGCGATGCAACAATCAGAAGCGGTAGCTGGCACCGACGCGCAAGACCGGATACAGCTTCAGGTCATTGACCTTGTCATGCAGGCGGACGTTTTCAGCCTCGAGATCGCCATTGAGCTGATTGCAGATATTGCTTGGTGCGGTGCAGCCGCTGCTGGTCAGCGACGTATTCGGAGTGCCCTGAAACAATACACCAGCGTCCGCTGAGAAGCCCCAGCCGCTCTCCTTGCGTGTCGGATTGCCCCAGCCGATGCCGAGATATGGTGCGATTTTGCGGAAGTCGATCTTGCCGTCAAGCTGGCCGGCATTGGCGGTAGTGTAGGTATTGCCGTTGAGGATATAGGTGCCGGAGGCGCTCGGCTTGCCGATCGCATCAACTTTGTTACCGTTGTAAGTCAGACCGCCTGTCAGGCGGAAGCTGCCTTCGCTCGGAAAGTAATCGATCAGTGCATCGACCGTATTGAGTTTGAGCTTGAAATCGTAATTCACGTTACTGGTACTGCCGGCATACGAGTAATTCAGGGCATTGAAACCGACGCGCGCATTCAGGCTTTTTTGCAGCGGTATGCTCATGTGCAGACCGACACCGGTAGTGCCCAGGTCGGCAGTCAGGGCCAGGTCAGTGGCGCCGGCAGTGGTAGAGACGAGTAGCGCGGCCAACAGACCGGCCGCGACGAAGGCGGGCTTCTTCATGCGTTTCTCCTGGGGGAGGGTTCTAGTGTTATGGCTCCATTCCCGTTTAATGGAAACTAGGAATGGAATCTTTTTGTAGCCGTGATGATAGCGACGCGATCGCCGCAGAGAAAGTGTTTCAGGCCGGTTTTGGGCAGATGCGACACTTTTTCTTTAAGGGAAACTTTTCTTGACAGCCGGTGCGGACATCGACGCAATTCCGGTTTCCCCGATCAGCGCCGTCATCCCTTGACGCCGCCGGCGGTCAGCCCTGAAATCATCCATTTCTGCGCCAGCAGGAACACCACCGTGATCGGCAGGCCGGACAGGATGGCCGCTGCGGCAAAGTCGCCCCACAGGTATTTTTGTTCATACAGGAACAGCTTGGAGCCGACCGCCAGCGTCAGGTTGTTCTGTTCGTGCAGCAGTACCGAGGCGACCGGATATTCGATGATCGCGCCGATGAATGCGAGCAGGAAAACCACCATCAGGATCGGCACCGCCATCGGCAGCAGCACATACAGAAAGGCCTGCCACGGGGTCGCACCATCGACCTTGGCGGCTTCTTCGATCTCGACGGGGATGGTGTCGTAGTAACCCTTGATGGTCCAGATATGCATCGCGATGCCGCCGGTGTAAGCCAGCACCAGGCTACCGTGGCTATCGATGCCAAGCCACGGCACATAGGTGCCTATCATGTCGAAGATCGTATAGATCGCAATCAGCGCCAGCACCGCCGGGAACATCTGCAGCAACAGCAGGCCGGCCAGCGCGGTCGACTTGAACTTGAACTTCATGCGCGCAAAGGCATACGCGCAAGTGGTCGATAGCAGCAGTGTGATGGTGGCTGTCATCGTCGCGATCTTCACTGAATTCCACAGCCAGCGCAGCACCGGAAAATCCGGTTCGACCAGCACCCCGTTCGGTCCCTGGTACGACATCCCGAGCGCCAGGCGCCAGTGATCCAGACTGATCTCGGTCGGGATCAGGCTGCCGCTGGCGAAGTTGCCCGGTCGCAGCGAGATCGACAAGATCATCAAAAACGGAAACAGCACCAGGCAGATCAGCGTGATCACGGCCAGATGCGCGAGCACCACGCGCCAGCGATTGGAACGGTCGGTTACGACAGCCATGAAAAACTCCTCGAAGTACGTTGCAGTGAGCGATGCATCACGGCTTGTCGACCCGCGCCAGCTTCATGTTGACCACCGACAGCGCTGCCACCAGCAGGAAAATCAGCGTCGAAATCGCCGCCGCCAGGCCGAAGTTCTGGCCGGAATCCTCGAATGCGATCCGGTAGGTGTACGACACCAGCAAGTCGGTGGTGCCGGCCGGAACCGTCGTGTCGAGGAAGTCCGGCCGTCCGCCGGTGAGCAGGCTGACCAGCACGAAATTATTGAAGTTGAAGGCGAACGACGCCACCAGCAATGGCGTGAGCGGCTTGATGATCAGCGGTAGCGTAATGCGGAAAAAGTTGGTCAGCGGTCCGGCCCCGGCCAGCGCCGAGGCTTCGTACAGGTCGGCCGGAATCGCCTTGATCAGCCCCATGCACAGCACCATCATGTACGGATAGCCGAGCCAGGTATTGACGATCAGGATCATCACCTTGGCCAGCGTGGTATCCGAAAACCAGGCCGGCTGGATGCCGAACAGCGCATTGAGGATCAGGTTGATCTCGCCGAAATTATTATTGAACAGGCCGCGAAATACCAGGATGGAAATGAAGCCCGGCACTGCATACGGCAGGAACAGCAGCGTGCGGTACAGCCCGCGAAAGCGCAGCGATTCCCAGTTCAGCAGGACCGCCAGCACCATGCCCAGGCTGAGCGTGGTCAGTACCGTGATCGCGGCGAACACGACGGTCCAGACGAAGATGCGCAGGAACGGTCCGCGAAAGGCCTGGTCGGTGAATACGCGTGTGAAATTATCGAAACCGACGTTGACCTTGAAGCCGGGCTGGACTGCGACACCGGCGCTGTCGCGGTAAAAACCGCTCTTGAAGTCGGGTATCAGCAGCGCACCGCTGGCGCTGTTTTTCAGGGTGCGGTCAGGCTGTCGCTGCCAGACTTTTTCAGTGGCGGCGAACTGGCGCAGGCCGGTGCTGCGCAGCGCGCTTCCATCCGGCAAGGTCAGGGTTAGCACCTTCAGACCGGGCTGTTGGGCAATCAGGTCGCGGATACCGAGCGGCGCGCTCAGCAATGTTTGCGCGAGCGGTTCCAGCGCCACCGTGACAGGCGGTTTCTTGTGTAGCGCCAGCGCCGGCGTCACGTAGACCAGTTCGCTGTCGGCCTGTTGCAAGCGTACGCGGAAGGCATTGCCATCGGCGTGCAGCGTCATCGCATAGTTGCTGCCTTCGCCGCGACGGGTTTCGTCAAGCAGGTACTGGGTTGCGCGCTCGAAACTAAGCAGGTTGGTCGAACTGAAATTGGTAAAGCCGATCGCTACTGTGTAGATCAGCGGGAACAGCACGAACACGACTGCAGCGCCAATCCCGGGGAACAGATAGCGATACGCATACGCGCGCGGCGAGGTGTAAATGAAACCGGTCAGCGCCAGCGCGCCAAGAAAAACCAGCGCGAGCACGGTCTGGCCGGTCGTGTACAGCAGCGTGGCCAGGTAGAGGCCGATCAGCAGGATCAACACGAGCAGGGCGGGGCCGAGTGCGTGCCGTAGGGCGGTGCGACCTGTCATCGAAAGGACTCTTTGCAATAGTGGTGGTGGAGGCAGGTGCCAGCAGCGCCGCAATGGCCGGCGTGCTGGTCAAATTCCTGCGGTACGTGGATGAACCGCAGCAAATCAGCTGCCGCTCAGAATCCGCTTGGCCGCCGCGTCCAGTCCCTCCTTCGTGCTTTGCCGTCCCTGCGTGATGTTCTCCAGCGCCGACTTCATTGAGGACCAGAAACGCCCCATCTCCGGATTGTTCGGCATCGGCACACCGGCCTGCGCGCTGGCCATCGTGGCCTGGATGTTCGGGTCGCCCTTGAGCTCGTTGAACAGCGCCTTGTTGGCCGGCGTGCCCAGCGGCACATCGGCGTTGACGACCTTCAGGCCGGCCACGGTCAGCAACTGCGCTTCCAGGAATTCGGTGGCGACTTCCTTGTTCGGGCTGGCTTTTGAAATCATCGCGCCGAGCACGCCGACGAACGGGGCAGCCTTCTTGCCGGCGACGGTCGGGATGGCAGCGACACCGAAGTTGATCTTCGATTTGCGCACGTTATCCCAGGCCCACGGGCCGTTGATCATCATCGCTATCTTGCCCTGATTGAAGCCGGCTTCCATGTCGGCATAGCCGGCACCGGTCGGCATCACGCCGCCATTGATCAGCGCCATGATCGCGTTGGTGCCGGCGATGGCACCAGCATTATTGACGCCGGTCTGGCTGGCATCGAAGCTGCCATCGGCCTTCGGCTTGAACGCAAAGCCGCCGCCGGCCGCCATCAGGGGCCAGCTAAAATAGGTATTCGTGTAATCCCACAGGATGGCTTTCTTGCCGCTGGCGGCGAGCTTTTTGTCGAGTGCGACGATTTCCTCGAAGGTCTTTGGCGGTGTCTTTACCAGGTCCTTGTTGTAGATCAGGCCAACCGCTTCCAGCGACATCGGATAACCCCAGGTCTTACCGCCTACCGTGAAGGCTTTCCAGCCGAGCGGGTCGATGCCGTCGCGCATTGCTTTCGATGGCTCGATCGATTGCAGCAGACCGCCGGCGATCCATTCGCCCAGCCGGTCGTGCGGCCAGATCCAGATGTCCGGACCCTTGCCGGCAGCGGCCGCTTGCTGGAACTTGTTGGGCGCATCTTCGGGATGCTCGACGGTGACGACGATGCCGGTCTTTTTGGTGAACTCTGCACCGAGGGCGGCCACGCCCTTGTAACCCTTGTCGCCATTGATCCAGATCAGCAGCTTGCCGGGTTCGGCCGCAAACACATTGCCGGTGCCGGCCACGGTTGCCAGCATCAGGCCGGCAACAACGAATGTTCGTTTGGTAATTGAAATAGGCAAAGTCTTCTCCAGGAAAGTCGAGGCTGTTAGTACCACCACCGGATGCGGCCCGCGTGACGCATCCGGCCTGTTTATTCGTTGGCTGCCCGTTTAGCGGCAGGCCTTGCCGTCGGTATCGAACACGTGCAGTCGCGTCGGCGTGATCGTCATCGCCGTGTGCTGGTCCACTTGCCAGTCCTGCTCCGGCGCACAGCGCACCACCAGCGGCTCGTCGCTGCCGGCCACCATCACGTACAGATAGCTGACATCGCCGAGGTGTTCGATCGCATGAATACGCGTCGGGATACCGTCCGGGTTATCGCCCAGCGTGATGTGTTCCGGTCGCGCCCCGATCGTGACAGCCGCACCAACCGGCAAGTTGCGGCTGGACGTGCTCTCGAGCAGTGCCCGTTCGCCGACTGCCAGCGTCATTCCGGCAGGGCTCGACGCCTGCACCCGGCCCTTGAAAAAATTCATCCGCGGCGAACCCATGAAGCCGGCCACGAACAGGTTGTCGGGCTGGTGGTATAGCGCCAGCGGCGCACCGACCTGTTCGATGCGACCGGCATTGAGCACCACGATGCGATCAGCCAGCGTCATCGCCTCGACCTGGTCATGGGTGACATAAATCATCGTCGCGCCGAGTTCGCGATGCAGGTTGGCCAGCTCGATACGCATCTGCACTCGCAGCGAGGCATCGAGGTTAGACAGCGGCTCGTCGAACAGGAACACGTCGGGCTTGCGCACGATGGCGCGACCGATCGCCACACGCTGGCGCTGGCCGCCCGACAGCTCTTTCGGTTTGCGTTCGAGCAGCGGTTCGATGCACAGGATTTGCGCTGCGCGCAGGACTGCGTCGCGCGCGGCGGTCTTGTCGTGGCCGGCCAGCTTCAGGCCGAACGCCATGTTCTCGAACACGCTCATGTGCGGATACAGCGCATAACTCTGGAACACCATCGCGATGCCGCGCTGGGCCGGCGCGATATCGTTGACGCGGCGCTCGCCGATATGCAGGTCGCCGGCGCTGATGTCTTCGAGGCCGCAAATCGCGCGCAGCAGCGTCGACTTGCCGCAGCCGCTGGGGCCGACGAAAACAATGAATTCGCCATCGGCGATGCTGAGGTCGATGCCGTGCAGGGTTTCGACAGCGCCGTAGGATTTGCGGATGCCCGCCAGGGTCAGGGTGGCCATCAGCCGGCCTCGCCGTCGAGCGTGCCGAACCAGCCGCCGAAGGCCGGCAAGGTCATCGTGGTGCCATTGACCGCACCTGTCAGGCCGTGCCCGTCGAGCACGCGGGCACCGTGCAGCGCAGGCCAGTCGAACGTGACCGGCGTATCACCGAGGTTGAATGCGGCAATGATCGTGGGTGAACCCGCCAGCGCGCGGCGCAATGCCAGCACCGGTTCCGGCGCATCAAAAAAGGCGATCGCGCCCAGCGCCAGTTGCGGCTGGGTGCGCCGCCACGCCAGGATGTTGCGGGCAAAATTGAGCGGCGAGGCCGGATCGGCATCCTGCACATCGACCGCGCAGCGCGCATGTTCGGGTGCCACCGGCAGCCACGGTTGTCCGGTGCTGAAGCCCGCATGCGCCGCATCGGCCTGCCACGGCATCGGCGTACGGCAGCCGTCACGGCCCTTGAATGCAGGCCAGAACGTGATGCCGTACGGGTCCTGCAATTGCGCGAACGGGACATCGGCCTCGGTCAGTGCCAGCTCGTCGCCTTGATACAAACAGGGCGTGCCGCGCAGCGACAACTGCATCGCCAGCAAGACCTTGGCCAGTGCCGGCGACGGCTGCGTGCCACCCCAGCGGGTCATCACGCGGATGCTGTCATGGTTGCCGATCGGCCAGGCCGCCCAGCCATCGGCAACGCGTTCGCCGAACTGCGTGATCTGCGCGCGGATGTGCGCGGCCGAACATTCCGGTGTCAGCAAATTGAAGCTGTAGGCCAGTTGCAGCTTGTCGTCGCCGGCGGTGTATTGGGCCATCACGGCGAGCGAATCGTCGGCCCCGACTTCGCCGACGGCGGTCGCGCCGAACTCGTCGAGCAGCGCGCGCAGGCGCACCAGGAAGGCCAGGTTTTCCGGGCGGGTCTTGTCGTAGACGTGGGCTTGCATGCCGTACGGATTGACGTCGGTGACGGTGCTGGTATCGCGCCTTGTGGCCGGCGGATTGCTGCGCAATTGCTGGTCATGGAAATGGAAATTGCAGGCATCAAGCCGGAAGTCATCGACGCCGCGCTCGAGCCAGAAACGCAGGCTGGCCAGATGCGCATCCTGCACCGCCACGCAATGGAAATTGAGGTCCGGCTGCGAGCTCAGGAAGTTATGCAGGTAGTACTGGCGGCGCTGCGTATCCCACTGCCAGGACGAACCGCCGAAGACCGCCATCCAGTTATTCGGCGGCGTGCCATCGGCCTGCGGATCGGCCCAGACATACCAGTCGGCTTTCGGGTTATCGCGACTGGCGCGGCTTTCGGCAAACCACGGATGGGCGTCCGATGAATGCGACAGGACCTGATCGATCATCACGCGCAGGCCAAGCTGATGCGCGCGGGCGATCAGCGCATCGAGATCAGCGAGGGTACCGAACAGCGGATCGACATCGCAGTAATCACTGACGTCGTAGCCGAAGTCTTTCATCGGCGACGTAAAAAAGGGGGAAATCCAGAGCACATCAACACCCAGGCCGGCAATGTAATCGAGCCGCGCCGTAATGCCCGGCAAGTCGCCGATGCCATCGCCATTGCTGTCGGAAAAACTGCGCGGATAGACCTGATAAATGACGGCGCTGCGCCACCACCCGGAAGGACGGGGTGCAATGAGGGGATTGGACATGGAACGCCTTCTTGAAACGGCGTGCCGCCACGGTGGCGCGGCACGCCTGATTGTTGCTTCGAGGCTATTTTTGCTAGCCCGAAAAGCAAAAAAGCCGCAGCGTGTTATCGCTGCGGCTCTTGATCAACTTACCACCAGGTTTCGACCTGGAAGCCTACCGTGCTGCCGTTGGTCGTCGCCCCGAACACGCCGGTGTTGGACAGGGATGACCCTGCGCCGGCCGCCGCCTGTGCCGCATCATTCCATTTCGCGTACGTGTAGAACGCACGCAGCGCCGGACGTGACCAGAAACCATTGCCGGCCGTCAGTTGCGGCGCAATCGTCAGCTTGGTCAGCTTGCGGGTGGCCTGGCCATCCGGCTTGACCTGGTCGTAGCCGAGTTCGGTGGCGATGCTCATGTTGTCGGCAAAGTGATAGACCGGACGTACGCCGGCCGACATCCAGGTCTTGTCGCCGGTGAGGGTTTCGGCCTTCTCGTAGACGAAGGTGCCCATGCCCGACCATTTGGTGCCGGCTGGCTGGAACATGATCTGTTCGGTGATGCGGGTGACCTTGTCATCCTTGTTGGCACCGAAGTTGACGCCACCCGTGCCGGCACCGCTGCCGGTACCGTGCTGCAGCGCGATCTTGTTGTAGCCGCCGAACAGGCCGGTCTGGGTGTGCAGCAGCGTGAGCAGGTTGCCGCTAGGCGTGGAGACGGTAGCGCCGGCGGCATCGCGCTTTTGCATGAACTCGACACCGACGGTCAGTGCGCCATCCTTGTTGGTTTTGATTTCCGAGAAGCGGATATCGTGGGTCAGGACCGTGCGCTTGTTGTCGTTGGCAGTAGGCGCGGCATCGTTGGTGTACGCATTGCGCACGATTGCGTAGGCCAGTTTGGCACCGCCCAGGTCGATGTTCTCCAGGCCGGCACCCGGACCGCTGTTATCCCAGTAGTAGTAATCGGTGATGTGCACGTCCTGGCGATCATAGAAACGCTTGCCGACCCAGGCCTTGGCTTTCGAGAACGCACCGGTACCGATGTTTTCAGCGATCGCATTGGCTTCGCGCCAGGCCGGGCTGTACTGCTCGAAATCCTTGTTTTGCTGCAGCACGAATGCCAGCCGGGTATTGATGCGGATATTGAAACCGTTTTCGCCCTTGAAGGCTTCGCCGCCGAACGCCAGCTCGCCGTAAGTTTCGCACTCGTTACCGAGGCGATATTTGGAACCGGCACCAGCCAGCCCGAAGCAAGCTTCCTTGCCACCCTCGCTGCTGGTTCCGAAACCGGAACGGAAATAACCACCGAAATCAATCGGTAGTGCGGCTTGTGCCAGCGATGCGGTCAGTGCCAAAGCGGCTGCCACCGGCAAGGTCTTCAGAATGCGTGTCATCTCGTCTCCAGATTGGTTTTGTTGTAAACATGTGGCGATGCTTTGCAGCGCCTTGTGCACCGGTATCAGTCCGGATTCTTGTCGTCAGATCGTGTGAGGCAGCAGAGGCTATCGCACAAAATCTAGTGAAACTACAAAAGCACTGCAGTGCTGAAAAGCAAGGAATTGTGCTTTGCCCAACTGTTTTTGTAGTTCGCTGTGGATTATTCTAGCAGTTCTTTGTAGTTTTGCTAAAGTTTAAGCATTATCTTTTGGGAATTTTTGCTGAAGGGGAGCCTGTTATGCGGCGAGCATGGGGTAACCGCGGTCAATTTTCATAGGAGAAAACGCTATTACGCCTGGATGATGGCGACTTGATCAACTGCGTGTTGTAAAATTAGTGTATTAATACTACAGGTAACTCAAGTACATAATTTTTGCTGGCAATCGTCACGGAAAACAAACTTCCTGTAGTCGTAGCGCCAGATCCGGCTTCCTTTCGAATTTTCCTGAAATGCTTTACCTGCTAACGGAGTAGTCATGCGCCCTTTGCTTTCCTCGATGTCCTCGCGTTGTTTACCCGTGTTGCTGGGCCTGGCGCTAACAGTGCCCATGCCGTTTGCGCTGGCCGCGGTCGAAGGCTCCAGTTACGAGGCGTGTCCCTCGTGCGTGCCGGGCGATCTGGCCTGGAATGATGGCGAATTCGACCAGATCTATTTGTCCACCGGCAATGCGCCGGCCAACCTGCAGCCGCATGTGCTGGCCGTCGATAGCGTCAGCCGCGCGTTGGCCTTGCTCAAGGTCGAGGGCAAGAACAAGCCCGTGGCCGTGTTCGGCGACGACAGTGCCCGCAACCTCGCGCGCGGCCTCGCGGCGGCACTGGCCAAGGCCGGTCCGCAGCAGGATGTGTTGTTCTTCATTGTCAGCAGCGGCAACAGCGGATTGTTTGGCAGCAAGCTCGGCAACAGTGGCCGTGCCTTCATCGACCAGCACGGACTGAACATCATCTTCGGCGAGGCGCGCGTTGATTTCATTGGCCGCTATCGCGCCACCCGCATGCGCCGCGCCTTCGACTTCGGCAGCCGGACTGCGGCCTCGCCGGTGCGTCTGGCCGCCGATGGCATGCACCATGTGCGCAGTGACTGGGTCGTGGTGCCCTTGATGACGCCGGTGCAGACCGGCACGCCGGCCGTGCTGATGGCACCGGCGTTGCCCGTGCAGATGATGGCGGCCCCGGTAGTTCAGGACGATAAATACTATGCCGCGCAGGAAGAACGCCTGAAAAGCCTCAAGCGCCTGCGTGCGCAAGACCTGATCACCGAACAGGAATACCAGGCCAAGCGGGCTGACATCCTGAAAGCGTGGTGATGCTGGCACCCCGCATCGTGCTGGCACCCGACGGTCCCGAGTTATCGCGGATCGTGCTGGGGCTGTGGCGATTGGGTGAATGGCAACTGACGCCTGCGCAGCGGCTGGCACTGGTCGAGCAAGCCGTCGCTCTGGGAATCACGACGATGGACCAGGCCGATATCTACGGCGGCTACACTTCCGAAGCGCTATTTGGCGAAGCGCTGGCGCTGGCGGCCGGCTTGCGCCAGCGGCTGCAGATTGTCAGCAAATGCGGTATCCGGCTGGTCCATCCGAACCGTCCGTCGCACACCATCAAGCACTACGATACCGGCCGCGCGCACCTGATCGCGTCGGTCGAGCAGTCACTCAACAACCTCGGTACCGATTATCTGGACCTGCTGCTGATCCATCGACCCGATCCGCTGATGGAGGCCGATGAAGTCGCCGAAGCGTTTGGCTGCTTGCAGCGAGCCGGCAAGGTGCGCTACTTCGGCGCATCCAATTTCACGCCGGCGCAATTTGAGCTGCTGGCGTCGCGCCATGCGCTGGTGACCAATCAGATCGAACTATCGGTGCTGCACGTGCCGGCACTCGACGACGGCACCCTCGATCAGGCCCAGCGCTTGCGTTGCGCACCGATGATCTGGTCGGCGCTGGCGGGCGGGCGCTTGTTTGGCGCAGCGGATGCGCAAGGCTTGCGGGTGCGTGCCGTGCTGGCCCGGATCGCAGAGACCCACGCCGTCACGCCGGCCGTCATCGCCACTGCCTGGGTGCTGCGCCATCCGTCGCGACCACTGGTGCTGACCGGTTCCGGCCGCATCGCCGCGATCACCGAAGCAGTCGCGGCGACGCAGCTGGTGCTGACGCGCGAAGAATGGTTTGCCATTCTGGCGGCCTCCACCGGAGGCGAGGTAGCGTAGGGTGGGCACGGCCTCATCGTGCCCACGCGGTGCGGTTGCCTAAACGGATGCCACTCCGTATCGCCAAGCCGTAGCACCGAATGGACCGAATGGACCGATTGCGGTTGATAAAACTGTCTGTGCTCCGCCGCTCCCGGCTTGGTCGTGGCGGAGCACCTGCAATTTCATCAACCGCAAGCAGTGCATTCGGTGCAATGCCCTGCGGTTATTGCACCCTACGATGCTTATCACGTTAAGTTGATGCATATGGGGCACGGCCTCATCGTGCCCACGCTACGATGTGGCCGGCGGTGCTTGCGATCGCCAATGCGACGTTTTGCACTCCCGGCACTTAGCAAGAGCAAAATTGTAGTTACTAAAAGTATTGCCAGCGCACAATTGTTTTAAAGAAATTTCTACGCTTGTTTGGTATGCTCGCGCTGTCCTGTTCTCTGCCCGTAATGAATTCGTTTCAAGTGCTTCGACATGTACGGCCATGTCGGCGCTTGACCGCTTGCTGACTGGTACTTCCGCTTGATTGACAAGCGGTGGAGCCACCGCTGACGGCCGGAACAGGGGACTCTGGCGTGCACCGAAAAGCAGAAATCGTGAAACTCAAAAAACTATCCTTCTGGTTCTCGCTGGTGGTGATGTTGGCACTGGCTGCCAATGCCGTCTTTCTGGTCATGATCAAGCAGTCGTACGACAGCGTCGTGACGGCGCAAGCCCATCGCCAGGATGCGATATCGCTGGCCGAAAAACTCAAGGAAGATACCGAACAGCTGACCAGCCTGGTGCGTACCTATACCAGCACCGGCGAAGCACGCTACCTAACCTACTACTACGACATCCTGGCGATCCGCGAAGGCGACAAACCGCAGCCGGCCAGCTATGACTCCGGTGCCTACTGGGATTCGGTGATTGCCGGCACAACAGTGCACAAGATGCCAGTCCAGGGGCTGCGCATATCGTTTTCCGGGCGCATGAAATCGCTCGGTTTCAGTCCCGACGAATTCAAGGCGCTCAACGTCGTTTATGCCGCCACCGACGCGATGAAGCAGATGGAGCAAACCGCTTTTGCCGCGACCCAGGGATTGTTCGATCCGGCCACGCAGCAATTCGTGTCGGACGGCGAAGCGCACCTGAGCTACGCCAACCAGCTGGTCTACAGCACCCCTTACAACGTGCTCAAGGCGGATCTGGCCAGGTCGGTGCTAACGCTCGGTGCGCTGACCAACGCGCGCACCAACGAGTCGGTCTCGCTGGCCACGCACGACCTCGAGCGCTGGATCCTGCTGATGTCCTGCAGCGTCGGTTTCACGTTTCTGATGATCCTGGCGGCGTCGGAAGTCATCCGCCGGCAGGTACTGCGTCCGATCGCCGTGCTGTCGACAGCGGCCAGACGCCTGGCTAACGGCGATTATTCGGCGCGCATCACGGCCGACGGTATGCCGGGCGGGCATCGGGCGCAAGGTGTGCGCGAACTGGTGTCGCTGGGCGCGACGTTTGATGGCATGGCCGCATCGATCGAGCGCGATATCCAGCTGCGCCAGGAAGCCCAGCATGCGCTCGAGGCGGCCAACCAGAAAGCCGAAGACGCGACGCGGGCCAAATCCATGTTCCTGGCCAACATGAGCCACGAAATCCGGACCCCGATGAATGCCGTCATCGGCATGACCTATCTGGCACTGCGCTCGGACCTGACGGCGCGCCAGCATGATTACGTCAGCAAGGCCCATCTGGCTGCCAAGTCGCTGCTGCGCCTGCTCAACGATATCCTCGATTTTTCCAAGGTCGAAGCCGGCAAGCTGGAACTCGAACACGTGCCGTTCCTGCTCGAGGACGTGATCGGCAATGTGCTGGGGCTCCTGAGCCAGCCCGCGCTGGACAAAGGTCTGGTGCTGTCCTCGGTCATCACCGAGCCGCAACTGCTGGGGCGGCAAGGCGCACTGCGCGGCGATCCGCTGCGCCTGTCGCAGGTGCTGACCAACTTGCTGTCGAATGCAGTGAAGTTCACCGATCACGGCAGCGTCACGCTGGACGCCCGCATCGACGAACGCGGCGACGACGACGTACTGCTGCATTTCATCGTGACCGATACCGGTATCGGCTTGTCGGCAGAGCAGCTCACGTACCTGTTCTTGGAGTTCACCCAGGCCGATGGATCGACCACCCGCAAATATGGTGGTACCGGGCTCGGGCTGAGCATCTCTAAAAAATTCATCGAGCTGATGGGCGGTCAGGTCTGGGCCGAAAGTCGTGACGGACAGGGCGCGCGTTTTCATTGCACCGCGCGCTTCCCGCTGGCCAGCGGCGATGAGGTGCTGCGCCCGCCGGACGCCGACGACCGGCCGGGCAATGACCTGAGCGGCATGCGTGTGCTGCTGGCCGAAGACAATCCGATCAATCAGCAACTGGCCATCGAACTGATCGAAAGCCGGGGAGCCTGCGTGACGCTGGCGACCAATGGACAGGAAGCGCTTGACCTGCTGGCGACGGTTGCCGCGGATCATTTCGATGTCGTGCTGATGGACTTGCAGATGCCGGTGATGGATGGTTACGCAGCGAGTTCGCAGGTGCGTGCCGACCCGCGCTACGCAGCCTTGCCGCTCATTGCAATGACCGCGCACGCGATGCTCGAAGAGCGCGAACGCTGCACCGCCGCCGGCATGAATGGCCATCTCAGCAAACCGGTCGAGCCGGCGATGCTGTGTGCGATGCTGGCGCGGCACTACCCGATACCGCGGTTGGCATCGCCGACCGATGCCGTGCCGGTGGTCCGTGCGGCGGATGGCCGGACGACGCTGCCACGTATTGCCGGACTCGACACGATGGAGGGCGTGCGCTTCTCGGCGGATTCGGCATCGATGTACCGGCAACTGCTGTCAATGTTCGCCGACAGCTACACGGACTGCAATGCGCGTCTGGTGCAATTGCTGGCCGATGCGCAGTGGCAGCAAGTTGAAATGCTGGCGCATACGATCAAGGGACTGGCCGGTACGCTGGGCATGGCCGACTTACGGCAACCGGCCAGTGCTCTGGAGCTGGCGTGCGCTGCACGGGATGTCGATGAGGCCGCCCGCGCGCAGGCGCGGCTGGCCCAGGTAATCACGCCGCTGCTGGCCGGACTGCATACGTTTTTCGCGGTGCAGGCTGCTGACAGCGTCCGTGCTGCGCTGCCGATGCCGGCAGCGGACACCCTGCGCCAGTTGTGCAAGTTGCTTGATGAAGGCGATAGCGATGCCATCGACCTGTGGCAGCAGCAGGGCCGGGAACTCGCCGGCATGCTTTCGCCGGCACGACGCCAGCGCATCGACACGGCACTGCAGAATTTCGAGTTTGATACCGCACTGGCCCTATTGGCCGAGACCAACCCTGAGCAGGATGCCGCATGAGCCCCTCCGACAAGCAACGCGCGACCATTCTTGTCGTCGATGACACCCCGCTCAATCTGAGCCTGCTGACCCATATGCTCAAGGACCGGTATCGCGTCAAGGTGGCCAGCAACGGAGCCAAGGCGCTGGCGCTGGCCGCCGCGTCGCCGCCGGACATGATCTTGCTCGACATCATGATGCCGGAGATGGATGGCTTCGAGGTATGCCGGCGTCTCAAGGAAAACCCGGTGACGCGACACATCCCGGTGATTTTTCTGACGGCGCGCACCGATATCGCCGCCGAGGAAGAAGGTTTCGCCGCCGGTGCCGTCGACTTCATCCACAAGCCGATCAGTCCGCCCATCGTCGCCGCCCGCGTCAAGACCCACCTCGACATCCAGTCATGGCAAGCCTTCCTGCAAGACCGCAATGCCTGGCTGCAGCGACAGGTCGACCAGCGTCTGTCGGAGATCAATCACCTGCAGGACGCGGCCATTTGCGTGATGGTTTCGCTGGCCGAGTTTCGCGACGAAACCACCGGCAATCACATCCGCCGCACCCAGGAATACGTGCGCCTGCTCGGTGTCGAACTGGCCCGCCTGCCGCACTATCGCGAGCGCCTGACGCCGGGTCTTATCGAGCAGATGAGCAAGTCGGCACCCCTGCACGATATCGGCAAGATCGCCATCCCCGACCATATCCTGCTCAAGCCCGGCAAGCTCACCACCGACGAATTCACCATCATGAAAACCCATGCACGCTGCGGCTACGACATGCTGGTGCGCGCTGGCGTGCACATGGGCGAGCGGGGACATTTCCTCGACGTGGCCAAGGACATCGCCGGTTCGCACCACGAAAAATGGGACGGCTCCGGCTATCCCGACGGCCTGGCCGGGCAGGCTATTCCGCTGGCGGCGCGGCTGATGGCACTGGCCGATGTCTTCGATGCGCTGCGCTCGCGTCGTCCGTACAAGGAGCCGATGCACAGCGACCAGGCCGCTGCCATCATCGTCGCTGGCCGTGGCCTGCATTTTGATCCGGAGGTGGTCGATGCTTTCCTCGCCATCCGCCCGGAATTCGAGCGTATCGCCGCTGAATGGATGGATCACGCATGAACCTCTACTTTGCCACCGGCCTGTCCCGAAAAGAATTCGCCATGAAAAATCTCCGTCTCGTGCTTCGTGCTCCGGTCGTGCTGGTCGCGGGAGTCTTCATGGCCTGGCCTGCGGTTGCCGTCGACCTGTCCTATTCGGGTTTCGGCACGGTCGGCTATAGCCGTTCTGACCAGCCTTACCACTACCAGCGTTTCGTCGATAACGACGGCACCTTCAGGCGCGACAGCGTGCTGGGCTTGCAAGTCGATGCCCGCATCAATGACCAGTTCAGCGCCACCGTGCAAGGCAAGGTCGCGGCATCGCTCAAAAGCGATAGCGCCACCGATGCCACGATCAGCTGGGCCTTCCTGTCCTGGCGTCCGAGCAACGACTGGCTGGTGCGTGCCGGCCGCCTGCGCGTGCCGCTGTACCTGCGCAGCGAAAGTACCGATGTCGGCACCACCTTCGATTTTGCCCAGCTGCCCACCGAGGTGTATTCGACCTCGCCGACAACCGATGTTGATGGACTGGCGGTGAGCAAGACCTGGAACTCGGCAGTTGGCGAATGGACGCTTGATGGCTATGTCGGATCGACCAACACCACTTTTCGTACTTACCTGCGCGACAATCCGGCCGCCGGTTTGTCTGGTAGGGCGTCCACGCCGGTCAGGGTCAACGCGCGCGGGCTGGTACTGACTTTCCAGCAGGACGACAACCTGTTTCGCATCGGTGCGCACGACGTGCGCGTCAAGACTACCGACGGGCAGTTTTTTCCGGTGACGTATCCGTTCGTGACGATCGCGCCCGGCATTGGCTACTACCAGGTGTCGTCGCAAATGCCGGGACCGGGACTGAGCGCTGTTGGCGAAATCCATAGCCCGACCTACACGCTGGGAGCCGACGTGGCTGTCGGCGCAGATTTCCGGTTAGTCGGCGAATATGTGCGGCGCAATGTGCTCGGCGTGAATACAGGGTCCAATACCCAGGGCGCTTACCTCGCCGTGTTGCGGCCAGTCGGTGCATGGACGCCGTACGTCAGCGTCGGCCGTTTGCTGTCCAAGCCGGAAGTGCGCGATTTATATGGCAAGGTCAATACCAACCGCGTACCGGCCTTCATCCCCGGAGCGGCCCGGATCAATGCGTCGCAGCGCGCCGGTGCCGATGGCCTCTCGCCATACGACCAGACCACCTGGGCGGCCGGCACCTCGTACCGGCTCAGTCCCTCCAGCAAGCTCAAGGCGGAATGGGCGCGTACCCGTGTCGGACTCGCTTCCGGCCTGATCGATGCGCCCCCCGGCGGTGAATCCGGCAACCAGGTGGTCAATGTACTGTCCTTGTCCTACAGCTTCGTATTCTGAGAAGACGACCATGACACTCATATTTCGTATTGTTGTACTCTGCGTGGCGCTGCTGGCGCTGCCTGCATGGGCGGCTGACATCGTCGTCATCGGCAACAGCAATGTGCCGAAGATGGATACGCTGACCGTACAAAAAATCTATACCGGAAAATTCATTGCGGTGGCCGGGGTCAGCGTCACGCCGGTGGCGATGAAGCAGGGCTCGCTGGTGCGCACCCGGTTCCTGCACGAATTTCTCGATCAGGACGACGAAAAATACGACGCCTACTGGACCGTGCGGCGCTACATCGGCAAGGGCACGCCGCCTGCCGAAATGGCGACTGCGGCCGATGTCATCAGCTACGTGCAGGGTACGCCGGGCGGCATCGGCTACATCGACGCGGTCGACCTCCGGCCGGGACTCAATGTGGTGGCGCGCAAATAGGGCCGCGTTGCACCCCGTACCGGCATGGCAGAATGAGGCCCCGACATTGACCTGGCCTGCACGATGCCCATTCACGTTTTCACTTACGGTTCGCTGATGTTTCCCGAAGTCTGGCAGCGCGTGGTGCGCGGCACCTATGTGTCGCAGCCGGCCCGCATTGACGGTCACCAGCGCTATGCAGTCAGCGGTGACACCTACCCCGGCATCGTGATCGAGGCCGGCGGCAGCGTGACCGGGCTGATCTATCGCGATATCGATGCGGCCGACCTGGCGGCACTCGACCATTTCGAAGGCGACGGCTATCACCGCATCGGCGTGCAGGCGACCACCGGCGACGGTGAGTTGATCGCGGTGCAGACCTATCTGTTTCGCGATCCTGCGGGCTTGTCCGGCCAGTCCTGGCTGCCGCACGAGTTTCAGCTGCAACGCTTTCTTGGCAGCTACTGCCGCGACAAGTTAGGCAGCTGACAGTGGCGTCGGTATAATCGGTTTCCGTCTTCTCCGCCCCCGCACACACTCATGCTCGCTCTCCAGAAACAACGCGTCGTCGCCCTTTTCAATTCCGCCCTGGCCTCCCTGATTGCCGGTACGGACCTGCAGCCGACGGTGGTCCTCGAGCGTCCGCGCGACCCTGCCCACGGCGATGTGTCCTGCAATATTGCGATGCAGCTGGCCAAGCCACTGAAAAAAAATCCGCGCGAACTGGCGCAGCAACTGGTCGCTGCGCTGCTGGCCGACCCGGCCCGCACCGGTCTGGTCGATGCGGTCGAGATCGCCGGACCGGGTTTCATCAACCTGCGCCTGGCGCTGGCAGCACGGCAGGAAGTCGTGCACACGGTGCTGCAGGAAGCCGCCGGTTACGGTCGTGGCACGCTCGGCACCGGCCGTAAAGTCCTGCTCGAATTTGTCTCCGCCAACCCGACCGGTCCGCTGCATGTCGGCCATGGTCGTCAGGCCGCACTGGGCGATGCGCTCTCGGCGCTGTTCGCCGTGCAGGGCTACGACGTCATGCGCGAGTTCTACTACAACGACGCCGGCGTGCAGATCGCCACGCTGGCGGCGTCGGTCCAGGCCCGTGCGCGCGGCTTCAAACCGGGCGACGCCGACTGGCCGGAACCGGCCTACAACGGCGACTACATCGGTGACATCGCACGCGACTTTTTGGCCGGAAACACCGTCTCGGCGGCTGACTGCGCACCCGTGGTCGCCAGCGGCGATGTCGATGACCTTGAATCGATCCGCCAGTTTGGCGTCGCGTATTTGCGGCGCGAACAGGACCTCGATTTGCAGGCCTTCGGCGTGAAGTTCGACAACTACTATCTCGAATCCTCGCTGTACGGCGACGGCAAGGTCCATGCCGCCGTCGATGCGCTGATCAAGGCCGGCAAGACCTATGAACTCGATGGCGCGCTGTGGTTGCGCACCACCGATTATGGCGACGACAAGGATCGCGTCATGAAAAAATCCGACGGTACTTACACGTACTTCGTGCCGGACGTGGCCTATCACATCGTCAAATGGCAGCGCGGTTTCGGCAACGCCATCAACATCCAGGGCAGCGATCACCATGGCACCATCGCCCGCGTGCGGGCCGGCCTGCAAGCCGTCGACCTCGGCATCCCGAAAGGCTATCCCGACTACGTGCTGCACAAGATGGTCACGGTCATGAAGGATGGCGAAGAGGTCAAGATTTCCAAGCGCGCCGGGTCGTATGTGACCTTGCGCGACCTGATCGAATGGTCCAGCGGCGAGGTCGAGGTAGTCACCGACACGGACGCCGCGAACGATGCGCCACGTGACCTGACCCGCGGCCGCGATGCCGTGCGGTTTTTCCTGATCTCGCGCAAGGCCGATACCGAATTCATTTTCGATGTCGATCTCGCACGGGCCCAGTCCGATGAAAATCCGGTCTACTACGTCCAGTACGCGCATGCCCGGATCTGCTCGGTGCTGGCGCAATGGGGCGGCGATGAAAGCGTGCTCGATGGCGTCGACCTGTCGCCGCTGACGGCCCCGCGCGAAGCGTCGCTGCTGGCGCGTCTGGCCGATTATCCGGAAGCGCTCGAGCATGCACTGGAAGAACTCGGCCCGCATCAGGTGGCGTTTTATTTGCGCGACCTGGCCGGCGAACTGCACAGTTATTACAATGCCGAACGCGTACTGGTCGACGATATGCCAACCCGCATGGCGCGCCTGGCCCTGCTGCTGGCCACGCGCCAGGTATTGCGTAACGGTCTGTCACTGATCGGCGTTTCTGCACCCATGAGGATGTAACCTGACTAGCATGCAAAAACATTCCAACCCGCACCGTCATCCCTCCCTTTTCCGGCAAGCCGGCGGCACGCTGCTCGGCTTGATCATCGGCCTGATCGTCGGACTCGGCATTGCTGTCGCCGTCGCCATGACCATCAACAAGACCACGCTGCCGTTTCTCAACAAGACCGGCAAGCCGGACCGGGCTGAGCTGACTCCCGGTCAGGTCAGCGACCCGAACAAGCCGATGTACGGCAACAAGGCCGCCGCCAGGGAAGCCGCGCGCGAGCTGGCCAACCCGCCCGTGGCCGAACCGGTTCCGCCAAACAGCGCTGATCCACAAGCCGAAAAGAATGCGGCGGCCAAGGAAGCCAGCCTGCCGGGTGCGGCTGAAAAATCGCGCATGACCGACGCGCCCAAGCCTGCAGAAGCCAAGACCGAAGTCGACGACAAGTGGACTTATTTTCTGCAGGCAGGTGCTTTCCGTGAACAGGCGGATGCCGAAAGCGCGCGCGCCAAACTGGCACTACTTGGTGTTGAAGCCCGTATTACCGAAAGGCTGAGCGACAATGGGACTTTTTACCGGGTCCGTATCGGCCCGTTCAGCCAGCTCGACACCATGAACCGCGCCCGCAGCAAGCTCACCGATAGCGGTGTCGATGTGGCTGTCGTACGTTCCCCCAAAACCCCTTGAGGAGTTGTATGCGTTTAATCCGATTCATTCCCCGTTTGCTGGCCACGCTTGGCCTTGGCCTTGGTCTTACCATGGCCAGTGCGATCGCCAGTCCGGCAGCACCCCAAAGCGGCGCTGAATACCGCACGCTGGAGCGCGCCCAGCCGACCGATAGCGGCAACAAGATCGAAGTCACTGAATTTTTCTGGTACTCATGCCCGCACTGTTTCGTGTTCGAGCCGACGCTGGCCGAATGGGTCAAGAAGCAAGGCGACAAGATCGAGTTCAAGCGCGTACCGATCAATTTCCGCGAATCGTTCATTCCGCAGCAAAAGCTGTATTACGCGCTCGAAGCCATGGGCAAATCCGAAGAAATGCAGCGCAAGATTTTCAATGCCATCCACGTTGAACGTCAGGCTATCGATACCGATGCAAGCATTCTTGATTTCGTCGGCAAGCAAGGCATCGACAAGCAGAAATTTACCGCGACCTACAATTCGTTCGGCATGCAGAGCAAGGTCAAGCGCGCCCTGGTTTTGCAGGAAGCCTACAAAATTGACGGCGTACCCACCATCGCCATCGATGGCAAGTACATCACTTCGCCATCGATCGTCGGTACCGCGATGGGCGGACGCCAGCCCGAGCCGGTGCTCGCTGCGTCGACCGTGCAAGTGATGGATGCGCTGGTGGCCAAGGCCCTGGCCGAGCGCGCCGCAAAAAAATAAACCGCACGTTAGCGTGTCCGGTCCGGCCCGCAGCTCGTAAGAGCGCGGGCTTTTTTTTGGACTGCGGCATGGCGCCGGCGTCAACAGGAGACAAGCATGGAAATGGAAAACAGCACCCGTGATGCGATGGGCGTCGTGCATCCGGTGGTCGATGCCGCGCAGCCGCCGCGCATCGTGTCGCTGGTGCCGTCGGTGACCGAATTGCTGTGTGAGCTCGGGCTGGCACCGTGGATCGTCGGGCGTACCGGTTTTTGCATCCACCCGGCGGAACTGGTGCGGGACATACCGAAGGTCGGGGGCACCAAGGATGTCAACATCGGCAAGCTACGTGCGCTGGCACCGACTCATCTGATCGTCAACATCGACGAAAACGAAAAACCGACGGTCGACACGCTGGCCGGCTTCGTGCCTCACGTGATCGTCACCCATCCGCTCGGACCGCATGACAACCTGGCCTTGTATCGATTGCTGGGGACGATTTTCGGTCGTAGCGAAACTGCCGAAGACCTTTGCACGCAATTCAATTGCGCCATCGCGGCGCTGGGCCGGGGGCGGCCTCAGCGGGTGCTGTATTGCATCTGGAAGGATCCGTGGATGACGGTGTCGCGCGATACCTACATTGCGCGCATGCTCGAGCGCATTGGCTGGCAGCAGTGGGTGGCGACGCCCGAAACGGATGGCGCGCGGTATCCGGTGTTCTCGTGGTCAGATCAACTGGTCCGCGACATCGATCTGGTGCTGCTGTCGAGCGAACCTTATCGTTTCACTGACGCGCATGTCGATAGTCTGGAACAGCAGATCGGCAAGCCGGTATTGCTGGTCGATGGCGAGATGCTGTCATGGTACGGCAGTCGCGCCATCGCCGGCATGCGTTACCTGGATCAGCTGCGGCAACAGGCCTGATCCGGCAACAGGATCGTCAGGCCGGGCGGTTGATGCGTACCAGCAGGCGGACGATTTCGCGCGCAATGGCACGGTGTGTTTCATCGAGCCGCTGCAAATCGGCAATCAGCTTGACGTCGGCCGATTCAAAGCGCGCGCTCGGGTCGGCGGTTTCGCCGTTGACCGTTTCGCCGCCACCGAAGCGCAGCCACTCGGCAGGTACGCCAAGCCACTGTGCCAGCGTACGCAGTTTTTCCTGCGTCGGAATCGCTTCACCGCCCAGCCATTTGCGGGCTGCATGCACGGTGATCGGTCCGCCGGTAAAACGCACATTGAATTCGCGGGCAAGTTGCGTCGGGCTGTCCGGTGAGTAATCGGCATTGCGCAACGCGAGCTGCAAGCGCTCACTAAAGTCTTCTCGTTCGATAGATGCTTTCATTAACGCGAGCTATTCCATGTCAGTCGTTTCAGTCAGTCTCTGCGGTGCAGGAACATGTTGTGGCTGAAAACTAGGGTTTTCGGGCCCGAATGACTGTCGCCTGTCGGGTTGCTTCTTGTCTTGTACGAAGACAAAGTATAAATAGATTCCGGCGCATAGCCTGCGGATTTTAGGTGCGCAAGTATAGCAGCGCAAGTAATTGCAAGTGCGCTATGTTCGTTACCGAACATAGAATAAAGAATAAGTGAGAGTTTTCAAAAAGAAAGTGTTGCATTGATAACGAGTATGAAACGCCAGGGGCGGCTACCTGAAGTCTGGCCGGAATATCATTTGACACCACCAAAGGTTTACCTGAAAAACCGGCTGAGAGTAATGCGATAATCGTGGACTACTGATAATCCTGATCAACAGTTCGTTTTAGCGGAAGTCGGACTGAGATAAGCAATGCCAGACTCGTGTTGTTTCCCATGAATTCACGTCGCCAACGGACCCTCCCATTTTGGTCAGCCCAGAGCAAGTCAATACAAGCACCAACGTCAATCGCCTGCTGGCTGGCCTGACCCGGCGTGACCGCGAACAAGTCCTGGCGGGTTGCACCCGCGTCGTGCTCTCTGGCGGCATGATCCTGGTCGAGGCGGGCGAGGCGATGGCCCAGGTGTATTTTCCTATCGATTGCACGATTTGCCTGACGACGCCGACTGAAACCGGTATCCAGCTGGGCGTTAGCCTGATCGGGTACGAGGGCATGCTCGGTACCACGCTCTCCACGGGTATCGCGATGCTGCAGGTGCGGGCCTCGGTCCAGGAGGGTGGCGGTGCCTGGCGCATCAGCCGCAACAAATTCATGTTGCTGCTGGCAACGCTGCCGCTCTTGCGGCGTCGCGTTTTCAGCTACCTGCACCTGAGCCTTGATTACCTGATCCGCAAATCAGTCTGCTGCCAGTTTCATTTGCTGGAAGCGCGCCTGGCCTATTGGCTGCTGATGGTGCACGACCGGGTTGACGAGGATGCGTTCGAACTGACGCATCAAATGCTGGCTGACTTGCTCGGCGTGCGCCGCGTTGGTATCACGCTGGCAGCGCGCGCGCTACAGTCGCGCGGGCTGATCAGTTACCGGCGCGGCACCATCACGATACTTGACCGCGAAGGTGTCATCGCTGCGGCCTGCACCTGCTACGGCGTGACTGAAGCCGCTTACGAACGCTTGCTCGGCTAGCTGGTTGCCGTCCTCACAAAACGCATTACACCATTCGCGCCGGATATCCGCCGCACGGTCCCGTCAAACCACAGCAAATGCAAATGCGCCAGCGCTTCACCCAGCGCAAAGGTCAGCTGATGCGCGTCCAGCGCACGCGGAAACATCACCGGCACGATGCTGGCCGCCGATTGTGGCGTGACGCAGGCATCGCGCACCTCGGCCAGTCGCGCGGCATGATGGTCATTGAGCTGGCCGATACGCACATGCAAACCGCGGAACGGTTTGCCATGCGACGGCAGCACCAGCACGCTGGCTGGCAGGCCGGCGTATTTCGCCAGCGAATCCAGAAATTGCCGCACCGGATTGGCTTCCGGCTCGATCGCAAACACCGACACATTGGTCGATATGCGCGGCAGCACCATATCGCCGGCGATCAGCACATCGCGCGTCGAGCAGTACAGCGATGCATGTTCGGGCGAGTGGCCGAAGCCGGTAATGACGCGCCATGGATGGCCGCCTATCGTCACGTCATGGCCATCCTGCAGCCGCACATACGACGCCGGCATGCCCGGCACCAGCATCGGGTAATAGCTTTTGCGCTCAGCCAGTGTGGCCAGCAGCGCGGCATCGGTCAGGCCGTGGCGCTGGAAATGCGGCAGCGCTGCAGTGCCGTCGACACCCGGCAGGCTGGCCGCCATCATCCGCGCAAAACCGTATTCGCCCGCAGTCATCCAGAGCGGTGCCTGCCAGCGTGTGCAGAGCCAGTCGGCCAGGCCGACATGGTCCGGATGGCAGTGCGTGGCAATGACACGCCGGATCGGCAGCCCGCGCAAACCTTGCGTGAAAATGGTTTCCCAAGCTGCGCGCGTGGCATCGTTGGCGACGCCGCAATCGATCGCCGTCCAGCCTGCGATTGGCCCGTGTTCGCTATCGAACATATCCTCCAGCAGCCACAAATTAATATGGTTAAGCGCAAACGGCAAACCCATGCGCAACCACATCACGCCGGGTGCGACTTCAAGCAGACTGGCATCGGCGGGCAGGGTGTCGCCGAACGGATAATCGAGCTGGGCTTCGAGCAGATTCATGGTGGACTTTTCGGTGAGGGTGATGCACAGGCGGGACGTCTGCGCCTACAATGCTTGACGTTAACGTAAAGCTGATTCTAAACGAATGTCTACCTACACCATCACCGAACTGTCCCGCGAATTCGACATCACGCCGCGGGCGATCCGTTTCTACGAAGACCAGGGTTTGCTCAGCCCGAGCCGCGAAGGTGCCAGCGGACGGGTGCGGGTCTACAGCGCCCGCGAACGCACCCGCCTCAAGCTCACGCTGCGCGGTAAACGCCTCGGCCTGACGCTGTCCGAAATCAAGAGCCTGGTCGACATGTACGAATCGCCGCGCGACACCATCGCGCAAATGAAGCACTTCATGGAAGTGCTCGGTCAGCACCGGCTGACACTCGAAATGCAGCGCGAAGACATCGATGTCACGCTGGCTGAAATCAGCGCGCACGAAGCGCAGTGTCGCAAAGTGCTCGATGGTCGCGCGACCAAAAAAGCCGCTGTCAAGACAGTCTCACGGACCAAGTCCGTTTAATGCAATTGACGTTTACGTTAACGTCAATTGAAGATATGATTCCGTAGCTCATTTTTAACCGGTTCCGATAACCCGAGGATGCCATGCTCCACCTGCCCGGCTTGACGTTTGACCACGGCGACGACATCGCCGCCCTGCGCGACACCATCTCCCAATTCGCTGCCGCCGAGATCGCCCCGCGCGCCGGCGAGATCGATCGCACCGACCAGTTTCCGATGGACCTGTGGCGCAAGATGGGCGACCTTGGTGTCCTCGGCATCACGGTCGGCGAAGAATACGGCGGCACCGGCATGGGCTACCTCGCCCACATCATCGCGATGGAAGAAATCTCGCGCGCCTCGGCCTCGGTCGGTCTGTCGTACGGTGCGCATTCGAACCTGTGCGTGAACCAGATCAAGCGCAACGGCAGCGCCGAACAGAAAGCCAAATATTTGCCCAAGCTGGTCAGCGGCGAATACATCGGTGCACTCGCGATGTCGGAACCGAACGCCGGCTCCGACGTCGTCAGCATGAAGTTACGCGCCGACTGGAAGGGCGACCGCTGGGTTCTCAATGGCACCAAGATGTGGATCACCAATGGTCCCGATGCCGACGTGCTGGTGGTCTACGCCAAGAACGACCTGGAAGCCGGCGCGCGTGGCATGACCGCCTTCCTGATCGAAAAAGACTTCAAGGGATTTAGCGTTGCGCAAAAACTCGACAAGCTCGGCATGCGCGGATCGCATACCGGCGAACTGGTGTTCCGCGATTGCGAAGTACCGGCCGAGAACGTGCTTGGTGGCCTGGGCAAGGGCGTCAATGTGCTGATGTCGGGGCTGGATTACGAACGCGCCGTGCTGTCCGGCGGGCCGCTCGGGATCATGCAGGCTTGCATGGATGTGGTGGTGCCGTACGTGCACGATCGCAAGCAGTTCGGCCAGCCGATCGGCGAATTCCAGCTAATGCAGGGCAAGCTGGCGGATATGTATTCGACGATGATGGCGTGCAAGGCGTATGTGTATGCGGTTGGTCAGGCGTGTGATCGGGCTGGTTCTCCGGAGGCGGTGCGGGCTTTGCGCAAGGATGCGGCGGGGGCGATTTTGTATTCGGCCGAGAAGGCGACGTGGATGGCCGGCGAGACGATTCAGGCGCTGGGCGGGAACGGGTATATCAACGAGTATCCGGCGGGGCGCTTGTGGCGGGATGCGAAGTTGTATGAGATCGGGGCGGGCACTAGCGAGATCCGGCGGATGTTGATTGGGCGTGAGTTGTTTAACGAGACGCGGTAGGGGTCTCGCTGATGATGTTGTTTGGGACGCCTCTGTTCGCTTTTTCCTGCGGTCGTAAACTCCCGTCGGGAGCAACCAGGGTCAGAGTTTTTTTTCGCAGGCTTCATCGCGAAAATTACTCTGACCCTGCTTGCGGGTTGCGGAGCGCGTGCCAGCCAATTTCCGTGCTGAGGTGGCTTGATTGGTCTCTGCTCCGTCATGACCTAGCCGGGAGCGGCCCGGCAGCCGGTCCCTTCTTTTTGCTTCGCCAAAGAGAAGTAACCAAGAAAAAGGCGACCGCGAGACTGCTGCCCTTCGGGTTCCCAAAAGCCGGAGCCAGTCAGGGGGAGTGCCGCAAACTCGCTTCCCTTGCAGGGCGCAGATTCGCTTGCAAGCGAATCCCGTTACGCAGGCGGATCGCATGCGATCCGAAACCCCTGCTCCACGTCAGACAGTGCGGCCCTCTTATCCCCTGCCTGACTCCGACTTTTGGCAGCTATCTCAATGCGGGGCAGGTCAACAGCAACGTCAACGTCAACGTCAACGACAACGACAACGTCAACGTCAACGTCAACGTCAACGTCAACGTCAACGTCAACGTCAAAACCGGTTCGGTCTTCGTCCACCGCGCTCCAACCGTTCGCCCTGAGTCTCTCGAACGGAACCCCACCCTCACTCCCACCGGCGCTACACTAGCCCCCCTGGCTTGCGCCCCCCGGAGTCTGACATGACCGTTGCCTTCCCCAAGCTGCTCTCTTCGCAGATCGCTTTCGATATTGCCCGCACCATCCTCGATGGCTTCGACAAGCATTACCGCTTGTTCCGCGCCACCAGCCATGATGCGAAGCGGCATTTCGAGCAGAGTGCGTGGCAGTCGCAGCAATCCTGCCTGCGCGAGCGCATTGCGTTCTACGACAAGCGGGTCGGCGAGTGCGTTACCGTGCTCGAAGACGAGTACGAAGGCGAGGAGCTCACCGACGCGGTCTGGCGTGAGGTCAAGCTGCACTACATCGGTTTGCTGACCGATCACAAGCAACCTGAGCTGGCCGAAACCTTCTTCAATACGGTCTGCTGCAAAATCCTGCACCGGGCGTATTTTCATAACGATTTTATTTTTGTGCGGCCCGTGATTTCGACCGAATACATCGAAACCAATGATCCGGCACCGACCTACCGCGTGTATTACCCGGCCACCGATGGCCTGCACCAGACCATCCGGCGCATCGTGCTGGATTTCGGATTGGCTTGCCCGTTCACCGATCTCGACCGCGATGTCAGCCTGGTCGAACAGCGGCTCAAGGAAATGTTCGGCACAGAAAAGGCCGAACCGAACCGCCAGATCCAGGTGCTGGCCAGCCTGTTCTTCCGCAACAAGGGTGCCTACATCGTCGGCAAAGGCATCAACGGCAATCGCGAAACCCCGTTCGTCGTGCCCATCCTGCACAACCGCAAGGGCAAGCTGGTGCTCGACACCGTGCTGTTCGATCCGGCCCTGATCACGGTGCTGTTTTCATTCACGCGGGCCTACTTCATGGTCGACATGGAAGTGCCGTCCGGCTATGTCCAGTTCATCCGCTCGCTGCTGCCGAAAAAACCGCGCAGCGAAATTTACACAATGCTGGGCCTGCAAAAACACGGCAAGTCGCTGTTCTACCGCGACTACCTGCACCACTTGCGGCACTCGTCGGACCGCATCGAAATCGCGCCCGGCATCAAGGGACTGGTGATGGTGGTGTTTGCGCTGCCGTCGTTTCCGTACGTGTTCAAGGTGATCAAGGATGCGTTCCCGCCGCCAAAAGAAACTACTCCCGCGCTGGTGCGCGAAAAGTACGTGCTGGTCAAGAACCATGACCGCGTCGGCCGCATGGCCGATACGCTCGAATACTCGAACGTCGCGTTCCCGCGCGCGCGCTTCGATGACGAGTTGCTGGCCGAGCTGAAACTGGTCGCGCCGTCGCTGGTCGAAGAAGAAGACGGCCAGGTCATCATCCGCCACCTGTACATTGAACGCCGCATGATTCCGCTCAATATCTGGCTGTCGAATGCCGAAAAAGAAGGCAACGAAGCCGCCGTCGAACATGGCGTGCTGGAGTACGGCAACGCGATCAAGGAACTGGTCCGCGCCAACATCTTCCCGGGCGATATGCTCTATAAAAACTTCGGCGTCACCAAGCACGGCCGCGTCGTGTTCTACGACTACGATGAAATCGAATACATCACCGATTGCGTGTTCCGCACCATCCCGCTACCACGCAACGAAGAAGATGAAATGTCGGCCGAGCCGTGGTATCCGATCGGCCGCCACGACGTCTTCCCGGAACAGTTCGGCACCTTCCTGCTGGGCAATCCGACGGTCCGCAAATACTTCATGAAGCACCACGCCGACCTGCTCGATGCGGCCTACTGGCAAGGCTACAAGCAGCGCATCCTCGACGGCTATTTCGACGATGTGTTTCCGTATCCGCAGGAATGCCGCTTCAGCTACAAACCGGATCAGGCCACACCGCATTCAAGCAAGCCGTCTCAAGCCATCCCCGCAGCATCCGCTGCCTGCACAGGAGAATGAACATGTCCAACGTACTCGTAGATCCCATCGTCATCGTCGGTGCCGCCCGCACGCCATTGGGTGCTTTCCAGGGGGATTTCTCGGCGCTGTCGGCCAGCGAACTGGGTGCCGTCGCGATCCGCGCCGCGGTCGAACGCGCCGGCATCGATCCGGCCCTGGTCAACGACGTCATTTTCGGCAATTGCCTGATGGCCGGCCAGGGGCAGGCGCCGGCACGGCAAGCGGCAATCAAGGCCGGTATCCCGGTCTCGGCCGGTGCCGTCACGCTGTCGAAGATGTGCGGCTCGGCCATGCAAGCCACGATGTTCGGCGTCGATTCGCTGCTGGTCGGCACCAATGATGTCGTCGTCAGCGGCGGCATGGAATCGATGACCAATGCGCCGTACCTGATCCCGAAAGCCCGCGGCGGCTACCGTATCGGCCACGGCATGATGTACGACCACATGATGCTCGACGGCCTCGAAGACGCTTACGAAAAAGGCCGCTCGATGGGCACCTTCGCCGAAGAGTGCGTCGACAAGTACGCGTTCAGCCGCGAAGAGCAGGACGCCTTCGCGATCGCCTCGGTGACGCGCGCACAGGCCGCCGCCGCCGACGGCTCGTTCGACTGGGAAATCGCACCGGTCACGGTGTCCGGTCGCAACGGCGACGTCGTCATCGACAAGGATGAAGGCCCGCAAAAAGCCAAGCTCGACAAGATCCCGAAGCTCAAGGCCGCCTTCAAGAAAGACGGCACCATCACCGCCGCTTCGTCGTCGTCGATCAACGATGGCGCGGCCGCGCTGGTGCTGATGCGCGAATCGATGGCCAGGAAACTCGGCTGCACGCCGATCGCCCGCATCATCGGTCACAGCCGCCATTCGCAAGCGCCGAACTGGTTCACTACCGCGCCGGTCGGTGCGATTGAAAAGCTGCTGGCCAAGACCGGCTGGGCCTTGTCCGATGTCGACCTGTTCGAGATCAACGAAGCCTTTGCCGTCGTGCCGATGGCCGCGATGCGCGAGCTCGATATCCCGCACAGCAAGATCAATATCCACGGCGGCGCTTGCGCACTCGGTCATCCGATCGGTGCCTCCGGCGCGCGCATCATCGTCACGCTGATGGGCGCCCTGAAAAAAACCGGCGGCAAGCGCGGCATCGCCTCGCTGTGCATCGGTGGCGGCGAAGGTACGGCCGTCGCGATCGAGATGGTATGAGCGCACAGACTGCACTGATCGTCGGCGCCTCAAGGGGCATCGGCTTCGAACTGGCGCGGCAGTACCGCGCTGACGGCTGGCGCGTGCTGGCCAGCGTGCGCCGGCCGGCCGATGCGGCTGCGCTGGAAGCACTCGGTTGTGAAGTCCTGCAGCTCGATCTCGACGATGCCGCGCAATGCGCAGCGCTGGGCGCGCGGCTGGCATCAGAGCGACTTGACATCGCGCTGCTCAATGCCGGTGTCTACGGCCCGCAAACCAGCGTGCCGGCTATCCCGACAGCGGACGAATTCGATACCGTCATGCATGCCAACGTGCTGGGTGCGATGCGCCTGCTGCCACTGCTCGGTCCGCTGGTGGCCGCTGCCGGCGGACGGCTGGCCGTGACCTCGTCGTCGATGGGATCGATCAGCCTGCGCAGCAACACCAGCGGCTGGCTGTACCGCGCCAGCAAGGCCGCGCTCAATTCGCTGCTGGTCGATGCGTCACTTACGTACGCACCGGCGATCTGCGTGGCGCTGCATCCGGGCTGGGTGCGTACCGCGATGGGCGGCGACGGTGCCGACCTCGACGTGTCCGACAGTGCCGCGGGTATGCGCGCCACGCTGGCCGGGCTGACGGCGGCTGGCAACGGCCATTTTTTCAATTACAACGGCGCGCCACTGACCTGGTAGCACCGCCCCGGAGACACGATGCAACTGAGCCCAGAACACGAGATGATCCGCGACGCCCTGCGCAGTTTTGCGCAGGAGCGACTCGTTCCCAATGCCGCGCGCTGGGACAAGGAACACCATTTTCCGCAGGATGAATTACGCGGCCTGGCCGAGCTAGGCGCGTACGGTGTCGCCGTGCCCGAAGCGCTCGGTGGTGCGGGCCTCGATTATCTCGCGCTGGCGCTGGTGATCGAGGAGATTGCTGCCGGCGATGGCGGCACCTCGACCGTCATCTCGGTCAACAATTGCCCGGTCTGCAGCATCGGCATGATGTACGCGAACGCCGCACAAAAAGAGCAATGGCTGCGCCCGCTGGCACAGGGAACCATGCTGGGTGCGTTCTGCCTGACCGAACCGCATGCCGGCAGCGATGCCTCCAGCCTGCTGACCACGGCGGTGCGCGATGGCGACGAGTACGTACTCAATGGCGTCAAGCAATTCATCACCAGCGGCAAGCACGCCGATGTCGCCATCGTGCTGGCCGTCACCGACAAGGCCGCCGGCAAGCGCGGCATCAGCGCGTTCTGGGTACCGACGTCTGCGCCCGGGTATGTCGTCACGCGTCTCGAAGACAAGCTCGGCCAGCACTCGTCGGATACCGCCGCCATCGCGTTCGAGAACTGCCGCATTCCCGTCGCCAACCTGATCGGCGACGAAGGGCAGGGTTACCGGATTGCGCTGTCGGGACTCGAAGGCGGACGCATCGGCATTGCCGCGCAAGCCGTCGGCATGGCGCGCGCGGCCTTCGATGCGGCGCTCGCGTATGCGAAGGACCGCAGCAGTTTTGGCAAGACGATTTACGAACATCAGGCAGTGCAATTCAAGCTGGCTGACATGGCCACGCAATTGGAAGCGGCGCGCCAGTTGGTCTGGCATGCGGCCAGCCTGAAAGACGCCGGCGTGCCGTGTTTGAAAGAAGCCGCGATGGCCAAGCTGTTCGCCAGCGAAATGGCCGAGCGGGTTTGTTCGGATGCGATCCAGATTCATGGCGGGTATGGCTATGTGAGTGATTTTCCGGTTGAGCGGATTTATCGGGATGTGCGGGTTTGCCAGATTTATGAAGGGACCAGTGATATTCAGAAGATATTGATCGGGCGGGCGCTGGCCTGACCACACAAAAAGACGGAGACCACGTGATGAAAAAACCAGTGCCGTGTCCCTGCGGCGGCCCCGATTTCGCCACCTGCTGCGGGCCCATCCTGGCCGGCACGCCGGCCGCGACCGCCGAGCAGTTAATGCGCTCGCGCTACACCGCCTACACCCGCAACAACGACGCTTACATCACCGCGACATGGGCCGCCAGCACGCGTCCGGCACCGGTCGCCGTCGCCGATGACAGCACCAACTGGCTGGGCCTCGACATCCGCCACAGCAGCACCGATGGCGACAGCGCCATTGTCGAATTTATCGCCCGCTACAAAATCAACGGCCGCGCCCAGCGCTTGCACGAAGTCAGTCGCTTCGTGCGCGAGCAGGGTTGCTGGTTTTATTTGGATGGCAGTTTTCCGGAAAGTACCCGCGCATCATGATCCTCGAATCAAAACTTAATCCCCGCGCCGATGATTTCAAGGCCAATGCTGCCGCGATCCAGGCCGTCGTCGATGACCTCCGCCGCACCGTCGAAAAGATCGCGCTGGGCGGCAGCGACGATGCCCGCGCCAAGCATGTCGGCCGTGGCAAATTGCTGCCGCGCGACCGCGTGATGATGCTGCTCGATCCCGGCACGCCCTTCCTCGAATTCTCGCAACTGGCTGCGCACAACGTCTACGACAACGTTGCGCCATCGGCCGGCATCATCACCGGTATCGGCCGCGTGTCCGGCCTCGAATGCGTGATCGTCTGCAACGACGCCACCGTCAAGGGCGGCACCTATTACCCGCTGACCGTCAAGAAGCACTTGCGCGCGCAAGAGGTGGCCGACCAGAACAATTTGCCGTGCATTTATCTGGTTGATAGCGGCGGCGCCAACCTGCCGAACCAGGATGACGTGTTTCCCGACCGCGACCATTTCGGCCGCATCTTTTTTAATCAGGCCACGCTGTCGGCCAAGGGCATTCCGCAAGTCGCCGTCGTCATGGGTTCCTGCACCGCTGGCGGTGCCTACGTGCCGGCGATGAGCGACGAATCGATCATCGTCAGGAACCAGGGCACGATCTTCCTGGGTGGCCCGCCGCTGGTGAAAGCCGCCACCGGCGAAGTTGTCAGTGCCGAAGATCTCGGCGGTGGCGATGTGCATACGCGCCTGTCCGGCGTGGTCGATCACCTCGCGCAGAACGACCTGCACGCGCTGTCGCTGGCACGCACCATCGTGTCCAACCTGAACCGCCGCAAGCCCGAGCAACTGGCCCTGCGCACCAGCGTCGAGCCGAAATATCCGGCCGAAGAACTGTATGGCGTCATCCCGCTCGATACCCGCAAGCCGTTCGACATCAACGAAGTCATTGCCCGCATCGTCGATGGCAGCGAGTTCGACGAATTCAAGGCGCGCTATGGCACCACGCTGGTGTGCGGATTCGCGCACATCCACGGCATGCCGGTCGGGATCATTGCCAATAACGGCATCCTGTTTTCGGAGTCGGCATTGAAGGGTGCGCACTTCATTGAACTGTGCTGCCAGCGCAAGATCCCGCTGGTCTTTTTGCAGAACATCACCGGCTTCATGGTCGGCCGCAAATACGAAAACGAAGGCATCGCCCGCAATGGCGCGAAGATGGTGACAGCGGTGGCGACCGCGGCCGTGCCGAAGTTCACCGTCATCATCGGCGGCAGTTTTGGTGCCGGCAATTACGGCATGTGCGGCCGCGCTTTCTCGCCGCGCTTTTTGTGGATGTGGCCGAACGCGCGCATCTCGGTGATGGGCGGCGACCAGGCTGCGAGCGTGCTGGCTACCGTCAAGCGCGATGGCATCGAAGGCAAGGGCGGGGCCTGGAGCGCTGCCGAAGAAGACGCTTTCAAGCAGCCAATCCGCGACCAGTACGAACAGCAAGGCCATCCGTATTACGCGTCGGCGCGCTTGTGGGATGACGGCGTGATCGACCCGGCCGATACCCGCAAGGTGCTGGCATTGGGCCTGAGCGCGGCGCTCAATGCACCGATTGCCGAGACCAAGTTCGGCGTGTTCCGGATGTGATGATGAGCACCTATTCGACACTCACTCTGCAGCACGCCGCCGGCGTCGCCACGGTCACGCTGAACCGTCCCGAGGTCCGCAATGCCTTCAACGAAACCAGTATCGCCGAACTGACCACGGTGTTCGCCGCACTCGGCAACGATGACACGGTGCGCGCCATCGTGCTGGCTGCCGAAGGTGTGGCGTTTTGCGCCGGTGCCGACCTGAACTGGATGCAGCAGATGGCCGCTTACAGCGACGCCGAGAACCTCGCTGACGCAGGCCGGCTTGCCATCATGTTGCGCACAATTTACTTGTGTCCGAAGCCGGTAGTGGCCAGCGTGCAGGGCGATTGTTATGCCGGCGGCATGGGGCTGGTGGCGGTGTGCGATATCGCGGTGGCCGCCGATCACGTCCAGTTCTGTTTGTCCGAAGTGAAGCTGGGTTTGATCCCGGCAACGATTTCTCCGTACGTGATCAAGGCCATGGGTGACAATGCCGCACGGCGCTACTTCCTGACTGCTGAGCGTTTCGACGCAGCCGATGCATTGCGCATCGGTTTTGTTGCACAATCGGTGCCGGCGACGACGCTTGATGCGACCGTCGCCGGCATCGTCAAGGCACTGGTTTCGGCCAGTCCCGACGCGGTACGCGAAGCCAAGCGCCTGGTGCGCGACATCGCCGGCGCACCGATCACCGACGCGCTCATTGCCGATACGGCAGAGCGCATTGCACTGGTCCGCGCATCGACCCAGGGACGCGAAGGCGTCCAGTCATTTCTCGAGAAGCGCAAGCCAGCGTGGCTGGCCTGAGCGCTCTCACTACCTCACAGGATTGCATTCCATGACCTCACAGACCATCGCCTTTCAAGCGGCCACCCCGACTATCGTTGCCAGTACATGGCCGGTCGAAGACGTGCTCGCGCTGTTCAATTTGCCGTTCAATGAACTGCTGTTCAGGGCCCAGCAAATCCATCGCGAACACTTCGATCCGACCGAAGTCGAACTGGCCACGCTGCTGTCGATCAAGACCGGCGGCTGCCCCGAAGACTGCGGATACTGCCCGCAAGCCGCGCGCTACGACACCGGCGTGACCGCACAAAAAATCCTGCCGCTGGCCACCGTGCTGGAAGCTGCACGACAAGCCAAGGCCCACGGCGCGACACGCTTTTGCATGGGTGCGGCGTGGCGTGAACCGAAGGACCGCGATCTGGAACAGGTCGAAGAAATGGTCCGCGAAGTCAAGGCGCTGGGGCTGGAGACCTGCGCCACGCTGGGCATGCTCGGCGTCGGTCAGGCCGAAAAACTGAAGGACGCCGGCCTCGATTACTACAACCACAACCTCGACACCGCACCCGAGTTCTACGGCAACGTGATCTCGACCCGCGACTACCAGCACCGTCTCGACACGCTCGGTCGTGTGCGCGGTGCCGGCATCAAGGTCTGCTGCGGCGGCATCGTCGGCATGGGCGAATCGCGCCTGCAACGCGCCGGGCTGGTCGCGCAACTGGCCAACCTGACGCCGTATCCCGAATCGGTGCCGGTCAATCATCTGGTGCAGGTCGAAGGCACGCCGCTGTATGGCAGCGAAGCACTGGACCCGCTGGAATTCGTGCGCACGATTGCGGTGGCGCGGATCACGATGCCGACCGCGCGGGTGCGCCTGTCGGCTGGGCGTCGGCAGATGGGCGAAGCGGTGCAGGCGATGTGTTTCCTGGCCGGGGCGAATTCGATTTTTTATGGTGACAAGTTGCTGACCACCGGCAATCCGGAAGTCGAGGAAGATCAGGCGTTGCTGGCCAAGTTGGGCATGCGTACGCGGGCGACCAAGATCGAAGCGGAAGGGTGTCATTGATGGTCAGGGTCTTGTAGTTCAGAGAGATTGCGGAAGAGAACAGGAGTTGTCGGGGTCAGAGTTTTTTTTCGCAGGGGGTATCGCGAAAATTACTCTGACCCCGACAACGGGCTACGGAGCACAGTCATCGCGCACCGGCAGCTACGGTCGCGATTAGCCGGCTCCGAAATCCGCAAGCAGGGTCAGAGTAATTTTCGCGGAAAAGCATCGCGAAAAAAACTCTGACCCTGGTTGCTGCCGTTGCGGTTTGCGACGGTTGGTTAAAGCGACACAGAACGTAGGGTGCAATAACCAAAGGGCATTGCACCGCGCGCACCCGAAAATGGACAACGAAGCGCGACGCTTGCGCACGAATAACCACAACAAAGAGACCACCATGTTCACCAAAATCCTGATCGCCAATCGCGGCGAAATCGCGTGCCGTGTCGCTGCCAGTGCCCGTCGGCTCGGCGTCAAGACCGTCGCGGTCTACTCCGACGCCGATGCCACCGCGCGCCACGTGGCGCTGTGCGATGAAGCGGTCAGGATCGGCCCTGCCGAGGCCAAAGAAAGCTACCTGCGCGCCGACAAGATCATCGAAGTCGCGCTCGCCACCGGCGCACAAGCAATCCACCCCGGCTACGGTTTTCTGTCCGAAAACGCCGGCTTCGCCGATGCCTGCGCCGCCGCCGGACTGGTCTTCATCGGCCCGCCGGCATCCGCCATCCGCGCGATGGGCAGCAAGTCCGCTGCCAAGGAATTGATGAGCAAAGCCGGCGTGCCGCTGGTACCCGGCTATCACGGCGAAAATCAGGACGCCGATTTCCTGCGCCGCGAAGCCGACCAGATCGGTTATCCGGTGCTGCTCAAGGCCAGCGCCGGCGGTGGCGGCAAGGGCATGCGTATCGTCGAATCCAGCGCCGACTTTATCGCCGCGCTGGCCTCGTGCAAGCGCGAAGCGATCAACAGTTTTGGCGACGACAAGGTGCTGGTCGAGAAATACCTGAGCGCGCCGCGCCACATCGAAATCCAGGTCTTCGCCGACACGCAAGGCGAGTGCGTCTACCTGTTCGAACGCGATTGCTCGGTGCAGCGCCGCCATCAAAAAGTGCTCGAAGAAGCGCCGGCTCCCGGCATGACGCTGGCGCGCCGCAGCGTGATGGGCGAGGCCGCCATTGCCGCTGCCAAAGCCGTCAATTATGTCGGTGCCGGCACCGTTGAATTTATCGCCAATCAGGATGGCTCGTTCTATTTCATGGAAATGAATACGCGCCTGCAGGTCGAGCATCCGGTCACCGAAATGATCACCGGCCTCGACCTGGTCGAATGGCAATTGCGCGTGGCTTCGGGCCAGCCGCTGCCGCTGCGCCAGGACCAACTACAGATCAACGGCCACGCGCTCGAAGCCCGCATCTATGCCGAAAATCCGGAGAAGGGTTTCCTGCCCTCGATCGGCACGCTGCGCCATCTCGGCACGCCGGCTGCGATCAGCTTCAGCACGCCGATCGACCTGCACGAACACAGCGTCATCCGCATCGATAGCGGCGTGCGCGAAGGCGATGCGATCTCGCCGTTTTATGATCCGATGATTGCCAAGCTGATTGTTTGGGGCAAGGACCGCGATGCCGCGCTGCGCCAGATGAGCGAGGCGCTGTCGCAATACCGGATCGTCGGCCTGTCGTCGAATATCGGCTTCCTGAAACGGCTGGTCGAGAGCGCACCATTCGCCGGTGCGCAGCTCGATACCGGGCTGATCGAACACAACCATGCAGCGCTGTTTCCGGCACCCGTGGCGGCAAGTCTGCCGGTGTTGGCACTGGCCGCTGCGGTACTGCTGCAATCGGCGCAATCCAGCGATGCCAGCCCATGGTCCGGCACCGATGGCTGGCGCATGAACGTGCCGCTGCAGCGCACGCTGGATTTGTCCGACGAGGCGGGTGCCTATCCATTGCGTGCAATTTACTTGCGTGATGGCTATCAGCTCGGGCTTGGCGACGTCACTGTAGCCATGAAAATCATCCGCCGCGACGGCGATGCGATCACGCTGCAACTCGGCGCGCACACCGTGCGCGGCACCGTCGTGCGCGATGGCGAACAGCTGCATGTGTATCTCGATGGCCAGCACAACACGCTGACCTGGACCGATCCGCTCGCGCATTCCGGTGCGACCGAAGCCGAAGGCGGACGCCTGACCGCGCCTATGCCGGGCAAGATCGTCGCGGTGCTGGTCGCGGCTGGCGACAGCGTCGAGAAGGGCGCGCCTATGCTGATCATGGAAGCCATGAAAATGGAACACACGATCACCGCGCCGGCCGCCGGCGTGGTCGAGCAAGTGCTGTACGCCGTCGGCGACCAGGTCGCGGAAGGCGCGCCGTTGCTCTCGTTTGCCACCGCAGTAATTGCCTGACAGGGAGCGCCTCATGCAGATTATTTTTTACGCCGATGGCGGTGCCGCCGAGCAGTGGCTCACCGAATTGCACAAGGCATTGCCGCTGGCCGACGTGCGCGTCTGGCACGACGGCGACACCGCACCGGCCGATTACGCCGTGGTCTGGAAACCGCCGGCGGCGATGTTGCAGGGACGCGCTGATCTGAAGGCCATCTTCAACCTTGGTGCCGGTGTTGACGCCATCCTGCAACTCGGCGATGCGCTGCCAGCCGGTGTGCCGGTGGTGCGGCTCGATGATGCCGGCATGGCGGTGCAGATGGCCGAGTACGTCAGCTATGCGGTGTTGCGGTATTTCCGGCGCTTCGATGAATTCGATGCGCAGGCGCGCGACCATCAATGGCGCTTCCTGAAGCCACGCCGCAAGGAAGAATTTTCGGTCGGCATTCTCGGCATGGGCATACTCGGCGCGCGGATTGCCGAGGCCTTGCTGCAGTTCGATTTTCCGGTGCGCGGCTGGAGCCGCAGCCGCAAGGAAATCCCCGGCGTGCACTCGCATGCGGGGGCCGACGAGCTCGATGACTTCCTCGCGCAATCGCAGGTGCTGGTGTGCGTGCTGCCGCTGACACCGGAAACGACCGGCATCCTCGATCGCGCCACGCTGGCCAAATTGCCGAAGGGCGCGTATCTGGTCAATGTCGCGCGCGGCGCGCATCTGGTCGAACGGGATCTGGTGGACTTGCTCGACGAAGGTCATTTGGGCGGCGCGATGCTCGATGTCTTTCACGACGAACCGCTGCCGTCCGACCACCCGTTCTGGAACCAGACGCGCATCACGATCACGCCGCATGTCGCGGCGCTGACCTTGCGCGGCGACAGCGTGCGGCAGATCGCCGCCAAGATCAAACAGATCGAGCGTGGCCAGCCGGTTGCCGGCCTGGTCGACATCACCAAAGGATATTGAAATGACCCTGCCTACCCACGTCAAGATCGTCGAAGTCGGCCCGCGCGACGGCCTGCAGAACGAACAGCAAATCATCCCCGCCGGGATCAAGATCGCGCTGGTCGACCGGCTCACCAAAGCAGGGTTTCGCAACATCGAAGCGGCGTCCTTCGTCTCGCCTAAATGGGTGCCACAGATGGCCACCTCGACCGATGTGATGGCGCAGATCGTGCGCGGCAATGGCGTCGTGTATTCGGCCCTGACGCCGAACATGCAGGGTTTCGATGCGGCGCTGCAGGCGCGGGCTGACGAAGTCGTGATCTTCGCCTCGGCCTCGGAAGCGTTTTCGCAAAAGAACATCAACTGCTCGATGGCCGAATCGATCGAACGCTTCCGCCCGGTCGCCGCCGCCGCGAAACTGAATGGCTTGCGCCTGCGCGGCAGTATCAGCTGCACGATGGGCTGTCCGTACCAGGGCGCGGTATCGCTCGATAGCGTTGCCGACGTGGTCGCGCGATTGCGTGCCCTCGGCTGCGATGAAATCGACATCGCCGACACCATCGGCGTGGGCACCCCGCATCAAGTGCAAGCGGTGATGCAGCGCGCCGCGCAGGAGTTTCCGCTGGCGCAGCTGTCGGGACATTTTCATGACACTTACGGGCAGGCGCTGGCCAACATTTACGCCAGTCTGGAAGTCGGGATTGCGATTTTTCATGCGTCGGTGGCGGGGTTGGGCGGGTGTCCGTATGCCAAGGGCGCGACCGGCAATGTTGCGACTGAGGATGTGCTGTATCTGATGCAGGGGCTGGGAATAGCGACCGGTATTGATCTGAATGCGGTCGTTGATGCGGGGCAGTTCATTTCGCAGCAGTTGGGGCGCAAGGCGGCGAGTCGGGCGGGGAATGCGATTGCGGCGGCGCGGGCGTCAGCGGCATAGCGAACAAACGGAACGAGTCGGCTTTGCAAGCGCAGCGCGCGGTGTCCCGCATGGTGCGTCCTGTGCCGGAAAAAGATATTCGGATTCTCCGGAACTGATCTTGCCAAGCCGCCACTCAAATCCATATCCCACTCTTGAAGTTGCAATCTGGAATCTTTTACGGCCAGTTGCCACTGACGATCATGCCTAAATACTTTGATGCCGCATTAAAGCGCCCAGTGCCCCCGCAACCGACCCAGGCAGCGTCGCCGCGACCTGCCACCGCCGAGACCGGTTCTGCGCCCGCAGCGCCCGCTGCCGCGACACACAGCGGTCCTGCCACCATCGGCAGGAAAGACACCGGCGCAAACCGTACCGAGCAGGTGCTGCGGCAAAGCAGTCCGAACTTCAAAAAATTTCAGCAAGCAACACAAACCCGTCCCATGGAAGCCACCTTGAGCCAGGTCGCCACCGAATCCAGCATCACGCTGTGCACGGCGATGGCCGATACCAGCCATTTACTGGCGCAAATTCACGCTCTCGGCGCGCCTGCCAGCGAAGACAAGCCGGTGCTGGCGCAGCGACGTGCCGACTTGTCGAACCAACTCCTCAAAGGCGTCGACTTCGAATTCGACTGCATGGATGCTTTGGCCGGCGCACTGACCGGCTTGCAGCGGGTCGATGTCGCCAAGTTGACGGTCGCACGCGATGTCATCAGCCAGGCCGGTAGCCAGGAAGCCAAACTGGTGCCGCTGCTGACACGGCGCGAACAGCAGTCAGCGGTCTTCCAGGCCGCCCGCAGCAAGGATGCCAGCGTCGCCTGGCAAATCATTGACCGGCGTACCAGTCAGATTGTTGAGCAGTTGCTGCGGGTGGGGATTCTTAAGGCGGATTGATTGCTTGGTTGATTGATTGCTTGGTTGGTTGATTGCGCGCGGCGCGACTGCCGTCGCAGCGCGGACAATCCGGGCAGTCTTCGGGCCGGTTGCCATCGAGGTAGACCGACCGGCGGCATGTTCCTTTCTTTACTCAATGCGACTGTTTCGCTGTCTGCGGTGAGCCTTCATTTCCTGCGCGAGTAAATAGCATCCAACTGGTGATGTCGTCTGGTCGTGCGCGATGTTTGGGGGCGGACGTGCTGTGCTGATGAGGGATTGTTGTGTGCCTTTTGCAGGGGGTTGGTTCCGTAATGTGCCGGTGAGGAAGCTGCTGGTCTGTCGCCGGGGCTTTGTTTTTGACGGGTTTCTTGTCGTCCGTCGCCGAATGCCTGGCCGCATGACCATCCATCAATAAATCGTCCGCATCGATGGAACCGGTTTTGAGAGACCGCCACATAAGTTCATCTCCGGATTGATGCATTTTGGCATTGACGGTAATTTATTGAGGTTTATATGACTGGCAATGCGGTATTTTATGCGCTAAAAAAAATAAAGAGCGCGATTTTCGGCTCCTCGAAAAGTTCAGATAAGGATACGACTGTTGAGAGAACTTCCACGTCTCGTGTTATCGCAGACCTGCAGGGAACTTCCAGGTCACTAGCTCGGCGCTCTGGAATGGCTACACAAAAGACCTTGCTGAAAACCCTTGAAGCGAGTATTCCAGTTGCCTCCCCATCTTCTCCTGTATCCAAAAAGCAGCCAGAGAATTGTGCAGAATTAGTAAGCCAATACAGTGCTGAATTTAAAAATAAATTAGACGGCGCTACTGTTATTAATAATCAAAGTAACGAAGATTTGAAGTCAGCGGTAAATGACATCCTTCTCTTGGACGCGTTTTTTGAGTGTAAATCAGAAAGTCATTATAAATACACTTGTCCAAGTTTAGAAGATCCTGAATTTTTCCTTGGAGATTTTCAGAAATGGAAACGGGATAATCTTGGAGAGAAAAAAACATCTTTGTTAATGTAAAAGAAATATATATAAATTCGGCTCGGATAATATTGCAGGGGGGTAAGCCAAGGGATAGTGCAAATTTCAAAAATGAGTTAAATAAGTTGTTGGATAATAAGGATAAAACGGAATCGCTTACTGTTCAGGATATTGAAGGAAAGCTTGTCGTACTTAAAGGGATAGCAGAAGAGGAAGATAAACTTCTCGGGCTTAAAACGGATGCAAGTCCTAAAGCTGACCCTCCTATGACTACCCCGAGTGGTTCTCCAAAACCGCCGGGGCCAGCTGCCGATGCAGGCAATCCGGCTTCGATAAGAGCCGGAGGCTCTCCACAAGCCAGTGCTTCCGCTCCTCGCGGGACTACCAGTGACTCGCCGTCGGGAGGTAATCCGGAAGGTGATCAGCGGCCAAAAGACCAGAAAGGCGATACTCCCCTCAAAAGTGGCGGGGATGGGTCAATTCCATTTGGAGTTTTCGGGTCCGAGACGCATCAATCGGGGTCTCCGAAAAAACCGGCAAGCGTCAATTCAGACGGCGCCAGTGAAGTAGGCACTCCCCCTTCGTCGCCACCTGCGTCTCGACCGGTAAGTCCTTCAGGTACACCAAGCTCTCAGCAGCCGGAAAGACATTTTTCCGGTCCTTGCCTTCTTGCTTATGAAGAAGCTACTGAATCCGATAGCGAGGGATCAGGAGATCACACGCCCGTACATCGAAACCCACGAACAGATTCTAAAGTCCCGGTCGGTGGACATGGTCCCGAGGATATTCCGTCGTCTGCGGTTATACCGCCAACGCCAAGTCTTCCGCTGATCCGGACCGCTGGCCCTTTTGTCGGGGGGCCGCAACCCGTCGGTAGAACCGGATCTTTCGTTGCGATGAAAGAAGTGTTGAGCGAGTCTGCTACCAGTGCTCAGCTTAAGTCTGGAATAACCTCATCCGCTACCGCTTCGCGTCTTGCTAACGTTGCGCCTACCGCCCAGCCTGGTGCTGGCGCTTCGCTTCCTGCTGCCGCCGCTGCTAACCTTGTCGCAATGCGTGCCAATGCTGAGCGTGTCGTTGCTGAGCATGCCGCTGCTGAACTTGCCCGCCAGCCTGCCGTTGTCGCTCCGCGTACCGCTTCTGATCCAATATTCACCGTTGAATCTGTAGGAGATGAATTAAAAGATTGTCGCGACGCTATCCAAAATCATGCAAAAGCAACTCCAGACCAATCGGCGTCAGTAACTACGGCTCTGACGGATCTGATCGCGGAACTGCAAGCTCGAATAGCTGAAGTTAATAATCTCCAACCGTTGCCAGAGCCTCCATCGAAAAGTGATCGTGCAGTGCGTGACTTACAGTTGATGATGTTGTGTACGTCTGCAGGATTGGCTGCTGAAAACTTTAGAAGACTTAAGTTTGGCTATTCGCCGCAGGATTATTTTCCGCTCCCATCAGAAAAGATAAGTGAGTCAAATTTGAAGAATGGATTGGTGTTGGGTTTGCCTACATTTAAATCTACAAGCGGTTTTGACGAATCGATATTGATACAAGAGATGACATTGGGAAATGAAAAGCAGAACGAACTGGGTAAGAATTTCCTATCGGTGATTCAACAATCAAAAATAGCAAAAGAGATGATTCTTGAAGAAAGAAAATCAAGTATAAAAACTTATGAGGCCATAAAAGCAGGATTTAAAAGAATCAATCAGGAAATGGATTTCATTAACGGAAATAGCGATGTTAAATTGTTCTGTCAGGTGGCTCGCGACGGATGGGTGCTTGATAAGTCTTCGGAACTTTTTAATAAGATCGACACGCTAAAAAAATGGACCGCTGATATGGTAAAAATTAAAGAAAAAATCGATAATTATAATATTCCCGATGGTGATGCAAATAAAGATATCGAAGGTATAAGAAAGGATAACGAAGATATCGAGAACAAAGTGAATCAATTTAATTATGCGTATCAGGAATTAAATAAGAGGGCTAGTGAAATTTCATTAGAATTTGATGCGCTAAAAAAATAATTGTATTTATATAAAAAAGTTTTTGTGTGAAGTAAATGGTGATCGCAGGATAAATAACTAGTCACAAAATTTCCTGCGTCCACCTTTTCCAATAAACCCAAAGGCCCCCAATGAACATCACCGAAATGGAAAAAATCTACATCGCCTCCGAAAAACAGCTAACCGCATTGAATGAAGCAATCGCCTTCCTGCATCAAGACCTCACCCGGCTAGCTCCTGCCGGCAACAGTCCCGCCGTGGAGCAGGCAAGCGCCGGCGGGGTGAGCGGGCTGGCGAGTCAGCACCAGCAGGCAACACAAAGCCTGCAACGCCTGCAGCAAGACCGCACCGATCTGATCACGCGCAGGAAGACGGTGGAGGAATTGATCAGCCAGCATCATGCAGCAGCGCGGCCGGGGCCTGCCGGTACGCGTCCCTGATCGCGGGTTCTCCGGGCGGGGCGTGAGCGCTGTCCGGTGTTGCGTTTCTTGTCAGATCTGTCGTCGCCACCGTCCCGGCCAGACGCAAGTCAGCACCGCCACGGATACAAGACCCAAGTCCGGACTGTATGATGGCTACTCACCATCATTTACAGGTACCGGCCCTCATGGAAACATTGCACGCGTCCCGTTCCCTCATTCATTCCCGCCTTGCCGCATTGCGCGCGGCCCTGCAACAGCAGCGGTTTGACGCCTACGTCGTCCCTTCTTCCGATCCCCATTTGTCCGAATATCTGCCCGAACGCTGGAAGGGTCGCGAATGGCTGTCCGGCTTTACCGGCTCGGTCGGCACGCTGATTGTCACGGCCGATTTCGCCGGGCTCTGGGCCGATAGCCGCTACTGGTCGCAAGCCGAGGCCGAGTTGGCCGGTACCGGCATCGTGCTGATGAAAATCCCGGCGGGCAATAGCCTGCAACATATCGACTGGCTGGCGCAAACGCTGCAGCCGGGGCAGGTGGCCGGTGTGGATGGCGCGGTGCTCGGGCTGGCGGGGGCGCGTTTGCTGGAGCAGGCATTGCAGGCGCGTGGTGCGACCTTGCGTACTGACCTTGACTTGTTCGAGCAAGTCTGGACCGACCGGCCGGCCTTGCCGGCACAAGCCGTCTACGAACACCTGCCGCCCTACGCGACGATGTCGCGTGCCGACAAGCTGGCGCAGTTGCGGCTGGCGATGCAGGCCGCCGGTGCCGACTGGCATTTGCTGTCGACGCTAGACGACATTGGTTACCTGTTCAACCTGCGCGGTGCCGATGTCAATTACAACCCGATCTTTGTGGCGCATGCGCTGGTGGGCTTGCAGCAGGCGACGATTTTTGTTGCCGATGGCAAGGTGCCGGCCGGGGTGATTGCGGCGCTGGCGGCCGACGGCGTGCACCTCGCCCAGTACGCGGATGCAGCGGCGGCGCTGGCCGCGCTGCCGGCCGATGCGGTCATGCTGCTCGATCCGCGTCGTGTCACGCTGGGCTTGCGGCGTGCCGTGCCGGCTACCTTGCGCGTGGTCGAGGCGATCAATCCGACTACCTTTGCCAAGTCGCGCAAGAGCACGGCCGAAGCCGCGCATGTGCGGGCAGCGATGGAGCAGGATGGCGCGGCGCTGTGCGAATTTTTTGGCTGGCTGGATCAGGCACTGGGCAACGAGGTGGTGACCGAACTGACCATCGACACACAGATCACCGCAGCACGTGCGCGCCGTCCGGGCTTTGTCTGCCCGAGCTTTGGCACCATCGCCGGCTTCAATGCCAATGGCGCGATGCCGCACTATCACGCGACGCCGTCCGCGCATGCGGTCATCGAAGGCGATGGCTTGCTGCTGATCGATTCCGGTGGCCAGTATTTGGGTGGCACTACCGACATTACCCGCATGGTGCCGGTCGGCCAGCCGTCGGCGGCGCAGCGGCGCGACGTAACGCTGGTGCTGCGCGGCGTGATTGCACTGAGCAGCACGCAGTTCCCGCGCGGCACCCGCTCGCCGATGCTGGACGCGATTGCGCGCGCACCGATCTGGTCGGCCGGCATCGATTACGGCCATGGCACCGGCCACGGCGTCGGTTATTTTATGAACGTCCACGAAGGTCCGCAAGTCATTGCAGCATCGGCCATGCCCGAGCCGCACACGGCGATGGAGCCGGGCATGATCACCTCGATCGAGCCGGGCATCTACCGGCCCGGCAAGTGGGGCGTGCGAGTCGAAAACCTGGTGCTCAACGTGCCGGCAACAATCACCGAATTCGGCGAATACCTGCGCTTTGAAGTCCTGACCCTGTGCCCGATCGACAGCCGTTGTCTTGATCTGGCGTTGCTGCGTCCGGACGAACTGGCCTGGCTCAATGCGTATCACGCGACGGTGCGCGAGCGGCTGTTGCCGCATGTCAGCGGCGTCGCAAAGGCGTGGCTGGAGCAGCGCACCGTGGCGCTATCGCCCGTCGCGGGCTGAGACCGGGGACACGTCGATGGATGACGCGCAGGATGACAAGAGCTATATCGGTGCCGACCAGCTCCGCGTCGGTGTGTATGTCTGCCTTGACCTTGGCTGGCTGGATCACGATTTTCCGCTCAGTAGTTTCAAGATCAGGAATGCCGACCAGATCAAGGCCATCGCCAAGCTGGGACTGAAAAAAATCCGTATCGATCCGTCCCGTTCGGACGTGACGCCGCTGCCGCAAAAAGTGGTGCCGGTGGCGGTGGTGGCACCGGTGCCGCCGCCGCCCAGCCCGGAGCAGCTTCTGCAGGCCGCCGAACGCGAAGCGCGGCGCGCCCGCATCCTGCAGCAGCGCGCCCAAACCGCCGCCTGCGAAACCCAGTTTGTGCGCGCCGCCGGTTCGCTCAAGGATATCGGCAGCAAGCTGTTCTCGCGGCCGCTGGAAGCGCGCGCCAGTGCCGAGCTGCTGGTCGGCCAGATGCTGTCATCCATCCTGTCGCACAAGGACATCGCGATTCACCTGATGAACGACAAGACCGTCGGCGAAGACCTATATTTCCATGCGCTCAATGTGTCGGTGCTGGCGATGCTGCTGGCACGCGAAGTCGGCTTGCCGGCCGAAGACATCCGCCAGCTCGGCATCGGCTGCATTTTTCATGACATCGGCAAGACCGATATCCCGGACCGCGTGCTGCAAAAAACCGAGCCGTACAACCGCGCCGAACGCAATCTGATCGAGCAGCACTGCGCCTATGGCGAACCGATCGGCGTGCGGCTGGGGTTGTCGGCGAAGGCGATGGAGGTGCTGCGCCAGCATCACGAGCATGTCGATGGCAGCGGCTATCCGGCCCGCCTGAAGGGGGCGCAGATTTCGCTGCTGGCGCGGCTGGTGGCGATCGTCAACGAGTACGACAACCTGTGCAACCAGCACAATCCGGCTGATTCGCTCAGTCCGCATGAAGCGCTGTCGCAATTGTTCACGCAGCAGCGCGGGCAGTTCGACATTGCGCCGCTGAACCTGTTCATCCGTTGCATGGGCATTTATCCGCCGGGGACGGTGGTGCGGCTGTCCGACGGCACGCTGGGCATGGTGGTGTCAGTCAATTCGGCCCAGCCATTGCGACCCTGGGTGCTGATCTACGATCCGGCCGTGCCGAAAGACGAAGCCACCATCCTCGACCTGCAGCACGAGACCGCACTCTCGGTGGCGGCCAGCCTGAAGCCGGCTCAGTTGTCGCGCGAAGTCCATGCGTATCTCAGCCCGCGCAAGCGCATGACGTATTACTTCGATGCGCCTGAGCGCGACCATCGCCAGTCCGGCCGGTGAGCTGCATCTGCGTGCCGCCCGGACGACGGCTTCCAACCTGACTCCCTGTGTGCGCTGTCGAACAGACCCGACGCGCGCCGTCTCCTATGCTTCAAGCTCTTCCTGAGGTTTGCAAGGAGATGCAATGAGCTACCTGGAACGCGATTCGCTGGGCATGTATGACACCAGCTCGGGCAAAGGTCCCGGCCCCGAACTGATGGGTGCCGATACGCTGCTGGGCGAAGACGTATACAACCGTCAGGACGAAAGCCTTGGCGACGTCAAGGAAATCATGATCGACATGCGCTCGGGCAAAGTTGCCTATGCGGTGCTGTCGTTTGGCGGATTTCTCGGGATAGGTGAAAAGCTGTTTGCGGTGCCATGGAGCGCCTTGATGCTCGACACCGTCAACAAGCGTTTTGTCCTCGATGTCGATGGCGAAAAGCTGGAGCAGGCACCCGGATTTGACCCTGACCACTGGCCGGACATGGCCGACCAGACCTGGCGCACCACGGTAGACGAGTACTACAGCACGTCCACACAAGGCCACGACCTGCCGCGCTAAGCCGGCAAGCTGGCCACGATTCCCTGCCCGCGCCTTTCCGGTGCGGTTTTCAGCCCCTGACAACTTGTCGGGGGCTTTTTTTTGGGCTGACGACGTATGTCAGTCGAGCGCGACTTCGCCGGCAGCCGCCGAACGCGACCCCGCCAGCGGCAGATTGTCGGCACCGCGATAGGCAAACGCGACCGAGAACTTGCGCTCGCCCGAGCTGTTGGTGCCGGCCGCATGGAACAGGCTGCTATGGAACAGCAGCACGTCGCCTTCAGCCAGCGACAAGGTGACCCCTTGCGCCATCAGCGCCTCGTTGCGCGCCAGGTCGGGGCGCAGGAAGTCGAGCGCATCGAGCTGGTCCGGTGCGATCTGCCAGCGGTGCGAACCGGGCAGCACCTGCAGGCCGCCGTTGCCGGCATCCTCGCGGCCCAGCGCCAGCCAGACCGTGATCAGGTTGGCATCGGTGAATGACCAGTAACGGATATCGCGATGCCAGCCGGTCGCGGTGCCCCAGTCGGGATGCTTGGTCATCACGCAGTTGTGATGGGCCAGATTGAGCACCACCGGCTGGTCAAACAATTGTCCGAGCATCGCCATCAGTGCCGGATCGGCCGCCCATTGCTGCAATAGCCGATGGCGCTGCCAGGCACCGCGCAGTCGCCGCACCGTGCGGCCACCCGGCGCATCGCGGGTGGCGGGTGCGCCGGCATAGCCGACATCGGCTTCGTATTCGACCGGCTCGGCGGCGATTTGCAGGTCGTCGCCGACGACTGCACGCAGCGCGGCGCAGTCGGCCGGTGTCACGCGCTGGCGCAAGACCAGGTAGCCGTCTTCGCGGAACCGGACGATCTGTCCGGAACTCAGTCGGGTCATGGCGTCATCCTCATTTGAGCAAGCTGGCTTTGCCAGCTGCCAGTGCGACTATCAGCGTCAGTACGCCGATAAAGCCGAGCGCCACTTGCAGGCCCAGCCCGTGGGCCAGAAAGCCGATGATGGGCGGGCCGATCAGGCCACCGCTGTAGCCCATCGTGGCAACGGCTGCCAGCGCGGTCGGGCCTTCCCTGCCGGCAGCGCTGAAGATGAACGGGAAGACCGCTGCCACCCCGCCGCCGATCAGTGCAAAGCCGGCGAAGGCCACGCCAGTGTGCGATGCAGTGATCACCAGCAGCACGCCGACGGTGGCGATGCTGGCCCCGATGACCAGCACCGGACGGGCGCTATGACGATCCTTGAGGCGGTCGCCGACCAGTCGTGCCAGCAGCATCATGCCGGAAAATACCGCGTAACCGAGCGGCGCGACGCCGGGTGCGACACCGAGTTGATCGGTCAGGTAAATGCCGCTCCAGTCACCGATAGAGCCTTCGACCATCGCGCCGCAAAAAGCGATCATGCCCAGCGCCACCAGTGCGCCATGCGGCAAGGCGAATTGCTGCCGGACGGCGCCGGGGACAATCCGGTCCGCAGGCAAGGCCTGATAGCTCAGCCACAGCGGCAGCAGGAAGCCGGCCGACAGCAGACAAAAATGCCACAGCGGCGTGACGTCCAAGCCCGCCATCGCGCTGCCCAGCAAGGCACCGCTGAAGGTGCCCAGGCAGAACCACGCATGCAGCATCGACATGATCGAACGGCCGGCCAAGCGTTCGACTTCGGCCCCGATCGCATTGACGGCCACATCGAAACAGCTGGTCGCCGAGCCCATGCCGAACATCGCCAGCATCAGCCAGCCCATCCGCGGCGCCAGCGCCAGACACGGCACGAGCAGCAACAAGGCCAGTCCGGACCAGAGCGCCGCATGGCGTGCGCCATGTCGCGCCAGCAGCCAGGCCGCCAGCGGAAACGACAGTACCGCGCCGACGCCGCTGCACAACAGCACCAGCCCGAGCTCGGCGGCACCGAGCTGCAGCGCATCGCGCAGCGCCGGGATGCGCGCCGCCCAGGTGGCAAAAACGGCACCAAGCAGGATGAACAGGATGGGCAGGGCGATGCGGGCGGGCAGCAAAGGACGTGGCAGAGGAGGTAAAACGGCAGATTCCATGAAGTGGCTAGAAGCGATGTCAGCGTGCATTATGCAACAGCGTCGTCCAGATACCTTGGCGGGTTGCGTTTATGTTGGTGCGCAACTTCAGCCGGAGTAGTGGCCGGCTGTCGGGTCGTTCTCAGCCTAGTCGCACATCGCTGCGGCGACGGCGCGCCGCAAAGCCCAGCAAGCCTAGCCCGCCCACCATCATTGCCCAGACTGTAGGGTGCAATAACCGCAGGGCATTGCACCGAATGGTTCGCCAGCGCTTGATGAACCTGTCTGTGCTACGCCATGACCAGGCCGGGAGTACCCCGCCGGCTTACAGCGTCGCGCCGCAATCCTTGCAGAACACGGCTTCTGCTTCATGGCCTTCGCTCAGGCATGCGGGGCAGTCGCGCGGCAGCGGCCGGGCCGAAAAATGCTGCGCCGTCAGCTCCGAACTGATGATGCCGGTCGGCACCGCGAGGATGCCCCAGCCCAGCAGCATCATTACCGAGGCCAGCGCGCGGCCGGCATCGGTTTTCGGGGTGATGTCGCCAAAGCCGACTGTGGTCACCGTCGAGATCGCCCAGTAGACCGAGGTCGGAATACTGGTGAAGCCGTTCTCGGCCCCTTCAATCACGTACATCGCGGTGCCCATCAGGATCACGATCATCAGCACGCAGGACAGGAAGATCAGGATCTTGCGCCGGCTAGCCACCAGCGCCTGCCCGAGCAGCTGATACTCCTTGATGTAGGCGACCATCTTGAGAATACGAAAAATACGCAGCAGCCGCAGGATGCGGATATCGAGGAAGGCATGCGCGCCCGGGAAAAACAGCGCCAGAAATGAGGGCACGATAGACAGCAGGTCGATGATGCCGAAGAAACTGCGCGCATAGCGCACCGGCCGCCGCACGCAGGACAGCCGCGCCAGATATTCGAGCAGGAACACCAGCGTGAAAAACCATTCGAGGGTATTGAGCACGGTGCCGTAGCGCTCGGTCATGACGGCAACGCTATCAAGCGCGACCACGCCGATGCTGAGCACGATGGCGCCCAGCAGCAGCAGGTCGAAGCGCTTGCCGGCGACCGTATCGGATTCAAAAATGATCGTGTAAAGGGTGCGACGCCAGCCGGCTTTGGGGATACCGAGGTCGATGGCTTGCGGGAGGGATCTTTTTACTGCTTTGGACATGGGGAGCGGGACTTTCAGGAGGCAGGGAAGTGCGTTGCCCGACCGGGCGGACCGGGTCGGGCGGCAGGCTGCGTCAGGTGGTCAGTGGCTTGTAGCGGATCCGCTTCGGCTTGGCACCTTCTTCGCCGAGGCGCTTGCGCTTGTCGGCTTCGTATTCCTGGTAATTGCCATCGAAGAAGGCGACGTGCGAATTGCCTTCGAAGGCCAGGATGTGGGTCGCGATGCGGTCCAGGAACCAGCGATCATGCGATATCACCAGCACGCTGCCGGCGAATTCGAGCAAGGCATCCTCGAGTGCGCGCAGGGTTTCGACGTCGAGGTCGTTCGATGGTTCATCGAGCAGCAGTACGTTGCCACCCTTGAGCAGCGTCTTGGCCAGATGCAGCCGGCCGCGTTCGCCGCCGGACAAAGTGCCGACCATTTTTTGCTGGTCGCCGCCCTTGAAGTTGAAGCGTCCCAGATAGGCTCGCGACGGCATTTCGAAGCGGCCAACCGTCAGGATGTCGGCGCCGCCGGTGACGTCTTCGAACACGGTCTTGTTGTCGGATAGCGTATCGCGCGACTGGTCGACCATCGAGATGCGCGCGGTCTGGCCGATCGCCACTTCGCCGCCATCGGGCTGCTCCAAGCCCATGATCATCTTGAACAAGGTCGATTTACCGGCCCCGTTCGGACCGATGATGCCGACGATCGCGCCGGCCGGAATGGTGAAGCTGAGGTCATCGATCAGCAGGCGCTCGCCAAAGGCCTTGTTGACGTTTTTGAATTCGATGACATCGTTGCCCAGACGCTCGGCCACCGGGATGAAAATCTCGCTGGTCTCGTTGCGCTTCTGGTATTCGTGCTCGGACAATTCATTGAAGCGCGCCAGCCGGGCCTTGCTCTTGGCTTGCCGGCCCTTCGGATTCTGCCGCACCCATTCGAGTTCCTGGTTCATGGTTTTCTGGCGCGACGATTCGGTGGCTTCTTCCTGCTTCAGGCGATTGGTTTTTTGTTCCAGCCACGAGCTGTAATTGCCTTTCCATGGAATGCCGTGGCCGCGGTCGAGTTCGAGAATCCACTCGGCGGCGTTGTCGAGGAAGTAGCGATCATGGGTGATGGCGACGACAGTGCCGGGAAAGCGCTGCAGGAACTGTTCGAGCCAGTCGACTGATTCGGCATCCAGATGGTTAGTCGGCTCGTCGAGCAACAGCATGTCGGGCTTCGACAGCAGCAGCCGGCACAGCGCGACGCGGCGTTTTTCACCGCCTGACAGCACGCCGATTTTGGCGTCCCACGGCGGCAGGCGCAAGGCATCGGCGGCCATCTCCAGTTGCTGTTCAGGATTGTCGCCGGCCGAGGTCGAGATGATGGCTTCGAGCCGGCCCTGTTCGGCGGCGAGCGCATCGAAATCGGCGTCTTCGTCGGCATAAGCGGCATACACCGCATCGAGCTTGGCCTTGGCTTCGAAGACTTCGCCGAGGCCGCTTTCGACGGCCTGGCGTACGGTCTGTTCCGGGTCCAGCAGCGGCTCCTGCGGCAGGTAGCCGATGTTCAGACCCGGCATCGGTACGGCGTCGCCGATGATGTCCTTGTCGATGCCGGCCATGATTTTGAGCAGCGTCGATTTGCCCGACCCGTTCAGGCCGAGCACGCCGATCTTGGCGCCCGGGAAAAAGGACAGCGAAATATCTTTCAGGATCTGGCGCTTCGGCGGGACGATCTTGCCCACCTTGTTCATCGTGTAGACGTAATTGGCCATGGTTGGTCTCGGTTGGAGTAATCGGAAGGCGCTCAGGATAACCGATGGGGCTTGGCCGGGCTAGCGGGCGCTGCTTTGTAACGCACTATGTCCCATCCATCCCGCGTCACCCGGCGCTACAAATTCCGCTGTCCGATCGGCGCGCGGGTGGTGATAATCAGCGCATGGAAAATCCGACACAAATTCTGGTCGTCGATGACGACCGCGACATCCGCACCTTGCTGGCCGATTACCTCGACGGCAATGGCTTCCGGACCTTCACGGCCAGCAATGGCACCGAGATGCGCAAGATGCTCGACACCGCCCGCATCGATCTGGTCGTACTCGACCTGACCCTGCCCGGCGAAGATGGCCTGACGCTGTGCCGCAATCTGCGCGCGCAATCGAGCCTGCCGGTGATCATGCTGACCGCACGTGGCGAACCGCTGGACCGCATCCTCGGGCTCGAAATGGGCGCCGACGATTACCTCGCCAAGCCGTTCGAACCGCGCGAACTGTTCGCCCGCATCCGCAGCGTGCTGCGCCGGACCAACGCCCTGCCGCCCAACATGGCCTTGAGCGAGGCGCACAGCATGCTGTTCGATACCTGGCGGCTCGATTTGATGGCGCGCCATCTGGTGATGGAAGACGGTACCGTGGTGGCGTTGTCGGGTGCCGAATTCCGCCTGCTCAAGGTATTTCTCGAACACCCGAACCGGGTGCTCAACCGCGACCAGTTGCTGGAACTGACGCGCGGCCGCGATGCCGATCCGTTCGACCGCTCGGTCGATATCCAGATCAGCCGGCTGCGCCAGAAACTCGGCGACGACGCCCGTACGCCGCGCATCATCAAGACCGTGCGCAACGAAGGCTATGTGCTGTCGGCCACGGTATCGATCGAGAGCCGGCATTGAAAAACTTTCTGGGATCGATTGCCAACCGGGTGTTCGTGATCCTGCTGGCCGGGATCCTGGTGGCGACCGGTGTCACGGCAATGCTGGCAGAGCGCGAGCGGGAAGGGGCGATGAACCAGATGCGCCTCAATCACAGCGCCGAGCGGGTGGTCCAGCTGGTGGTGGCGCTCGATCAGGCGGCACCGGAGGTGCGGCCGGTGATCCTGCAGACGGCGACCAATTTCGGCGTTGCTGCCAGCATGGCCGACGATCTCGAGGCACTCGGTGGCAGCGATGGCGCGCTGGTCGATCTGCTCAAGTCGCGCCTGGGCATGCATCGCCAGATCGTCCTGAAACAGCAGACCGGTTGCCAGCCCCGGCTGGCCCGCCTGCCGCGTTTCGAGCGGGCCAATCCGGGCGATTGCCAGTCGATTCTGGTGGGTCTGAGCGATGGCCAGCTGCTGCGGGTGCAATTGCGGCCGGGCGGCTCGACCGGCGGCGGCAAGGACAAGCCGCCGCTCGGTTTGCCGAGCGCTTATCTGGCCTTGTTCCTGACGCTGATCGGCTTGCTGGCCTGGCTGGTGGCACGCATGACGGCGCGTCCGATCCGGCAACTGGCCGAAGCCGCCGGCGCACTCGGCAGTGATCTCGATCGCGCACCCTTGCCCGAAACCGGTCCGACCGAAATCCGCCAGGCCGCCAGCGCCTTCAATGCGATGCAGGCGCGCATCCGTCGCCAGGTCCAGCACCGCACTCACATGCTGGCGGCCATCACGCATGACTTGCAGACACCGCTGACGCGCTTGCGCCTGCGCCTCGAAAAAGTCGGCGACGGCGAACTGCGCACCAAGCTCATCGATGATCTGGGTGTGATGCAGTCGATGGTGCGCGAAGGGCTGGAACTGGCGCGCAGCATGGATTCGCAGGAACCGTTGCAACGGCTCGATCTCGATTCGCTGATCGACAGCGTGTGTGCCGATGCCACTGATGCCGGTCAGGATGTGGAATTGACGGGACCGTCCGGCGTACGCGTGATGGCGCAACCGAATGCGCTGCGGCGCTGCCTGACCAACCTGCTCGACAATGCGATCAAGTACGGTCGGCTGGCGCGGGTCTCGGTGGTGCGCGAGCAGGAGCGGGTCGTGATCCGTATTCGCGATGCCGGACCGGGCTTGCCGCCGGATCAGCTCGAAGCCGTCTTTGATCCTTTTTTCCGGCTCGAAACCTCGCGTTCGCGTGACACCGGCGGCACCGGTCTGGGACTGACGATTGCGCGCAATATTGCCGAGGCCCATGGCGGCACGCTGGTGCTGGCCAATCCGGCCGGTGGCGGGCTGGAGGCGACACTGGCATTGCCGGTGCGGCAAGCGGCAACGTCGCGCCTCTCCTGAGAAAAACCGGATGCCGGTGTTAGCGCCCTTCAGCCCGGATGGTCGTCAAAAAAGAACTCGACATGGTCATTGATGACTTCGGAATGCAGCTGGCCGCGCAGCACCAGTTCATCATAAAAGCAGACCTGGTTGCGGCCGTTGGATTTACCGAAATACAGCGCCTGATCGGCGTGACCGAGTATCACCACCGGCGTCGATGAACTGATACTGACAAAGCCGATGCTGACCGTGATGGTGCCAAGTTGCGGAAAGTGGTGTTCTTCGATATTGGCGCGCAGCCGCTCGAACGCGGTGCGGGCATCGGCCAGCGACACCGAGCGCAGCAGGATCACGAATTCTTCGCCACCGAAGCGAAACACCCGGTCCTGTGTACGGAATGACGAGCGCAGCAGGTTGGCCACCAGGATCAGGACTTCGTCGCCGTACAGATGGCCGAACTGGTCATTGACGCGCTTGAAGTGATCGATGTCGACCACGGCCAGCCACTGTCCTTCGATATCGTTCGGATGACGCCGCTCGGTGGTGCTCGCCAGCGTGCTGTCGGCGGGCGTGCTGCAGGCAACCATGCGCGAGAATTTTTCGTCGAAGGTGCGGCGGTTGAGCAGGCCGGTCAGCGAATCGCGTTCGCTGTAATCGAGCAGGTTCTGGTAATTGCGGTAGACGCTCAGGATGCCTTCCATCACGTGCAGCGTTGCCGGTGCGACGGCGGTGAGGCCGCTAATCTGCAAACAGGCCGTGGCGATATCGTTTTGCCAGATCGGTACCCACAGAATGTGTTCGCCTTCGGGGCCGGTTTCTTCGGCCCGGCCGCCCTGTCGGGCAATGCAATCGACCAGCACCGGATACTGTGCCAGCGCGGTATCGCCGTGCTGGTGCGCGGTGCTCTCATCGATAGCGATCACCTTGCCATGCATGATCCAGGCACGTGGCCGCATCATCGCCGCGTCACCGGCCCGGAAAATATCGAGTACCCGGACCTGGCTGGCACCGACCATCTCCTGCAACGCCGAAATGACCGCCACATCCAGCAGGTGGTGGTCGCGCTGTCCGGTCAGTTCAACCATGTGTCGCAACAACGATTCCATCATCAGAGGATGGGCGGGAGTCACTTAGGGGCAATCAACGCGGATGCGGGCAAAGCATCATGGCAAGGAAGTTCGGTCATGGTGTGCGGCAAATAGTGATGTTGGCCAACAATGGCAGCGGACATCATAGCTGAAACCTTCCGCATGACGATCACCGAATTCCCATGACTTTCAGTCACCATGCTATTGCGGTGGTATTCGATAGAATCCGCAAGGACGGAAAGGTGCTACCCATCGGTACGCCGAAAGTGGGCATAATCACTGACTTGTTACAGCGCGGCAATATCCAGAATGAAAACCATGAAAATACAAGCAATCAGCACACGCAGCCGATGGCGTCACTTGCTGGCTGCCAGTGTGCTGACGGGTTGCTCGGGCATGGCGGCGGCGCAGTGGCCGTTGCCCGACCAGGGCAAGTTGCTGGCGCTCGGCGGTGCCAGCCAGATCGAAGGTGCCGGCGGCGGCGGGCTGACACCTTGGGCGCTGATTACCGGCTACGGAACGCGCGACAGTTACGGCGGCAATGTCCACTACACCGGCGTGCGCACGCAGGACTACGCGATCGATTCGGCCGGCGTGGCCTTCGGTTTTGCCGACCGTTTTGAAATCTCGCTTGCCAGCCAGAAGCTGCAGGGCAGTCTGGCACCCTTGGCGCAACTGGCGATCACGCAGGATATCGTCGGCCTCAAGCTCAAGCTCGCCGGCGATGCACTGGCCGACCAGGACAGGCTGCTGCCGCAGATTGCGCTGGGCGTCCAGTACAAGCGCAACCGCGGCATACGTGGCCTCGATGCACTCGGCGTGACCAGCGTGACCCAGCTTGGCGCGCGCAACGACCACGGCATCGATGTCACGCTGTCGGCCACCAAAATCCTGCTGGATCAAAGTCTGCTGCTCAATGCCACGCTGCGCGCGACCAAGGCCAACCAGTTCGGCCTGCTCGGTTTTGGCGGTGACTTGCACGATCGCTACCAGCCCATGCTGGAGAGCTCCGTGGTCTACCTGATCAATCGCCAGCTGGTGGCCGGTATCGAATACCGGATGAAGCCGCGCAATCTATCGGTGGACAAGGAAAAAGACGCGGCCGATGTATTCGTCGGCTATTTTCTGAACCGGAATGTGTCGGTCATGCTGGGCTGGGTGACGCTCGGTGACGTCACGATCTTTAATCCGCGTCGCCAGAGCGGCGCCTATCTGTCATTACAAGGAGGTTTCTGATGAAACGTATTGCCATGTTGTGCCTGTTGCTGGCGCTTGCTGCGCCGGCGCTGGCGGGCGACGAGGTGTATCGCGGGCTAGGACAGAAGCAGGGGATCGCGCAACTGGTCGAGACTTTCGTGACGCTGTTGCAAGCCGATCCCCGGGTGGGCCACAGCCTGGGTGAAGCCGATATCCCGCACCTCAAAGAAAAACTGGCCGAGCAGTTCTGCATGCTCGCCGGCGGTCCTTGCGAGTACACCGGCAAGGACATGGCGACCATTCATGACGGGCTCGACATCACGACCGCACAGTTTTATGCGCTGGTGGAAGATTTACAGATCGCGATGGAGCGACAAGATATCGCCTCCCGCATCCAGAACAAGCTCCTGGCCGGCCTCGCGCCCATGCAGCGTGACGTGGTGACCCGATGAGCGCCGCGACGGTACAGATCACGCTGGCTGACTATGCCGATCCGGCCGATGCCCGCGACGTCATCGCCGTGCTCGATGCTTACGCACGCGATCCATTCGGCGGCGCCGAAGCGCTGGCCGCGCATGTCCAGCGCGACCTGATTGCCGCACTCGCTGCGCGCGCCGGCGCCTTCAGTGTGCTGGCCCGGGTCGATGGTGTGGCCGTTGGACTGGCCAATTGTTTCGAGGGGTTTTCGACCTTCAGTTGTGCGCCGCTGATCAATATCCACGACATGATGGTGCTGGAACCGTATCGCGGCCAGCGGCTGGCGCAGCAACTGATGCAGTACATCGAACAGGTCGCACTGGAGCGTGGTTGCTGCAAGATCACGCTGGAAGTCCTGGAGGGCAACCGGCATGCGCAATTGGTGTATCGCAAGATGGGCTATGCCGGCTATCAGCTGGACGCCGAATATGGCGATGCGCTGATGTGGCAGAAAAAACTTTAGGCATCCGCCGGGCGCCGCATGTCGACATGCCAGATATCGTCTTCCAGATACGCTGCCGAACAGGTCACGAAGCCGAAGCTGGCATAAAAACCCTCCAGCCGCTGCTGTGCGGCGAGCCGGATCGCCTGCCCCGGGCAGACCTGCAGCAGGTGTTTCAGTCCCTCTGAAAACAATGCCCGTCCCAGTCCGGTGCCGCGCGCGGATACCGCGCTGACAACCCGGCCGATCGAGGCTTCCGGATACTTGGTGCCGGGCGGCAGGCAGCGCAAATACGCCGCCAGCGTGCGCTGGCCATCGCGTACCTGCCAGCCCAGCAAATGCCACGACGCCTGATCGGCTCCATCGATATCCTGGAACAGGCACGCCTGTTCGACGACGAAGACCGCCTGGCGCAATGCCAGCAGTGCGTACAGGTCGTGCAGGCCTAGCTGGTCGAAGCGTGACCATTGCCATTGCGTGGTGCTGTGTTCCGGGATGGGCATAAGAAGATCGCAGGCGGGGGGGGGCAGGAAAAAGGACCCCGATGGTCGCATGTTTCACACTCGATGCGGTACCGTCGGCAAGTACTTTCAGTGGCGGCGGAACAAACCGGACCAGCGACGTCTAACCATCCGCAGTCATAAAAAACTCCATCAGGGAGGTAATCGTTCTACGGAGTCACCATGATTACCACTGAGGAAATTTGTGTACCGGCGCGCCAGCGCGTCATCCGTCATGTCCGGCAAGCCAGCCTGATTGGCCTGGCCGTCGGCATGGGTGTCTTGCAAGCCCAGGCCAGTACCGGGGAACCGGCACCGCTGGCGTCCCTGAAAACCGTACCGGTGCCGGCACCGCCGCCCGACCAGCTGGCCGCCATCGTGCAGGACAAGCGCGCCGCGATCCAGCTCGGCAAGGCGCTGTTCTGGGATACCCGGGTCGGCAGCGACAACAAGACTGCCTGTGCCACTTGCCACTTCCACGCCGGTGCCGACAACCGCGTCAAGAACCAGATCAATCCGGGTCTGCTGGCCGGTGACAAGACCTTCCAGCTCGGCGGGCCGAACGCGACGCTGACAGCAGCCGATTTTCCGCTGACGCGCTTTGCCAATCCGGATCTGGCCGGCACGCGCGGTCGCGATGTCAACGACGTGGTGTCGTCGCAGGGCGTGCTGACGACGCTGTTCGGTGGCATCGACAGCCGTGGCGGACCGGACCGCTGCAGCAACGTGCCGGATGTGGTCGGCCACGGCGGTTCGGGCTTCAGTCTGGGCGGCGTCAATACCCGCCGGGTCGAGCCGCGCAATGCGCCCGGCATCTTCAATGCGGTGTTCAATTTTCGCAATTTCTGGGATGGCCGCGGCAACAACATGACGAACGGCATCGATCCATTTGGACTACGCAATACCGATGCGCAGGTCTGGACCCTGCAAAATGGCGTGGTGCGACCGGCCCGGATGACGTTGTCGGGGTCGGCGCTGGGCTCGGTTGCCTCGGGTCCGCCGCTGAGCGAAAACGAAATGAGTTGCCGCAATCGCAGTTTTGCCAATCTGGGTCGCAAGCTGGCCGGCAGCAAGTTGCTGGCCGATCAGCGTATCGCGCCGGATGACAGCGTACTCGGCCCGCTGGCGCGCAATACGCCGACCTATGCGGAGCTGGTAAAGCAAGCCTACCGGCCGGAATACTGGCGTTCCGGCGTGCGGATCAATGTCGCCACCGGCGAAGTGCAGCGCGCGCGCCAGTCCGATCTGGAACGTAGCCGTCACGACCGCAGCAGCCAGCGGCCGCAGAACGGCGACCAGATCTCGCAGGCCGAAGCCAATTTTTCGCTGTTTTTCAGCCTGGCGGTGCAGTTGTACCAGGCCACGCTGGTGTCCGACGACACGCCATTCGATCGTTACGCGGCAGGCAACAAGCAGGCACTCACTACGCAGCAGGTGCGCGGACTGACGATTTTCCGGGGGCCGGCGCAATGCGTGCGTTGCCATGCCGGGCCTGAACTGACCAGCGCATCGGTGTCCAACGTGACGGCAGAAGGCCGGCTCGACCAGCGTCCCGGTGCGAACAACTCGGTGTTCCGTTATGACAATGGCTTTTTCAATACCGGCGTGCGGCCGACTGCCGACGATCCCGGTGTCGGCGGGCTTGATCCGTTCGGCAATCCGCTCTCGGAAACCCGCATGGCGATCGCCGGTAAGACCGCCTTGCTCGGCAGCGGATTCGATCCGGCCAAGGAAGTGCCGGTTACGACCGGTGCGCCGCTGGCCATCGATGGCGCTTTCAAGACACCGGGGCTGCGCAATGTCGAACTGACCGGGCCGTATTTCCATAACGGTGGCAAGTCCACGCTGATGCAGGTGGTCGATTTTTATAATCGGGGCGGCGACTTTACTGCGGCCAACCAGCCGGTACCGGACCCCACCATGCGTCCGCTCGGACTGACCCAGCCGCAGAAGGATGATCTGGTCGCGTTCCTGCTCAGCCTGACCGATGAGCGGGTGCGCTTCCAGCGCGCGCCGTTCGATCATCCGTCGATCTGCGTGCCGGATGGTCAGGAGGGGGATGCACGCGCCGTCGTCACCGATGCCGCCGGCAATGCGAAGGATGTGATGCGCTGCATCGGCGCGGTCGGCACGCGCGGCGCGGCGGCGGCGCTGCCGACGTTTTTGCGGCTCAGTCCGTTTGCGCGCTGAGGTCCACGGCCCGGTGCCTGCTTGTTACGACTTGCCCTTGAGCCGCAACGCATTCGTGATTACCGATACCGAACTGAGCGCCATCGCCGCACTGGCTGCCATCGGACTGAGCAGCAGCCCGAACCACGGGTACAGCACGCCGGCGGCCAGCGGAATGCCGAGCAGGTTGTAGCCGAACGCGAACACCAGGTTCTGGCGGATGTTGCGCATCGTCGCGCGGCTCAGCAGGCGCGCTTCGGCGATGCCCGACAGGTCGCCCTTGACCAGCACGATGCGCGCACTCTGCATCGCCACTTCGGTGCCGGTGCCCATCGCGATGCCGACGTCGGCTTGTGCCAGCGCCGGCGCGTCATTGATGCCGTCGCCGGCCATCGCGACGATCGCGCCGTCGGCTTGCAGTCGCCGCACATGCTGGTATTTATCTTCGGGCATGACTTCGGCATGGACTTCGGTAATCCCGAGGTGCTCCGCGACCGCCTTTGCCGTGGCCGGGTTGTCGCCGGTCAGCAGCACGATGCGCAGGCCGGCTGCCTTCAGGGCAGCGATGGCCGGTGCAGCGGTCGGCTTGACCGGATCGGTGACGCTGACCAGTCCGGCGAATTTGCCGTCGACCGCTAGCAGCATCACCGTATGCGCTTTCTCCTGCAGCTCCTTGATGCGATCTTGCAGCGGCGCGGTATCGGCCTGTTCCTGCGCCATCAGCGCCGCATTGCCGATCGCGACACGTTGGCCGTCGACCTGCCCGCGGATACCGAGGCCGGTGAGTGACACAAAATCGCTAGCACTCCCGACGGTCACTTTGCGTTGGGCGGCTTCATCGACGATGGCTTGCGCCAGCGGATGCTCGCTGCGGGTTTCGAGTGCCGCTGCCAGCGCCAGCACCTGCGCGTCGTCGTACCCGTCAGCAGCAGTGACCTGCTGCACGCGCGGCTTGCCTTCGGTCAGCGTGCCGGTTTTGTCGATGACCAGCGCGGTGACTTTTTCCATCAGTTCCAGCGCCTCGGCATCCTTGATCAGGATGCCTTGTTGCGCACCGCGACCGATGCCGACCATGATGGAGATCGGTGTGGCCAGCCCGAGCGCGCACGGACAGGCAATGATCAGCACCGACACCGCCGCCACCAGCGCATGCGCCAGCGCCGGTGCCGGCCCGAGCCAGCTCCACAACCCGAACGCCAGCAGCGCCACCAGCATCACGGCGGGCACGAACCAGCCGGCCACCGTATCAGCCAGTTTCTGGATCGGTGCACGCGAGCGGCTGGCCGCATTGACCAGCGTGATGATGTGCGCCAGCAGCGTATCAGCACCGACTTTTTTGGCCGTGAAAACGAAGGTACCGGTTTGATTGACGGTGCCGGCGACGACGTTGCTGCCGACCGATTTTTCGACCGGGACCGGCTCGCCGCTGATCATCGATTCATCGACATTGGAGTGGCCTTCGAGGATTTCGCCATCGACCGGAATGCGCGCACCCGGCTTGACGCGCAAGCGGTCGCCCGGCACCACCTGATCGAGGGCGATGTCTTCTTCGCTGCCATCGTCGCGCAAGCGCACCGCCGTGTCGGGGGTCAGCGCCAGCAGCGCCTTGATCGCGCTGTTGGTGCGCGCGCGGGCGCGCAGTTCCAGCACCTGCCCGACCAGTACCAGTGTCGTGATGCCGGCTGCTGCTTCAAAGTACAGCGGTGCCATGCCATCCATCAGGAACGCCGCCGGCAGCAAGCCCGGAAACAGTAGCGCGACCATGCTGAATGCAAAAGCCGTCCCGGTGCCAAGACCGATCAGGCTGAACATATTGAGGTTCCAGGTCCGGAACGACGCAGCGGCCCGCGTAAAAAACGGCCAGCCGGCCCACAGCACGACCGGCGTCGCCAACCCTGCCTGCAACCAGTTGAACAGCATCATGCCGAGTCGCTCATGGAGCGGCGTGCCGAACAGCATGTCGCCCATCGTCAGCAGCATTAGCGGCACCGTCAGTGCGACGCTGATCCAGAGCCGGCGCGTCATGTCATCAAGCTCGGTGGTGTCGTCTTCGGCGCTGGCTTCCAGCGGTTCAAGCGCCATGCCGCACAGCGGGCAGGAGCCGGGGCCGACCTGGCGGATTTCTGCGTGCATCGGACACGTGAAAACGGTCCCGGCAGCCATTGCCACGGGAGCTTGCGGGCTCAGGTATTTGTCCGGATCGGCCTTGAATTTGGTCACGCACCCCTGGCTGCAAAAATGGTAATCGGCGCCGTCATGGGTGACGGTTTTTTCGGGATTGGCGGCAACCTTCATGCCGCACACCGGATCGGTGTACGGCTTGTCGGCAGGCGCTGCCGGACTGGCATGGCCGGCGCAGCAGGTGCTATCTGGTTTCTGGTTCATGTTGGCTTTCCGGAAAAAATGTCACAAGTCAGTCGCTGGGTGGCGAACCGGCACTGAGCAAGGCCGCAGCGATCAGCGCCAGTATCAGCACCACGCCTTCGATACGCAGGTTAATCGCAAATCGCCGGCAGGCCTTGAGGCTGTCCGGCCCGTCCAGCAAGGCCGGCACCAGCCACCAGCGATTGATCGCGCCAAGCACGATGGCACCGCCGACCAACACCAGCTTGGCGGTCAATGTCAGACCCCAGTTTGTCGTGACCAGCTGCGTGATGTCGCCCATCGCGCGCCAGGCATTAAAGGCCCCGGTCAGCACGATCCCGACCAGGGCCAGCATGGCAGCAAGCGACAAGGTATTCGCATAGCGCCTGCAGCTGCCCAGATCAGCAAGCGTGGTTCCGGGTGATCGTGCCAGAACGATCCAGCCCGCCACCAGAACCATGCCCACCCAGGCGCTGACCAGCAGAAGATGCACGGTTTCAATGGCGACGGACCAGCTCCAGTCACCGGCCATCACGGCATGGCTGACCAGCGCGCGACTGATGGCAAAGATAAGCAGCGCACAAGCGATGCCGGTGCCAACGACGGGATGGCCGGCACCGTGCCGGCTGGACGCCTGCAGGACGATGATGGCCACCAGTGCCGCGCAGCCGGCCAGCCAGCAGAGCCCGAAATGCGACCCTGACAGGACCAGGATTACTGCGGGTACCGCCGCCAGTAGCGGCAGTTCAGTCATCACCGCGACCTGAAACCACAGCACCAGCACGCTCGCCAGCAGCGTCAGGACACTGGCGATACGTGCGGTGGTGTGGACCTGGCGCGCAGCAGCGATGGCCCAGCCTGAGGTTTGTCCCGCCAGCCACGTGCTGGCCAGCGAGGCACCCACCAGCACGGCCAGTGCGAGATTGAGCGCCACTACCAGAGCGATCATTATTTCACCTGGAATACATAGTCACCTTTGGTCCGGTGCCCGTCGCGGGTGAGCGTCGACCAATGCACTTGCCAGGTGCCGGCAGCCAGCGCTGGCGGTATCAGCACCAGGCTCTCCGGATGGCCTGCTTCGACCCCGGCAGAAGGAGTCGCCAATACCGCACCGCTGGCATCGGTCAGCGTGATCTTGCTGAAGCCGGCTTCGAGCGCCTCATTGAACTGCAGGCGGATCTGCGCCGGCGGGGTGTCGAGCACCGCACCGGCTGCCGGACTGGCTTCTTTCAGGGCACCGTGGGCAAGTGCTGCCGGCGCCATAACGGCAGCGAGAAGGGGTATAAAAATAGCAAAGACGGTTCGCTTGAACATGGCGTACTCCAGTTGGTTAATGATGCATGCCCGGCATGCTGCCGCGCTTGACATCGAGCGTGTTGACATCGGCGGGTGGTGCCTTGGCGGCGTCGGCGGCCGGCATCGGGCCGGTCCATTCGCGTGCCAGTGTTCCCGGTGGATGCTTGTACCAGCCGGGGTCCTTGTAGTCGTTGCGGGCCTGCCCGGTGCGGACCTTGAGCACGGTGAACATGCCGCCCATCTCGATATCGCCGAATGGCCCGTCGCCGCTCATCATCGGCAAGGTGTTCTCAGGTAAGGGCATCTGCATGCCGCCCATCGAGCCCCCCTTGTCGCCCATCACCATGTAATCCGGCACCAGTGCATTGATCTTTTGCGCAACGCCGCTGTGGTCGACGCCTATCATGGTCGGCACGTTGTGGCCCATGGCATTCATCGTGTGATGCGATTTATGGCAGTGCAGCGCCCAGTCGCCCGGGGCGTCGGCAACGAACTCGATGGCGCGCATCTGACCGACGGCAATATCGGTGGTCACTTCCGGCCAGCGCGCGGTGGCAGGCACCCAGCCGCCGTCGGTACCGGTGACTTCGAACGAGTGACCGTGCACGTGGATCGGATGGTTGGTCATGGTCAGGTTGCCGGCGCGGATGCGGACCCGGTCGCCCTGGCGCACCACCAGTGGATCGATGCCCGGAAAGACGCGGCTGTTGAAGGTCCAGAGATTGAAGTCGAGCATCGTGCTGACCTTCGGCACACGTGCGCCGGGCTCGATGTCGTAGGCGTTGAGCAGGAACACGAAATCGCGGTCGACCCGGTGTTGCGCCGGATTTTTCGGATGCGTGACCCAGCTGCCCATCATGCCCATCGCCATCTGCACCATTTCATCGGCATGCGGGTGGTACATGAAAGTGCCGGGGCGGCGCGCAATAAATTCATAGACGAAGGTCTTGCCGGGCGCGATGCCGGGCTGGGTCAGGCCGGTCACGCCGTCCATGCCATTGGGCAGTTCCTGGCCATGCCAGTGGATGCTGGTGTGTTCGGGCAGTTTGTTGGTGACAAAAATCCGCACCCGGTCGCCTTCGACGACTTCGATGGTCGGGCCCGGGCTCTGGCCGTTGTAACCCCACAGGTTGGCGGTCATACCGGGCGCGACTTCACGCACTACCGGTTCGGCTACCAGATGGAATTCCTTGACGTTGTCCTTCATACGCCAGGGCAGTGTCCAGCCATTGAGCGTGACCACCGGGTTGTACGGCCGGCCGTTCGGCGGCATCAATGGTGGCATCGTGGCGGCGCTGGATTGCAGCGGGGCTTCGGGCAAACTGGCGGCACCAGCCTTGGTGACAAGGGCGGCGCCCAGCATCGTGGCGACGCTGCCGGAGAGGAAGTTGCGACGTGAATTCATTTTTTTTCTCCATCAGGAGCGGACGGCAGGCGTCCGCCAAGTGCGGCTTGCAGATCGCTGTCAGCGATCCAGAAATCTTTCAGGGCACCGATGTAACCGTGGGCGGCACCGGACTGCTCGCGCGCATCGGCCAGCAGCTCGAATACGCTCATGAGCATGCCGTTGTAGCGCAGCATGGTTTCGTCGGAAATACGTTTGCGTAATGGCATGACCTGGTCACGGTAATGGCGCGCGAGGTCATACGAGACGCGGTAATTGCCGTAGCTTTCGCGGGCCTGGCTGCGCGCCGCGATAGCGGTGTCGGCCAGCTGGTGGACGCCTTGCATGTAGGTCGCTTCGGCTTTGGCGACACGCGCCGTGCCCCAGTCGAACAGCGGGATTTCCAGGCTCAGCTCGTAACCGGTTTCGGGGGGATTGCCGCTGGCCGAGTTGCGCACGCCGCCGATTTCCAGTGCATTGACGAAGCGCGTGCTGCGGGTCAGGTTCAGCGAGGCTGCGGTGGCTTGCAGTTGCAATTTGGCGGCCTGGATATCGAGCCGTTCGCGCAGCGCAATCTGATCAACCTGCTTCAGCGCGATGGCAGCAACCGGCAAGTCCGGCAGACGATCCGGCAGCGTGAACGCACTGGCGCTATCGAGGCCGAGCAGCCGGACCAGTTTTTCGCGGCTGGCAAGGACATCCTTGTCGGCCATCGCCAGTCGCGTAATCGCGTCGGCATGAAAGCTCTGTTCGCGCGCCATGTCGAGCGTGCTCCAGTTGCCGGCCTTGGCCATGCGGGTACCGAGCTCGGCACCGGCTTCGGCAGCGTCGCTGACTTGCCGGGCGTAGGTGCGTTGCTGCGCTGCGCCGAGCGCGCCGTAATAGGCGTGACGGGTGTCGGCCGCGACGGTCAAGGCGGCATCGGCGACCTGCAGGCGGGTCTGCTCGAAGCGACGGCTTTCGATGCGGGTGGCCAGCGGCGCGGTCAGCAGGTTGACCAGGTTGATGGTCAGGCTGCGGTCGACCAGCACGTCGCTGCCTTCATGGGAGCGCTTGAAACCGAAGCGCGGATTCTGCAGCCGGCCGGCCTGGACCAGGTCGGCTTCGGCCACGCCAAGTCGCTGGTAGGTGGCTTGCAGGCCGCGGTTATTGAGCAGCGCAATCTGTACCGCGCTATCGACCGACAGCGGGGTTGCCAGCAGTGGTGCAAGGGTGCCGGCCAGGGCAGCGACATCGGCGTCGGTACGGACGATGCGGGTGTCCTTGCCGAGCCGGTCGCGGGTGGCGCTGGTGACGGTGTCAAAACCGCCGTCCGGCGAAAAGCTGGCGCAACCGCCCAGCAACAGAGTCGCCATGGCGCAGGCAATGGGGTATTTCATGATCAACCTCGGGAATCAGAAGGAGAAGGCCTGTCCGCAGTGCGGGCAGGGATTAACCGGAATCAGGCGAGGCGGACTTGCGGGGGGCGTTCGGGATGGGCGGGAATGACCGAGGTCAGCAGGGCGGTCGAGGTAGCCACCGCTTGCGACGGGAAGTCAAGTGCCGGCAAGGCGGGTTGGGTCGAGGTGATCATCACGACGCCAATGCAGAAGGCGGCGCAGTTGCCGCATTTGGTGGCAGTGTGATGACCGGAGCTGGCCGGCTGGTCCGGCTGGTCCGGCTCATCGGCAGATTGTGCCGCCAGCATTGCCGCGTGATCGTGCGGTCCGGCGCTTGCATCGGCGGGAGTCATGGCTGCGACCGGTTCACACAAGAGCATGGTGGCTGCAGCAAAACCCTGTACGGGGATTGCCAGCAGCATCAGCCAGATCATCAAGGTGTGGAAAGTCGCTCTCATGCGGCGCACTGTAGCACAGGCAAACCGCCTCCGGATCATCCGGGCTGGTGTTGCCACAGCAAGGCCGTGGTCGCTTCGGCCGTCAGCGGCCGGCTGAACAGGTAGCCCTGCATGATGTCGCAGCCCAGTTGTTGCAGCACGTTGCGCTGGTCCGGGGTTTCGACGCCTTCGGCAATGACCGTCAGGTTCAGGTGATGTCCGAGCGTGATGACGGTGGCAGCGATTACCGCATCGTCGCCCTGGCCGATGCCGCTGACGAACGAGCGGTCGATCTTGATGGTGTCGAGCGGAAAACGTTTCAGGTAGGCCAGGTTGGAATAGCCGGTACCGAAGTCGTCCAGCGACAGGCGTACGCCGATGGCCTTGAGCGCATCCATTGTGACGATCAGTGCTTCGGTGTTTTCCATCACGATGCCCTCGGTCACTTCGAGTTCCAGATGCCTGCCATCGAGCCCGGTGTCCAGCAGGACGTCGCGCACCATCGCTTCGACGTCGTTGTGCTTGAACTGACGTGCCGACAGGTTGACCGCCATCACGATCGGGGCCAGGCCGGCCCGTTGCCATGCCATGTTCTGGCGGCATGCTGCCTGCATCACCCAGGCACCGATAGGCACGATCAGCCCGGTGTCTTCGGCGATCGGGATGAACTGCGCCGGCGAGATGATTCCCATCTCGGGATGGTGCCAGCGCAGCAAGGCCTCGACACCGGTAATACGGCCACTGGCGATGTCGACCTGAGGCTGATAATGCAGCGACAGTTCCTGGCGCTCGAGCGCCTTGCGCAAGCTGCTTTCGAGGCGGCTTTGTACGCTCATCCGCGCCGTCATGTGCGGCGTAAAAAACTGATGGCCGTTGCGGCCGAGTTCCTTGGCCCGGTACATCGCCGTATCGGCGCTGGAGATCAGCACGTCGGCGGTATTGCCATCGCGCGGATAGAGCGTGATGCCGATGCTGGGCGTGACAAACAGTTCGGTACCGGCGATCACGAAGGGAAGCGACAGGGCTTGCGTGATTTTTCCTGCCAGCATGGCGGCATCCTGTGGCGTCGCCAGGTCCGGCAGGAATACGCCGAACTCATCGCCACCCAGACGCCCGACGGTGTCATTGGCGCGCAGGCTGTCGAGGATGCGCCGGCTGGCCTGTTGCAGCACCGTGTCACCGGCCGCGTGCCCCAGCGTATCGTTGACCGCCTTGAAATGATCGAGGTCGATGAACATCACGCCCACCATCCAGTTGCTGCGTTCGGCCTGCAGCAGTACCTGCTTCAGGCGGTCATAGAACAGCACCCGGTTCGGCAAACCGGTCAGGTTGTCGTAGTGAGCCAGGTAGGTCAGGTGCTTTTGCGCCAGCTTGCTGTCGGTGATGTTTTCGTGCGAGACCACGACGCGCATCGGTCCGCCCTGCGGAAAGCGCGTCAGCCTGGCGAGGAACCAGCTCGGTCTGGCCGCCGTGCCGCAACGGTATTCGTAATGGAAGTCTTCCTGCGTACCGGCCAGTACGGCGCGCATGCCTTGCGCCAGCAGGCGACCGTCCTCGAGACCACTCGCGGCTGCGGCATCGCACATGGTCAGGTAATTGAAGCCACGCCAGTCAATCGCGGTGACCTCGTCGCTGTCGTTGCCGTAGTTTGCCCAGGCCTTGTTGACCGCCAGCAGCCGGCCGGTTTCATTGACCACGCAGATGTGTTCGGACAGTGCATCGATGGTGGCCCTGACGAAGCGCTCCGATTCACGCAGCGCCTGTTCCATTTCCTTGCGCAGGCTGATGTCTTCGATCAGTGCCAGCAAATGACGTGGCGCGATGCCGGTGCCGCGCACCAGCGACAGCGTCACGCTGGTCCACAGCAAGCTGCCATCGTGACGCGCGAAGCGCAGGTCGAAAGAGGCGGTTTCGGTCTGGCCACCGGCCAGCAAGGCAGTAATGGCGGCCTGCATCTGGTTGCGGTCTTCGCCGGCGACCATGTCAGTGATTTTGCGGTCCGGTAAAGCCGTTCCGGACAGAAGCAGCATCGCGCCAAAACGCGGGTTGGCCAGCGTGATGTTGCCGTCTGGCGTGGTGTGGACTATGCCCACCGGTGCCAGGTCAAAGGTGCTGCGGTAGCGCAGGTCGCTATCGCGTTGCAATTCTTCGGAATGGCGGCGCAGGCGCAGGAAGGCTTCGAGCCGGGCCAGCAAATCATCCTTGTTCAGCGGCAGGCGCAGCACATCATCAAAGCCGGTGCGCAGCCAGCCGGTGGCGCGCTGGTTGCCGGTGAGCGTCAGCAGGACCGGAAAATACAGCGGTCGTAGCTGCTGTTTGAGGTCGAGCAGGGCGCGCCCGTGCCGGCGCGCGGCCTGCTCATCGGTGATGCACAACGCCGCATCGACGTTGCCGGCGCTCAGCGCGGACGGCTGCAGGATCTGCACCTGATGTCCGGTTTGCTGCAGGAACTGCGTCAGCAGGCGGCGATCGGTCGGATCGGCGATCAGCAGGCCTATCGTCGCGAGAGTCGGTGAGCGGTTCATCGTTCAGTCCGTTTGCTTGAAACCCGGCACGCCGGTCAGGATGCCCTGCAGGTGCTGCAGCTTCTCGCTGATCTCGATGCCGGAGGCGCTGACTTTCATCTGGCGCAGCTCGGGCTGGAAATTGCCGATGCGCTTTTTCAGGCAGCCGACGATCTTGATGACCTGGCCGGCGTATTCGGCATAGCGCAGCAAAATGATGTTATCGGCCAAATGGCTCACGCCGAGGTCGGTGGCTTTCAGGCTGGTGCTGGTGATGTGTTCAACTTCATTGATCAGCAAGGTCGATACGCCGTTGCGCGACAGGTAGGTGACCATGTTGTGGATGTGCGCCTGCGGCTTGCCGAATTCTTCCATCGCAAACAGGTAGCCGCGCAGGCTGTCGATCATCACCATCGTGCAGCCATCGATTTCGACGGCGTCGCGGATCGCGGCCAGGAATTCATCGGGATAGAGTTCGATCGGATTGATGCGCACGATCTTCAGCGCGCCGGAGGCCACCACGTCATCGATAGGCGCACCGATGCCGCGACTGCGCGCCATGATGAAGCTGGCCGGTTCCTCGAACGTGAACAGCACCGCGCGGCTGCGCCGGGCGTGATGCGCCAGGAACTGCGTGCCCAGCGTGCTTTTGCCGGTGCCGGTCGGGCCGGTCAGCAGCGTCGTGGTGCCGGATTCGAGGCCGCCGCCCAGTAATTGATCGAGTTCGGTAATGCCCGATGACATCATCTGGTCGCCCGGATTGAGCGTGCCGGTGTGCTCGATGCGGTGCGGAAAGACATGCATGCCGTTGCCGGTGATGCGCATCGGATGGCGGCCTGACATAAAGCCCGAACCGCGCAGTTTTTCGACTTCCAGGCTGCGCAGGCCGATCCCCAGTCCGGCCGAAATATCCTTGCTCAGGCGGATCACGCCATCGACGGCCAGCGCGACCGAGGTGTCGCGCACCATCTCGGTCGGATCAAAAGCCAGCAGCGAGGTGGTGCCACTGCCGTTGAGGAAGTTCACCAGCGCCAGGATGTTCTTGCGGAACTGGTATTCGTCGGTGGCCAGATAACGCAACTGGGTCACCGAATCGATCACCAGCCGGTCGGGCCGGGCGCTGCGCACGGCGTCGTAAATGGATTTCCAGAGCGGCGCGCTTTCGACTTCGCCGGGCGGAAAAATATGGTATTCGCCCGGATCATCGGCCAGTTCGATGCCGCTGGGCGAGAGGTCCATGATGGCGATCTGCGCGAGATCCCAGCCGAAGCCGGAGACATTGCGGATGATCTCGGGGCCGGGTTCGCACAACGTGATGTACAGGCATTTTTCATGGCGCTGCAAGCCGGCGCGCAGCCATTGCAGCGAAAAGATGGTCTTGCCGGCACCGGCCGATCCGCCGATCAGATAGCAGCGCCCGGCGACCAGTCCGCCGTCGAGAATTTCGTCGCAACCCGGGACACCGGTGGACATCCGTGGAGGGCGTTGTTGCTCGCTCATGGGGAGATGCTTTCGAGGTGAATTGGGCAACCTACTTTCAGACTGCCGAGTGTAGTCACTACCAGTTGCCAACACCAGAATTGATTGCTTTTTAGAAAATATAATTCACCGGGACCGCGCCAGCCTATCGCGGCGAAGCGTCCGGCAAGCAGGCCGGTTCGTACCGGTCGCAACGACTGCTGCTCTACGGCTAATAATTACTGACTTTAGTTGCACTGCTCCATCAGACTCAGAGTGACTTGTAACTTCGTTACGGGTGCAGCATGTGAAGCCATACACCGTCAATTGGAGTGCCCGTATGATCCCGACCACCAGCTTGCCCTTTCCGTACAGCGCCAAACGTCATGGTGCTTCTCTGGCGCAGTGCGACGACGAACCGGTGAGCACGCCGGGATGCATCCAGAGTCACGGCATGTTGCTGGCGATGGACCCGGTCGCATTGATCGTGACCCAGGTCAGTGACAACTGCGCGCAGTGGACTGCCCGCCCGGTCGCGCAGGTACTTGGCGCTGCACTGGCGGACGTGCTCGGCATGGCGGTGGCGCAGCGTATCGCCCGGCTCATCGGGATCGGCGGCCTGGAAGGCAATCCGACCTATGCCATGACAGAGCGCGTGCCGGGCATGCCGGCCGATACCGAGCCGCTTGATATCAGCGTGCATCTGGCTGGCGGCGTGCTGATCGTTGAACTCGAACCAACCGGGCGTGATCGCCGTGGGCCGCTCTCCGAGCGCGACTACTATTCGCGCGTCAAGTCCACGATGGCACGCCTGCGTGCCAGCCCGTCACTGGCTTCGTTTTGCCAGGCTATCGCCGAGGAAGTGCGCAGCACTACCGGGTTGGACCGGGCGATGGTGTATCGCTTCCATGCTGACGATTCCGGCGAAATTGTGGCGGATTCCCACCGGCCGGACCTACACACCTGGCTGGGCTTGCGCTATCCGGCCAGCGATATCCCGAAGCCGGCGCGCGAGATTTTCAAGCAGATCGGCGTGCGTCCGCTGCCGGATGCGCGGGGCGAGTTGTGTGAACTGGTGCCCCTGCTTGATCCGGCGTCCGGCGCACCGCTGGACATGACCCATTGCGCCTTGCGCGGCGCTTCGGCGATGTACACCGAATACCTGACCAATATGGGCGTGGCCGCTACGCTGACCATGCCCATCCTGCGCGACAACGTGTTGTGGGGGCTGGTGGTCTGCCACCACTACACACCGACGGTGATGCCGTACCACCAGCGCGCCGCCGCCGAATTCATCGGCCAGGTAGCCTCGCTTGAAATCACCGGTGCCGAAACGCGCGAACATGCGCAGTACCAGGCCCGCATCGACGCGGTCCATCACGGCGTCATGACGCGAGCGGCAACCCGCGGCGAACTGACGGCACTGATGGAAGCGTTCGACGCGTCTGACCGGTCCGGCCTACTCGATGGCATCGACGCCGGTGGTATCGCGCTGCGCCACCATGACCAGTGGCTCACGTCGGGGCAGACGCCGTCTACGCTGCAGCTGCAGTCGCTGGCAGGCTGGGTGCGCCAACAGCTGGCCCGCGAGGGCAATGGCGCTCAGCTGGTCGTCACCGATGCGCTGGGCAGTCTGTTCGCCCCGGCGGCGCAGTACGCCGACGTGGCCAGCGGCTTGCTGGCCATCGCCGTGTCACGCTCGCTGCAAGGCGATTTGCTGTTCTGGTTCCGGCCGGAACAAAAGCAGGTGTTCAACTGGAGTGGCAATCCCTACGACAAGCCGACGGTGACGGGACCACACGGTGCGCGTCTGACACCACGGCGCAGCTTTGATCTCTGGCAGGAAGAGGTCCGCGGGCGTGCGATGCCCTGGAAGCCGGTCGAGATCGATGGGGCGCAAAAGTTGCGGCAATGGATCGCCGACATGGTCATCGGCCGTGCCGAGCAGCTCGATAAAACCAATAGCGACCTGGTACGCAGCAATGACGAACTCGATGCCTTTGCGTATGTGGCCGGGCATGATCTGAAAGAGCCGTTGCGCGGGATTTACAAGAATGCCTATCAGCTCAAGGAAGAGGTCGATGCCGGCCGTTTGCTGGGGGATGCCGGCAGCGAGCATCTCGGCACGGTGATGCGCCTGACGCTGCGCATGGATAACCTGCTCGATGCGCTGCTCAACTATGCCCGCATCGGCCGGATCGGGCTGGATTACGAGGAAGTCGACCTCGGTGCGGTGGTGGCCGAGGCGCTGGAAATGCTCGGCTCAAGGCTGGCCGTGAGCGGCCTCGAAGTCCGCATTCCCCGGCCGATGCCGATACTCGCCTGCGACCGGATCCGGGTGCGTGAAGTGTTCGCCAACCTGATCTCGAATGCGCTCAAGTACAACGATAAGCCGGCACCGTGGCTGGAGATTGGCTACCTGGACCACGACGGCACGACACCGTTGGTTTTTTTCGTGCGTGACAACGGCATCGGCATCGAGAGCCGGCACTGCGACCGCGTGTTCCAGATCTTCAAGCGGCTGCACCCGCGCGACGCTTACGGCGGTGGTGCCGGCGCCGGCCTGGCCGTCGTGCGCAAGCTGGTCGAACAGCATCATGGGCGCATCTGGTTCGATGCCGAACCGGGCGTCGGTGCGACCTTCTATTTCACGCTGAAAGCGCCCGGCCTTGCCGCGCCCGCGCAAGTGCACGCTCATGGGTGAGCAAGCCATTCTGGTGGTCGACGATTCCGACGATGATATCGAGACCGTATGCGCGGCCGCATCGCGCGCCGGCGTGACGATGGCCATTACCAGTGCGCCGGATGCGGACGTGGCATTGCGCCTGCTCGACGCCGCTGCCGATGGCGTGTTTGCCTTCATGCTGCTGGACTTCAATCTGCCCGGCGTCGATGGCCTGACATTCCTGCATCAGGTGCGCCGGCATCCGGTCCATGCGCGTTTGCCGGTGGTGGTGCTGACGGCGAGCGTGAACCCGCGTGACCGCCTGGCTTTTCTTGCTGCCGGGGCTGACGCCTTCCATATCAAGACCGTACGGCTCGAAGAATGTCTCGATACGCTGACGGCAATTTTCAAGCGCTGGTCCGGCCCGACTGTTGCGCCGTGACGCGGCCCTGGCGCATCCTGCTCGTCGATGACAATCTGCATGATCGCGCTGATGCCAGGGCAGCACTGCTCAAGGGATCGCGCCGCCGCTATGACTTCATTGAAGCGGAGCTGGCGCAGGAGGCGCTGGATTATTGCGCGCAGCAGCCTGCGCCGGATTGCATGCTGCTCGATTTTGATTTGCCGGACGCCGATGCCTTCGAACTGCTGGCGCGGATGCCGCGCGACAGCCATGGCATCACGCTGGTGCCGGTGGTGATTCTGACCGGCTCGCCACGCCAGTCCCTGAACCAGGAATTGCTGCGCGCCGGTGCCGAGGATTATGTCGGCAAGGCCTGGCTGGGGCCCGAGAGCCTGACGCGCGGCGTCGAAAATGCGATCGAGCGCCATCTGATGAAGCGTGAACTGTGGCGCGAGCGGGCCCGCCAGCAAGTCATCGCCGATATTGCACAGGCTGCTACCGACGGTCCCGGCAACGCGATGGCAGCGTTGTTCGAACGGGTCCGCGTGCTGGTGCAGGCCGATATTTTTCTGAGCCATGTGCTCGACATCGGTACGCCGCCGATGTTGCGCCTGACTGCCGACGCCGGTATCGACGCCCCCACCCGGCTGCTGTACCTGTTGCTGGATCCGGTCACCAGTTTGTGCGGCAGCGTGGTCGCGCATGGCAAGCCGGTGTTTCGCCACCATCTGCAGGAGCACGACGAGGAAGCAACGGCCGTGCTGAAAAAAATCGGCGTGCAGGCGTATGCGTCGTATCCGTTGCAAGTCGACGGCCGGGTCATTGGCACGTTGAGCTTCGGGTCGCGTTCGCGCGTCCAGTTTGACGACGACGAATGCGACTTCATGGCCACGGTGGCCAGCCAGGTCGGCGCGGCCTGGGAGCGGCTCGATCTGCTGCGTAGCAAGGACAATGAATTGCGCAGCCTGACGGATAACTCGCCCGATATCCTGACCCGTTTCGACCGGCAGTTGCGCCACGTCTTCATCAATGCCGCCATCACCCGCGTGACCGGCCACACGCCGGCCTACTTCATTGGCAAGAGCAATCGCGAACTTGGCATGCCGGAAGCCTTATGTGCGCGCTGGGAACGGGCCATGCAGCATGTCTTTACGACCGGCGAAGCGCAGCAGGTCTCGTTCGATTTTCCGGCCGTGACGGGACTGCGCCACTTCGATTGTCAATTGGTGGCCGAGCAGCGCGGCGATGGCCGGATTACGCACATCCTCGGCGTCACGCATGATGTGACGGTGCGCCACCAGCTCGACGACCGGCGGGAAGAATTGCTCGAAGCCGAGCGCGCCGCCCGTATCGAGAGCGAACGCGTTGCGCTGATCAAGGATGAATTCCTGGCCACACTGAGCCACGAATTGCGCACGCCGTTGTCGGCCATCATGGGCTGGGCCAGCCTGCTCAAGCGCGCATCGCCCAGCCCGGAGCTGTACCGCAAGGGGATCGACGTGATCGCCCGCAATGCGACCGATCAGGCCGCACTGATCGGTGATCTGCTGGACATGAACCGTATTCTGTCCGGCAAATTGCGCATGGAAAGCGAACGGGTCAATCTCGATGCCGTCGCCGCCGCAGCGATCGATACGCTGGCACCGGCGGCGCTGGCCAAGGGCATCACACTTGAGTTGGTACTGGCACCGGACGGACCGGGCAGGGTGCTGGGCGATGGCGCGCGCTTGCAGCAAGTGCTGTGGAACCTGCTGGCCAACGCCGTTAAATTTACGGCCGGCGGCGGTGTCGTCACGCTGGCCATCAGTGAGCGCGATGGTCTGGTCGTGGCGACGGTGACCGACAATGGCACTGGCATCGAGGCGAGCTTCCTGCCTTTTCTGTTCGATCGTTTCAGCCAGAGCGACGGCAGCGCGGCACGGGTGCATGGGGGGCTAGGACTGGGTTTATCGATCGTCAAGAATTTGCTGGAGTTGCACGGCGGGTCCGTCAGCGCCAGCAGCGGCGGTGCCGGTCAGGGTGCGTGTTTTACGGTGCTGTTGCCGCGCGCACCGGATGGACCGATGCCACGTGCGGCACCGGCCGCCGTGCCGGAGGTGGTGCCGGAGGTTCTGGTGAGCGGGCCAATGAGCGTCGACGACAGCAACGCACTGCGCGGCATGGCGGTCTTGCTGGTCGATGACAATCCGGATGTACTCGAACTCGGCCGTCGCTTGCTGACCGAGCATGGTGCGCTGGTCACGACCGCGCAGAGTGCCGATGCAGCCTTGCTGCAGATTCGCCGGCAGGTGCCCGACATCCTGCTCAGTGATATCGGCATGCCGGGCACCGACGGTTACCAGCTGATCGAGCTGGTGCGTACCGGCATGGGATTGGGTGCGTCGCAACTACCGGCCGTGGCCGTCACTGCCTATGCCCGCGCCCAGGATCATGCCCGTGCGCTGCAAGCGGGTTATCAGGCCTGCATCGACAAGCCGATCCGGCCCCAGTTGCTGATCCGGACCTTGCTGGACCTGGCCGCCGTCAAGGCTGCCGGCACGTATCCAGATGGCTTCTGATGTCTTCGAATAGCGCCACGGCGGTGGCCACTGCGCTCGGGTATTCGGTCTGCGGGCAGCGTTGTTCGGCACTCTCGAGGAACGCTAGCCAGTGCGAGCGGGCGTGCTCGCCATACACGGTATAAAACTGCATCGGCAAGTCGCCGGCTCCCTGCTGGCGTAGCCGCGTCGCGATGAACTGCCCGCCAAGCGTCGCGCCCTCCAGCGTGTACAGCATGCCGAACAAGGCGCCGGCGCGGTCGATGGCCGGAAGTTGCACCGTCGCTGCGAACGGTTGGCGGCCCAGTGCTGCCAGATCGGCCTCGAGGGCCGGCAGCTTGCGCCGTGGTGCGTAATCAAATAAATCGGGGTGATGTGCCAGATAGGTCAGCAAGGCGGTTTCGGCGTTCGCATAAATCCCGTGCATGGCGGCCAGCGCATCGCCGTAGTCGTCGCGGCTGACGTGCGGTGCCAGTAGTCGCGCCATCAGCGGATGGTGATCGAGGGCATGGTGCGGTTCTTTGGTGGCGAGGCGCAATTGCTGGTGCAGTGCGGATGGTGTCGGAGCAGGCATCGTGATCTGGTCGGGAAGGTGTTTGACTGCATCGTACAGCACAGCCAATTTCAGGCCGGCATTCAGCGGTTTTATTCTTTGTCATTTGCGAGTTGCGGTCGTCGGTTGGTCGTAGGGTGCAATGCCCTGCGGTTATTGCCCCCTACGGCTGCATGACCGTGAAGCAACCCGACCCAACCCAACCCAACCCAAGAACCGTGCTGTCCAGGAGCGTTAGCGCTTATAGGGGTTACCCCTGGCGCTGCAGAGCAATTAAAAAAACCATAACTCGATATGAGGTTATGGTTTATGGTTGCGCTTATTCAATAATGCTTATAAGTAATTCACTTCTCAGCAGGGACGGTGGCACGACCACTGATCTTTTTAACCCGGGGCCGGAACGTTTTCTATGCGAGCTTTTTCATGAGGGTGATGTCGTCCGAATTCTCTACTGCCGTCAGACTCCCGTCAGTGCGCCGGCTGCTGTTGTTGCTGGTGCTGGGTTGTGTGCTGCCGGGCGTGATCGGCGCGGCATTGCTGTTCTCTTATCTGTCCATCGAGGCTGACCGGCAGCTACAGCAATCGACGATGGCGACGGCGCGCACGCTGGTGCGGGAAGTCGACGCGCAGTTCGCCCAGGCCCGGTTGTTGGCCGTGACATTGGCGCAAAGTCGCACGCTTGCCGGCGACGACCTTGCCGCCTTCCATCGCGAGGCGCGTCAATTGCTGAGCGCGACCGCGATATCGACCGGCGTTGTAGTCAGTGATGTGCAGGGACAGCAAGTGCTCGATACCCGGGTCGCATTTGGTACACCGTTGCTGCGTTATGGCAACCAGAACCAGCTGCGTCAAGTGATCACTTCGGGCCGGGCGGTGGCGTCAGACGTCTTCGCCGATTTGCCGGCGGGTCATTATGCGGTCGCGTTTCCGGTCATGGTCAACGGAAATGTCATCCGGGTGGTGAGCGTGTTGATGTCGCTGCGGCAGCTCGACGCGCTATTGCAGCGTTATCCGTTCCCCGCCGGCTGGACGGTCAGCATTGTTGATAGCAGCGGCACGATTGCCGCACGAAACCGGCTTGCGGAGCAGTTCGTCGGCCAGAAAGCCAGCCTCGAGATGTTCCTGGTAGAGAGCGAGGGTATCCATCACACCTACACCAGCGACAGCATAGCGGTACGGACGTTTTTTAGTACGTCGGCGGCCAGTCACTGGAGGGCGGTAATTGGTTCACCGGGCGGTCCTCTGCCGACGTTTTCTGTGCTGACCGTGACCTTGACGGGCAGCGCGCTGCTGGCGTGGTGCGTGCTGGCAGGTGCAATGGCACTCACGCTGGGCAGGCGGATTACCTGGTCGATGACGGCACTGGCGTTGCCGGCACGGGATCTGGCAGCGGGCAAGCCACTCGTACTTCCTCGTGTGTATTTCCATGAGGCCGGCGAAGTCGCCCGGGTGACGATACGATCATCGATGGAGTTACGTTACAGCGAGCTGGCGCTGAAGGCCTTGAACCGCGATCTGGAAGCGCGGATACAGGAGCGCACTCGCGAAGCGACCGATCTGTATGACCGCGCACCTTGCAGTTATCACACGCTCGATGCCGCGGGTATCGTGATCCAGGTGAATCAGACCGGGCTGGATTTGCTGGGTTATCACCGCGAAGAATATCTGGGGCACGCTATCCGGCAATTCATGACGCCGGATAGCTGGGCGACCATCGCCGACAGGTATCCGCAATTGCTGCCCGGCGGGCAATTGCATGAGCTTGAAGTCGATTTCGTGCACAAGGATGGCACGGTGGTGCCTTGCCTGATGAGTGCAAATGCCGAGCTCGATAGCCGGGGCAATTTCGCTTTCCTGCGCAGCACGCTGGTCGATAACCGCATCGGTAAAGCACGCCAGCAGCAGATCATTTCGCTCAACCAGTTCCTCAATGACGTGCTCGAGTCTTTGCCGTTTGGCGTGGCGGTACTCAACGAGCAACAACAAGTCATTTTGCGCAACCGTCTGTTCGGTGACCTGCAAAGCTACCCGCCCGAATTGTTCCAGAAATCGCCGCGGCTATTTACCGATATGGTCCGGTTTTCGTATGAACTGGGGTATTACCCGCAGCGCTTGTATGACGACGTGCTGGCCGACTATCGCGCGATGATTGCTTCGCGCCAATCAGTGTGCATGGAGCGCAGTTTGCCTGATAACAAGTATCTGGAAATACGCGGCCAGCCGATTTCGGCCGACTGGGTCCTGCTGACCTACACCGACATCACGCCGTTCCGGCTGGCCGAGCAAGCGTTGTCGCAAGCCCGCACCGAGGCAGAAACCGCCAATCTTGCCAAGAGCGATTTCCTGGCCAATATGACTCACGAACTACGCACGCCGCTCAATGCCGTGATCGGTCTGGCACGATTGCTGACAGAGTCACCGCTGAACGCCTGGCAACGCGACTATGCCGACAAGATCGCGTTGTCGGCCCAGTCTTTGCAGGTGCTGATCAATGACATCCTGGATTTGTCGAAGATGGAAGCAAACCAGCTGCGCATCGAACAGATCCCGTTTTCTCTGAACCTGCTGTTACGTACGGCGGCCTCGGTGCTGGGGGTCGGTGTTGGCCAAAAAGAGATTGCGGTGGTGCTGGATCTGGCGCCGGACGTGCCCGATGCCATGGTGGGCGACCCGTTACGCGTGCAGCAAATCCTGCTGAACCTGATTAGCAATGCACTTAAATTTACCGAGCGCGGCGAGATCGTCGTGTCGGTGCGCTGCCAGTCGGTTGCACCGGTGCCAGCTGGTGCGCCCGTCCTGTTGCAGATCGCCGTACGCGATACCGGTATCGGTATCGCCGCGGCGGGGCTGGAGTCGATTTTCAATGCGTTCATGCAGGCCGACGCATCGACCACCAGGTTGTATGGTGGCACCGGCCTGGGCCTGACGATCAGCAACCGGCTGGTCACGATGATGGGGGGACAGATCAGCGTCGACAGCACGCCGGGACAGGGCAGCGAATTTCGCTTTTCGCTGCCCCTGACGGCAGGCGTGCCGGTCCGGCAGGACGATTTTCCCGCCGCACTGCGGGTGCTGATCGTGGAAAGTCATCCGCTGAAACGTGTGCTCTTGCGCGATGCCTGCCTGGCATTCGGCTGGCAGGTTCGTGTGATTGATCCTGCGCAGCCGGGATTGCCGGCCTTGCTGAAGGCCGGGGCGACACGCGGCGAGACCGATTTGCTGCTACTGGACGGGAGGTTGCCGGAGATCGACACGATGGCTCTGTTGCGGCAATGGCGTGCGATGCCCGATGTCGTATTGCCGCGTACGTTGCTGATGGTGCCGCTGCTGGCGCTCGATCGGTTCGCCGCGGGCAGCCGGGACGGCTATCCGGGCGGACTGGTTGCCAAGCCGCTGACGCGCTGGAGTCTGGCGGAGGCCGTACTCAGGCTTTTCCCGGTTGAACCGGCCGCGTGTATGCCGGCTGCTGCGACGGCTGCCTTGCCACTGTCCGGGTTACGCCTGCTGGTGGCCGAGGATAACGCCATCAATCAGGAAGTCGCTGCGCAGGTCTTGACTGCGGCCGGTGCCGAGGTCGTGGTGGTCGGTGACGGTATTGCGGTGCAGGCGGCGCTGACGATGGCGGCCGACCGGTTTGACATCGTGCTGATGGATATCCAGATGCCGTTGATGGATGGCTATGCGGCGACACGGTGGATCCGTGACCATTCTGATGTCGCAACGCTGCCGGTGATTGCGCTGACGGCACAGGCGAACGCGGGCGGGTCCGCCACGGCGCGCGATGCCGGCATGACCGGCGTCCTGGCCAAGCCGCTCGATATCGATGCCTTGCTCGCCGTGATCGCCGGGGCGGGTATTGGCTGGCCTGCCGGCAGCCACCGGGCGCTTCCTGATGCGCCGCCGGCCATCCCGTTATCCGGGCTGGATTTTGTCGCTGCCCTGAAAGTCTTCGGCGGTGACAAGGTGCGTCTGGCGACGCTCTTGCGCGCGTTCGTGGGTCGCCAGGGCGGGGATGTTGCCGAAGCGCGCCGGCTGCTGGACTGCAACGACATCGACGCGGCAATTGATCTGGTGCACCAGATACGCGGTGTGGCGGCGTCGCTGCATGCACGCGAGCTACACCACGTCGCCGGCTTGACCGAGGCCGCCCTGCTGGACGGCGCGGTCGAAGCGCTACCGGACTTGTTCAGCCAGCTTCAGGATGCCATGACGATGGTGCGGCATTGCGCCCGCCGGTTTGATGCGTTGCTGACGCTAGGGCACCCCGGCCTGATTACTCCACCGTGACGGACTTGGCCAGATTGCGTGGCTTGTCGACATCGGTGCCGCGCGCCAGCGCTGTGTGATAAGCCAGCAATTGCAGCGGGACCACATGCAGGATCGGTGATAGCAAACCGTAATGCTCGGGCAGGCGGATCACGTGGATGCCCTCGCTCGACGAAATGTGCGAATCGGCATCGGCAAAGACATACAGCTGGCCGCCACGGGCGCGGACTTCCTGCATGTTCGATTTCAGTTTCTCGATGAGCGTGTCGTTCGGTGCCACCGTGACGACCGGCATTTCTTCGGTCACCAGCGCCAGCGGTCCGTGCTTGAGTTCGCCGGCCGGATAGGCTTCGGCGTGGATGTAGGAGATTTCCTTGAGCTTGAGCGCGCCTTCGAGGGCAATCGGGTAGTGCATGCCGCGACCGAGGAAGAGCGCGTTTTCCTTGCGGGCAAACGCATCGGCCCAGGCGATGATCTGTGGCTCCAGCGCCAGCACGCTCTGGATTGCGGTCGGTAGGTGACGCAGGTTTTTCAGGTAAGCGTGTTCCTGTTCGTCGTCCAGGCGGCCGCGCAATCTGGCCAGCGTCAGCGTCAGCAGGAACAGCGCGGTCAGCTGTGTCGTGAAGGCCTTGGTCGAGGCGACACCGATTTCGGTGCCGGCGCGGGTCAGGTACGCCAGTTCGGTTTCGCGCACCATCGCCGAGGTGCCGACATTGCAGATCGCCAGCGAGTGCCGGTGGCCGAGTTCTTTTGCATACTTGAGCGCGGCCAGCGTGTCGGCGGTTTCACCGGATTGCGAGATGACGACGATGAGCGCATTCGGATTGACGGCCGGGGTGCGGTAGCGGTACTCGCTGGCGATCTCGACTTGGGTTGGCAGGCCGGTCAGGGCTTCGAGCCAGTAGCGCGCCGTCATGCCGGAATACAGGCTGGTGCCGCAGGCCAGGATCTGGATCGCATCGATGTCCTTGAAGACGGTGCCGGCATTCGCACCGAACAGCTCCGGCACGAAGCCTTGCACGCCTTCGAGCGTATCGGTGATGGCGCGCGGCTGCTCGAAAATTTCTTTTTGCATGTAGTGCCGGTATGGGCCCAGATCGATGTCGCCGGCGTAGGCGCTGACGGTATGGATGATGCGTTCGACCGGCTCGTCGTTCTTGTCGGTGATGTGTACGCTGCCGCGCTGCAGGTCGACTACGTCGCCTTCTTCGAGGTACAGGATCTGGTCGGTCGAGCCGGACAGCGCCATCGCATCCGAGGCCAGGAAATTCTCGCCTTCGCCGATACCGACGATCAGCGGGCAACCGAAACGGGCACCGACCACGCGGTGCGGTTCGTCCCGGCAGAAGGCGGCAATGGCGTAGGCCCCGGTGAGGCGCTTGACCGCACGTTGCATGGTGCGGAACAGGTCGCCGTCGTACAGGTGGTTGACCAGGTGGGCCACGACTTCGGTATCGGTTTGCGATTCGAACACGTAACCCAGTACCTTCAGTTCGGTACGGATTTCTTCGTAGTTTTCGATGATGCCGTTATGGACCAGCGCGATGCGGTGGACGCCATCGGCATCCGGTGAAAAATGCGGATGCGCGTTGAAGGTGACCGGTGCGCCATGCGTGGCCCAGCGCGTATGCGAAATGCCGGTACTGCCTTGCAGGCCGGATCCGGCGATCTGGGTTTCGAGTTCGGCGACGCGCGCGGTGCTGCGGGCGCGCTGGAGGCCATCGTTGAAGACGGCCACGCCGCAGGAGTCATAGCCGCGGTATTCGAGGCGCTTGAGGCCTTGCAGCAGGACGGGAATGATGTTGCGTGTGGAGACTGCGCCGACGATACCGCACATGGAGTATTTCCTTATTTTTTTTGCTTGATAGGCCGTTGCCAGCCGTCGATGGTGAGTTGTTTGCTGCGCGACAAGGTGAGCTTGCCGGGCGGCGCATTCCTGCTTAGCGTGGTGCCCGCACCGATGGTGGCACCTGCGCCAACGGTCACCGGGGCGACCAGCTGGGTGTCGCTGCCGATGAAGGCATCGTCCTCGATGACCGTGCGGTATTTGTTGACGCCGTCATAGTTGCAGGTGATCGTGCCGGCCCCGACATTGACGCGCTGGCCGATGGTGGCGTCGCCGATGTAGGCCAGGTGGTTGGCCTTGCTGCCGGTACCGAGCTGGCTGTTCTTGATCTCGACGAAATTGCCGACATGGACCGCGTCGGCCAGTTCGGTACCCGGGCGCAAGCGGGCGTACGGACCGATCATGGCGGCGGCACCGACGACGGCTTCGTCGATGTGGCAGAACGGCTTGATTTGCGCGCCGTCGCCGATGCGGGCGTTGCTGATGACGCAGTGCGCGCCGACGCGTACGTTGTCGGCCAGCGTGACCGTGCCTTCGAAAACGCAACCCACGTCGATGCTAACATCGCGGCCGCACGTGAGCGTGCCGCGCACGTCGATGCGGGACGGGTCGGCCAGCGTGACGCCCTGTTCCATCAGGCGCTGTGCGACGTTGCGCTGGTGCACCCGCTCGAGTTCGGCGAGTTGTACCTTGCTGTTGACGCCCAGGGTTTCCCACACGGCACCTGGCTGGGCCGACTGCACCGGCATGCCTTCGGCAACCGCACAGGCGACGATATCGGTCAGGTAGTACTCGCCCTGGGCATTGTCGTTCGACAGGCTGGCCAGCCAGCGCTTGAGGGCGGCGGTCGGAGCGATCAGGATGCCGGTATTGACTTCGGTGATCGCCAGTTCGGCGGCACTGGCGTCTTTTTGTTCGACGATACGGACGATGCGACCCTGTTCGCGCACGATACGCCCGTAGCCGGTCGGATCAGTCATGGTGATGGTGAGGATGCCGAGCGCGTCAGTGCCGGCGCAGGCCAGCAGTTTTTGCAGCGAGCCGGTGGTGGTCAGGGGCACGTCGCCGTACAACACCAGTGTCGGGGTACACTCGTGGAGCAATGGCATGGCTTGCATCACCGCGTGGCCGGTGCCGAGTTGCGGCTCCTGGCGCGCGAAGACAATGTCGTCAGCGTCGAAAGCGGCCGGGACGGCGTCACCGCCATGACCGTAAATGATGCACAGGCGGGTCGGCGACAGCGACCGGGCGGTGCCGACCACATGTGCCAGCAGGGATGTTCCAGCCAGCGGGTGCAGCACCTTCGGCAAGGCCGATTGCATGCGTTTGCCCATGCCGGCGGCCAGGATGACAACGTTCATAGGTGCCCGTTTGAAAAAAGTACAAAATCTTAACATGTGCACTGCGCGCTCCCTGGCCAAAAAGGGCGCGCTGCTCGTGCTCGTGGTGGTGCTGGCCGGATGCAGTGCATTGCGGCTGTCTTATGGCAATGGCGAAACCTTGTCGTACTGGTGGCTCAATACCTATGTCGGGTTTGATCAGACCCAGCGCGCGCAAGTGCGTACCCAGCTCGATAACCTATTTTCGTGGCACCGGAAGACCCAGTTGCCCGACTATGCGCAACTGATGGGAGCCGGTCAGCGCCGCCTGCAGGATACCGCGATCGTGACGCCGGAGATCGTGCGCAGTGACTATGACGGCTTGAAAAAGCGTGTCGTCGTCATGCTCGATCAGGCGCTGCCGGCCTTGGCCGATCTGGCCTTGTCATTGAGTCCGGAGCAGATCGACCGGATCGAAAACAAGCTGGTCGACAGCACCGAGCGTTATCGTAAGGAGTACCTGAGTGGCGACGTTGAGGACCGTCAACAGTTCCGCTACAAAAAAGTCATGAAGCAGGCCGAGTACTGGTTTGGCGATTTCAGTGACGCGCAGGAGAGCCGCATCCGGCGGCTGTCGGATGCGCGGCCGCTGGATAACGCGCTGGTGCTGGCCGACCGCATCGAGCGCCGGCAAGCACTGATCGCGTTGCTCAAGAAGGTACGCCGCGAACAAGCGCCGCGCGTGGCTGTGGTGCAGGCGCTTAAGGACTACACCCGCGTGCATTACGAGCGGACTGGCAATGGCGTCAATACGGCGTTTTTTGCGGCCTCGACTGACGCGGCGATCAGCCTGACGGCTGATGTGATCGCCCTGACCACTCCGCGCCAGAAAGCCCACGCGATACGGCAATTGCAAGACCTGCAGGAACTTTTTCTGGACCTGGCAGGCTAGCGCTGCACCGCTTGCAGCGTGATCGTACCCGGCATGGTCGCCGGCACCGAACACGGTTCGTCATCGAAGGCAATGTCGCCATCGACCACCGGCGCCCCGGTAACAGCCAGACCGGCGAAATCAAACAGCTTGCGGTCCATCAGATGCGACGGTGCGACGGTCGATAGGGCGGCGAAGATGTTGTCGGTGCGGCCCGGATTTTTCTTGTCCCAGTCGCGCAGCATGTTCTTGAGTTGCTTGCGCTGGAGGTTTTCCTGGCTGCCGCACAGGTCGCACGGAATGATGGGGAAATTCTTCACTTCGGCATAGCGCTCGGTGTCGGCTTCTTTGACGTAGGCCAGCGGCCGGATCACGATGTGCTTGCCGTCATCGGATTGCAGCTTGGGCGGCATGCTTTTGAGTTTTCCGCCAAAAAACATATTCAGAAAAAACGTTTCGAGGATGTCGTCGCGATGGTGACCCAGGGCGATCTTGGTCGCGCCAAGCTCGTCGGCAACCCGGTACAGGATGCCGCGCCGCAGCCGCGAGCACAGCGAACAGGTGGTCTTGCCTTCGGCAATGACGCGCTTGACGATGCTGTAGGTATCCTGGTTTTCGATGTGGAAAGCCACGCCGAGATCAGTCAGATAGGCCGGCAGGATGTGCTCCGGAAAGTTCGGCTGTTTCTGGTCGAGGTTGACGGCGATCAGTTCGAAATTGATCGGGGCGCGTTCGCGCAGCGTCATCAGGATGTCGAGCAGGGCGTAGCTGTCCTTGCCGCCGGACAGGCAGACCATGATCTTGTCGCCTTCCTCGATCATGTTGAAGTCACCGATGGCCTGGCCGACCTGGCGGCACAGGCGCTTGTGCAGCTTGTTATTTTCGTAGGTGATTTTTTCGCGCTGCCGGACCGACAGGTCGTCGGCGGGTTCGGTTGCTGTATCGGACATGGTGGACTCCAGCATTCAGGCTGCCTTGACCCGGAAGACTTCGACGCCGACCGATTCGCAGTCCGGATAGACGTCCGGCTTTTCGGTCGAGACACGCACCGCGCGTACCTTCGGGTGTTGCAGCATGGCGGCAGCAACATCATCGCACAGGGTTTCCTGCAGATGGATGTGGCCGGCTTCGGTGCGTCTGGAAATCGTGCTGCGGATGAAGTCATAGTCGACTACTTCGTCGAGCAGATCGCCTTTCGGGGTCGACAGTTCAAGCGGGATGAACAGGTCAACATTGATCAGCACGCGCTGTTCGGCTTTTTTTTCAAAATCATGGACGCCGATGTTGATCAGGACTTCGTAATTGCGCAGAAACAGACGACGACAATTGACGAGGGCGGGTTGGGACAGGAATGAGGACATGGTCACGATCGGTATTGAAACGGGGTGGGGTTAATGGGCAACGAACATCACGTCGCGTTGCAGTGGAATCAGGTGCTGGCCGCCATCGACCAGCAAAGTGGTGCCGGTCATTGCTTGCGCCTCTGCGACATAGCAGACGGCGTCGGCGATATCTTTCGGCGTGCTGGAGCGACCCAGCGGGGTAATCTTGTGCGCCTTTTCGAAACTGGCCTGGCTCTGGTCGCCGGAAATCAGCGTGATGCCGGGGGCGACGCCGACCACCCGCAGCTTTGGTGCCAGCGCTTGCGCCAGCATTACGGTAGCGGTTTGCAGTGCGGCCTTCGACAGCGTGTATGACAGAAAATCCGGATTCATGTTGAACAGTTTCTGGTCCAGCAAATTGATGACGACCGATTGTTCGCCGTCCGGCGTTGCTGCATGCAGCGCTTGCGCCAGCAGGATGGGGGCGGCGAGGTTGGCATGCATGTGTTCATCGAGGACTACCAGCGAAAAATCAGCCGGGCCATCCTGCTCGAACAGCGAGGCATTGTTGACGACGCAGGCCAGCCGGCTTTGCGGGCCGCAGCAGGCAATGGCGTCTGGCAATAATTTTTTGACGGCCTGTTCATCGGTCAGGTCGCATTGCAATGCCCAGGCGCGCCTGCCGAGTTGTTCAATCTCATGGACTGTCGTGGCGGCCTCGCCAGCCGAGCGACCGTAGTGCACAATGACGTCCCAGCCACGCCCGGCCAATGCCAGCGCGATGGTGCGGCCGATGCGTTTGGCCGCGCCTGTGACGAGTGCAACTTTCTGTTGGTCCGTGGTCATCGTGTTGTGCCTTTCGCTGAGATATCGAAAAAAAGCCATGCAATTGCAACTGCCCGAACCCTCTGCTGACGCGCTGCGTGCTTCGCGCGCGCTGCATACTCTGATCGCCAACGACATCCGCCGCAATTCCGGCTGGATATCTTTTTCGCGCTATATGGAGCTGGCGCTGTACGAGCCGGAGCTCGGTTATTACAGCGGCGGTGCCGCCAAGCTCGGGAAAGACGGCGATTTTACAACCGCCCCCGAAATCACGTCGCTATTCGGTGCGACGCTGGCGCACGCCGTGGCCGACTTGCTGCCGAAAATCGCTCCTCATTTGCTGGAGTTCGGTGCCGGCACCGGCAAGCTGGCGTTCGATTTGCTGACCGAACTGGCCTTGATGGGAATCCCCGTGCACCGGTATGCGATTGTCGAACTGTCGGGCGAATTACGGGCGCGCCAACAGCAATTGCTCAAGGGCTTTCCGCAGGTGGTCTGGCTGGATCATTTTCCGTCGGTATTTACCGGGGTGGTGATCGGCAATGAAGTGCTCGACGCGATGCCGGCGCATCTGGTGGTGAAGACCGAGCACGGCTGGCGCGAGCGCGGCATAGGCCTGTCGGCCCGACATTTTGTCTATCGCGAGCATCCGTGTGATGCCGCGTTGATTGCGCAGATTCCGGAGGCGGACGCGCTGCCGGTCGGCTATGCGACGGAAGTCCATCCGGTAGCGGCCGGTTTCATGCGTTCGCTGGCCGAGATGCTGTGTGCCGGCTTCGATGACTCCGGGCAGGGCAGTGCGGCGATCCTGATCGATTACGGCTTTCCTGCACATGAGTACTACCTTGACCAGCGCGAGCACGGCACGCTGATGTGCCATTACCGTCATCACGCCCATGACGATCCGTTTTTCCTGCCGGGTTTGCAAGACATCACGGCGCATGTCGATTTCACGGCGATGGCGCGGGCCGCGCTGGACGGCGGGCTCGATTTGCTGGGTTATCTGAGTCAGGCGTCATTTTTGCTGGAAGCCGGTCTGGGCGATTTGCTGTTGCGGACCTCGCCTGACGATGGCGCGCGTTACCTGCCGCAGGCCAATGCGGTCCAGAAGCTGACTTCGCCCGCTGAAATGGGCGAGCTGTTCAAGGTGCTGATTGTTGGCACGCAATTGCGGTTGCCGGAGCGCTTCGAGCGCAACGACCGCAGCCATCGACTGTGAAGGGGGAGGCATGATCCGCTGGTTTCTCGCCATTTTCGTCGGATTGATTGTGTTGTCGGCCGCTCTGCCGTGGCTCGAGAAAATCGGCCTGGGCCGCTTGCCCGGCGACATCCGTTTCCGGCTGTTCGGCAAGGATATTTTTCTACCTTTTGCCTCGACCGTGTTGCTGTCGATGGTGCTGTTCGCCGTGATGCGCCTGATCCGCTAAGATGACCGCCACGGCCTTCCGGCCGCTTTACCAAAGGCAACCGATGATACGTTGGGTCGCAGTCATTTTCGTGGGTCTGATTGTCTTCCCCTTGCTGTTGCCCTGGCTGAACCGGCTCGGCATCGGACGAGTACCTGGCGATGTGCGCTTCACCTTGGGTAGCCTTCGGTTGTGCCTACCGTTCGGGTCGACGTTGCTGGTGTCGGCATTGGCATTTTTGTGTGCCGAGTTGTTCACTTACCTACCCTGAGCTTCATGACCGCGACCATCGAAGTTCTGCGCGAACGGTACGGCGATCGCCATAAATGGCTGGTACTGCTGACGGTCATGATCGGGACGATGGCATCGATCCTGTCGTCGACGATTGTCAACGTGGCCATTCCGGACCTGAGTCAGCATTTTCAACTTGGTCAGGAGCGTGCGCAGTGGGTGTCGTCGGGTTTCATGCTGGCCATGACGATGTCGATGCTGACGACGCCGTGGCTCCTGCTGCGCTTCGGTTTGCGACGCACTTATACGGTGGCCATTCTGGCGCTGCTGACAGGCGGTGTGCTCGGTGGATTCAGTATTAATTATTCGATGCTGCTGTCGATGCGCGTACTCGAAGGACTGGCTTCCGGCATCCTGCAACCGATTCCCGCGATTGTCATCCTGCGCGCTTTCGACCTGAAAGAGCAGGGCAAGGCGCTGGGTATTTTTGGCTTCGGGGTAGTGCTGGCGCCGGCCGTCGGGCCGAGCGTGGGCGGGGTCCTGGTCGAACAATTCGGCTGGCAATCGATCTTTTTTGTGGTCGTGCCGTTTTGCCTGGTGGTATTGGTCCTGATCCGGCGCTATCTGTCGACCAATTCGCCGCTGATGGGTGAGGCCCGCCGGTTCGACTGGCGCGGCCTGCTGCTGGCCGGAACCTGCACCGTCACGGTTCTTAATGGGCTGGTCCACCTGCATGACGACAGGTCGCTGGCAGTGGTTCTGCTGACGGTTGCACTGCTGTCTTTTATCGGTTTCATTGCCTGGCAGTCCCACACGGATGCGCCACTGATGAACCTCCAGCTGTTCGGTTACCGGCAATTTGCGATGGGCGGATTGGTCGCGTTTATTTATGGCATGGGCTTGTTTGGCTCGACGTATCTGTTACCGGTCTACTTGCAAATGGCGCTGGCGTATTCGCCTTCGCGTGCCGGGCTGGTTCTGCTGCCCGCCGGCATCGTTCTGGCCATCACGATTCCGCTGGCGGGAAAAATGGCGGACAAGTACCCGCCGAATGTGCTGGTATCTATCGGCTTGGTCTTACTCGCATTGTCCTTTGGATTGATGGCGCTGGGGCAACCAGGCGGCAGTTATTTGCTGTTGATGGCCTGGGCTGTTATTGGCCGCGTGGGGCTGGGTTTCGTGTTGCCGGCATTGAGCCTGGGTGCGATGCGCGGGGTCGATCACGGCTTGATCGCACAGGGTGCCAGTACGTTGAACTTCTTGCGTCAGCTCGGCGGTGCAATCGGCGTGAGTCTGGTGGGTATTGTGCTGGAGTGGCGGCTGGCGGTTCACCGGAGCGGCTCAGGTATCGCGGCCAATGTCGAGGCAAACCGTATTCAGGCCTTCGATGAAACGTTTCTATTTGTCGCCGCTCTGTGCGCCATTGCAGTCGCGGCTGCCTGGCGCATGCGTCCGGCTACCGGAACGTCGTTGTAATTGTCGCGTCTTTGAGTCTCACGGAATTGAAACCCAGCGTGTGAATTTACTTTGTTGATACCGTTAGTTACTATCAATAAACCGTAAATCAATCACGCCGCAGCCGCGGTACTCGCTAGGAGTCACGATGCCTTCGTCCAGTCAAGGTGGTGCCATACCCGGGGCCGTATTTTCGCAACTTGCCTTACAACGGCAACTGTTTGATTCCTTGATCAAGAAAATTTCTGCGAATGCTTCGCTGCTGCTTGCTTTGCAGCAAATAGGCGGTGCCGGCAAAAAAGCCCCGGCATCAGCCCCACGTCAGGACAAGATCCTGTTTTTATCCAATGAACGAAGTCGCAATAAAATTCGCGAATTGATCGAGGACAGTCGTGCGCTGGGTGCTGCCGCACTGGAGTTGGAGGCGGACTTCCAGTCGACTGCTAACGCCCACATCATCGAAACGCGCGCCCGTGTCGTGCATCTGATCGAAGTTGCCGGCCGTCATTCTGCTTTTTGTTCTCCGGAACTCATACAGCAAATCAAAACGACGATCGACAATGCCAATATGGAAATCGAAAGGATGCAGATAATGACCGAACAGATTAGCCAGGCTGCCGCCAGCCTGCTCGATCCGGTGCAGCAGGTCCTGGCTGTTGTGCAGGACGTCTGAGGTCGGACCTGACCTTACTTCTGCTGGAAAAGCACGAGCTTGATGTCCCTGGTCATTTCTGATTTGCTGGCGTTGATCGTTACCTCATAGCGCGTACCCGCCACCGTGACGTGGGGCAGGAACGAAAACGAGAAATAGCCTTTTGAGTCGGCTTTCAGTGTCTGCGTATAAATTTGCTGGCGGAGTCCGACGAAGCCGGCAATCGCCGCCACCGCCTGTACCTTGACTTCCAGCTTTGCATCAGGAGCGGTGTTGCCGCGAACATCAATGGTTCCTGGTCCAACCTGTGCATTGTTTACCGGACTGCTAATTTGCAACGGTAAGGTTGTTGAGGCAGGGATTGCCGCAGAAGCTACATTGAACGACCAGATCTGTTGTAACAACCGGCCTGCAATATCCTGTGCACTTGCTTCAACAGTGTATGCGCCGGGTTGGAGCTCCAATCGATAGCTAAAAAAATGAGTGGTGACGGTAGCATTTCGTGTGATGTCTTTGCCCGAGAGTAAAATTTTTACGGTCTTGGCATCAATACCCATGCCATTGGCGTCGTCGAAGGTTGCTGAAATCAAGACTGGATTGGTGACCATCGTTTCGCCATCACGCGGTGTGGCATGTTTTATTGCAGGGGAAGGGCTTTTGACCAGGAGTGTTTGGGCAAGTGTTGCTTGCACAACCTGTCCTGCGACTTCCAGCACCACGGTGATTCCGGTGGCCGGCGTAAGAATGTCTTGCCGGCGGACGGTGTACGCGGCTTCGTACACACCGGCCGGTTCCTCGCGCATGGGAATGTTCTCGATTACGCCGTCGATCGACAGTGAGGCTTTTGCGCGTGGTGTGCCGCCTGCCGTGAATTTGAGTTCCGTACCTGGTTCAATGGGGTCGACCGGTTGGAGGAAAAAACGCTCGATGACCGGAGTGACTGGCAAGGCGGTTGCACTTGCTGCATGCAATTGCGGAGCGATACCGAGCATGCTCGACAAAAAAAGAAAACCGGCAATGAACGATCGAATTTGCACGACATCTCCTTGGCCCGGAAGAGGTTCATGTCCACCATGGCCGATATTATTAGGGGGAATCACGAGTTGGTTGTCGACAGTCAGTCTTCACCTTGATAGTTTGCCAAGTTAATAAAAAGCAACAACTTTTCAACCATTGGTGATGGCATGCTGCCGGCCCGTGGCACCGTACTATACTTGGTGACCCTTACCTCCTTGGCGCAGCCAGCAAAAATGAAAGAATTTCGTAGTCTGACTGCCTTGATCATCGAGCCGCAACCGGGGATGCGTGGCAATTTGCATAACATGTTGACGCTATGCGAGCTTAAAAAAATCGATCACGCCGTCAGTTCCGGAACGGCGATACGTCAGCTTCAAGCACGTTCTTTTGACATCATCTTATGCGAATACGATCTGGGAGATGGCCAGGATGGCCAGCAATTTCTTGAAGACGTACGGCACAACAAACTGATTTCCATGTCAACGATATTCTTCATGGTCACTGCAGAGCGTGCTTACGAAAAAGTGGTGAGTGCAGCGGAATTGGCTCCTTCCGATTACATCCTCAAGCCATTTACCGCTGATACCCTGATGGACCGTATTGCAAAAGCCGTGGAGAAACGTGCGGTCTTTGCCAGCTTGTATCGATTGATGGAGCGCGGTGACCTCAACCAGGCTGTTGCCGCTTGTCTCGAAGGAGAGGCGGGAGACCGGCGTTACCTGGTCGATTTCAAGCGCTTGCGTGCAGAACTGCATATTTTATCGGGCGAACCGCATCTGGCGGAGCCGTTGTATGCCGAGTTGTACGAGCTTCGTGCGGTTGCGTGGGCTCGCCTGGGCCTCGCAAAAACATTATTTTTACAAAATAAGTTTGCTGAATCCGAAGAAATACTCATCGCACTAGTTGCAGAAAACAATAAATTCATGGACGCACATGATTGGCTTGCCAAAGCGCATGAAGCCAATGGAAAGTTTTCTGAAGCGCAGGCAGTGCTGCAAAACGCGGTGATGATTTCGCCCAACGCATTGCAGCGTCTGCGCAAGTTAGGTGAAATAGCATTCGAAACAGGCGATGTCGGTACCGCTGAAAAGGCCTTTCAGCAGGTCGTTACCAAAGCACGTTATTCGGAGTTCCGTGACCCGGAAGATCATGTACGGCTGGTGAAAACCCTGGTCAGTAAGGGCGATACCAGCCAGGCAGCAACGATCATCCGTGATCTTGACCGCTCGCTTTCGGGGTCTGGCAAGGGTAAGGCGTGTCACGCCATCTCTTCTGCGATGCTGTTCAAGCAAACTGGCGACCTTGATCGGTCCAGCGAAGAGTTGAATAAGGCGGTTGAAGCCTGCCGCGACAATATTGGCTTGTCGACGGAGATGAAGATGACGCTGGCAAAAAATTGCCTTGAACAGCAGATGGACAGCGGCGCCACTGAAATCATGCTCGATGTAATGAACAATGCGTCCAGTAGTGCTGCAATGGCCAAGGCAGTAAACTTGTTCGAGCAATCCGGGCGCGCCGATCTGGCGCAGAGCACTGCCAAGGAAAGTCGACGCATGGTGGTTGACCTTGTGGCATCCGGGGCAGAGAAGGCGCGCCAGGGAGATTACGGCGGCGCTGTGACGGCAATGATGGAAGCTGTTAAAAAGTTGCCGGGGAATCCACAGGTGGTGTTCAATGCTGCTGTTGCATTGCTTAAACATCTTGACCATCTTGGCTGGGATGAGCGCTTGGCGGATCAGGCAAGGACTTTGATTGATTCTGCGCGCCGGCTTGATGCCGCTAACCCGCGACTTGCATCCCTGACAGCTTTACATCACAGCATCATGAAAAAATACGGCATTGCCCCGGCAGCGGCGGTGGCCGCGCCCGGCATTGAGTCGTAGCAGGGTCAATCCCAGCCATCACGAGATTCCCCGTTGCTGATTTGGGCATCGCGGGAAAACATTTCACGCAGTTCATCGCGTGCCTGCTTTGCCATCGACACCATCTGTTTCTGATCCTTATAAAAAGGATAAACCGCTAGCAATGTCTTAATATTGTGTTTGCGAAATTTCATCGCAGCCTGGCGGGCCTGAAATGCGCCGAAGCCAAGCTGGTGCAATACCTGGCGCCCCAGTTGCAGAGCTGCTTCGAACGTCTCGCGCTCCAGTACGGTGACACCACGGTCCATCAATTCGTAATAGTGGGTTACGTTGCGGGCACGCGCAAAGATAGGCAATGCCGGGAACGCGACCCGAACCGCGTCAACTAATGCCAGGCTATCCGTAACATTATCAATGGCAACGACCAGTGCACGGGCTTTGGCCGCTCCCGCGACAGTGAGCAAATCGACGCGAGTTGCATCCCCGTAGAACACCTTTAGCCCGAACTTGCGTAACAGGTCAATCTGGTCAGGATCGTGATCCAGAACAGTGACGCCAATGCGATTGGCATACAGCAAGCGACCGATAATTTGACCGAAGCGTCCAAAGCCGGCAATGATGACCGGGTTGTCCTGCAGTTCGACAGGTTCGTCCGGACGCTTCTTATCTGCGCGGTGTCGCGGTGCGAGTACGCGATCGTAAAAAACCAGCAGTAGCGGAGTAGCCAACATCGACAGGGCCACCACGACGACTAGTAACGAGGCGATTTCCGTTGTCAGTACACCTGCTGTAGCTGCAGCACCGAACACCACAAAGGCAAATTCGCCACCTTGTGACAATAAAAAAGCAAAAAGTGCTTGCTGTGCACGCGGTATTCCGAAAGATTTTGCAAGTAAGTACAGCAACAGTGTCTTGATGGAAAGAAATGCTGCAACCAAACCCAGCACGACCCACGGCTGTGCCCGGAAGACGCCAAAGTCAACAGACATGCCAACGGCAATAAAAAACAGTCCAAGGAGCAAACCTTTGAATGGCTCAAGGTCAGTTTCGAGGGCGTGTCGATATTCGGAATCTGCCAGCAGAACACCAGCCAGGAAGGTACCGAGCGCCATGGACATGCCGACCCATTGCATCAACAGCCCGATGGCGATGACGAGCAGTAATGCAAATGCAGTAAATATTTCACGCATTCCTGTATTGGCAATGATGCGCAGGATCGGGCGAATCAGATAACGACCACCGATGATAAGTGCGATGACCACCCCGATAATTTTGGCTGCGCCTATCCAGCCTGAACCCGCGGTCGCTGCTGACTTCGCTCCCAGCAGAGGAACAATGGCGATCATCGGAATGGCTGCCATGTCCTGAAAGAGCAGGATGGCAAAACTGGCCGAGCCCGCCGGCGTAGCCATCAGATTGCGCTCACCAATCGTAGCCAGCGCAATTGCTGTTGATGACAGTGAAAGACCCAGTGCGGCAATCAGCGCGGTATGCCACTCGACCTCCAGAGCGATTCCAAATAAAAAAAGAGCTAGTGCAACTAGCCCAACCTGCGCGCCACCCCAACCAAAAATAGGTCGTCGCAATGACCATAGACGTTTCGGGTCAAGCTCCAGTCCGATCAGAAATAATAACAAGACGACACCAAACTCTGAAAAATGCAGAATGTCGTCGACTTCGCTGATCAAGCCGAGTCCCCATGGTCCAATTACGATGCCTGCAAATAAGTAGCCAAGCACGGCTCCCAAGCCGAGTTTCTTTGCGACCGGCACGGCGATGACTGCGGCAACGAGATAAATCAATGCGTTGAAAAGAAGACTATGTTCCATGCTTGGCAGCCCGGTGAGAATACGTTTCAAGCTGTTGGATATAGGTTGCGATGTACTGATTTACCGACGCGTCATCTGCTTGATGCGCGCCATGAAAAATATGTGGAGGTAGCCATTTCATGCCACACATGCGCGCTGTTTGCTCCTGCGCTGGAAGGAAGTCGGTGAACGGATGCTGATGTACTCCGTCTGTCCGATAGGTGTCACTAGTTCCGCCCGTAGTTGCAACGAGCCAATAGCTTTTGCCGCGCAACGCGTTCCCGCCCTCGCCACATGCCCACCCGGATTCAAGCACTACATCAAACCATTCCTTGAGCAGGGATGGCATGCTGTACCACTGAATTGGATGCTGAATAACTACTAGATCAGCGGCTTCGAGAAGTGACTGCTCATGCAACACATTGGTGTCGAAGTCCGGATAAATTTCATACAGATCGCGCACTTTCACATGGGGCAAGACGGCCGCCGCTTCCGCGAGGCGTCGATTGACACGCGAGCGCTGAAGGGATGCGTGGGCCAGGATCACCAGAATATTTGGCGACGACGTCATCAGTTGTAATCAATCATGTAAATTAGGGCGTGAAATTTAAAAGATCGCTACCTTAACAAATATCCAATGCCGATGACTTGCGCTACCTTCGCGACGATTGCTATTTCATTTCCCGTGTTTTTTGCCTTGGCTGGAATCTCCGGCGTGGTTTGAGATTGTCAACCAACTACTGATTTCTAAAATGAACTGGATGCTATGACTAACACACCAGAAGGAAAGACTGGAGCGCCATCCTCGCATGCCAACGAGCCGGGAGATGTGCCTTCTTCGGCTCCTGGTGGGGAAAAGCAGCCGTTGCCATGGGAAATTGCGCAGCGTGAAACACCGTGGATGCAATCCTGGAATGTACTTTCTGCACGCATTCGTGCCTTGAGCGACAAAGTGGGTAAAAAACTTGCCCATAGAACATTAAAAATTGGCGTGTCAGCCAGGATTTTTCACCCTGAACCTGGCGCAAAAGGACTGCGCGGAAAAACGTTGCAATACCTCGAAGAATCTATCGCTCAGTGGGTAATGTCCCGTGATGTGATGGTATTTATGATACCTACGGTCAATACCAACGGCTTACTCCATCCAAGCAATATCCGCTTGCGCGACTATGCCAAACATCTTGATGGATTAGTGTTGCAAGGCGGCGCGGATGTTTCGCCTCAAAGTTATTCCGAATTTGCTACCCGACCGGAATGGAATGGTGACAGAGCGCGTGACATGTACGAGCTCGAGTTATTGCATGAATTTATTGAGGCTGATAAACCTGTCCTCGGAATTTGTCGCGGCTGTCAGCTTATTAACGTTGCTTTTGGCGGTACGCTTTATCAAGATATTGCATCGGATGTGCCCCATGCCATCGCGCATGTTAACGATCTATACGATAGCCATCGTCACCCGATAACATTTCCGCAGGGCTCATCGCTCGGCAAAATGTTCCCGACCCTTGTCTCGCCGCTTGTGAACTCGATACATCATCAGGCAGTTAGAGACGTGGGGCGCGATCTTCACGTTGAGGCCGTGTCCGGAGAGGACCAAATAGTTGAAGCAATTCGCTATCGAAAAGCGCCGTTTGTCATGGGGCTGCAATGGCACCCGGAATTTCACCGGGCGGGTGGTGTTGAGTTGCTCGATTGCACACCAGTCTTGGACAGCTTTTTAAGAGCTGCTCGAGAAACGCGCTTTTGAAATGCGCTGACCCGGAAGGGTCGTTATGCGCCGAAGACGGCCAAAATCAAAAGTCTACGAGCCCGACTTTCATTGATGGCAAGAAAAATATATGCCTCAATCGTCGAAAAAGGGGAAAATTTTAGCAGCTTCATAGTATGATGCGCGGCGTCGTTAAATTTGATGGCTGAATTGAATTATCGAACTTCAATAATTTGACTACCTATCAAACGGAAACGGCACGACGATTGACAAGGACCTTTCTCTCAAATATAGTTTGGGGTTCCCTGAGGAGGGGTGGCCGAGTGGTTAATGGCAGCAGACTGTAAATCTGCCCTCTTACGAGTACGCTGGTTCGAATCCAGCCCCCTCCACCAGGCTTCGTCAGAAGAGTGCAAGTGCAAGTGCAATACAAGAACAAAATTGCGAAAATGGTGACCCTCGCGGGTGTAGCTCAATGGTAGAGCTGAAGCCTTCCAAGCTTATGACGAGGGTTCGATTCCCTTCACCCGCTCCAGTTTTAAGTAGTTGATTAATCAGCTCCAAGTCGCCCTTTTAGCTCAGTGGTAGAGCACTCCCTTGGTAAGGGAGAGGCCACGTGTTCAATCCACGTAAAGGGCACCAGTTTAGCTAGTAGCAAGTCGAATCATCAAGCCGATCGGGCCCGTGCCTGAGCATTCTCTCAAATATCGTAAGGAGTCCAAGATGGCAAAGAGTAAATTTGAGCGGACCAAGCCGCACGTGAATGTGGGCACGATTGGCCACGTCGACCACGGCAAGACCACGTTGACAGCAGCGATAGCTACCGTACTGTCCAAGAAGTTTGGCGGTGAGGCGAAGGCCTATGACCAGATCGATGCAGCGCCAGAAGAAAAGGCACGCGGCATCACGATCAATACGGCACACGTTGAGTACGAAACAGCGGCGCGCCACTACGCGCACGTTGACTGCCCAGGTCACGCGGACTATGTGAAAAACATGATTACAGGTGCCGCGCAGATGGATGGCGCGATCCTGGTGTGTTCGGCAGCGGACGGCCCGATGCCACAAACGCGCGAGCACATCCTGCTGGCGCGTCAGGTCGGCGTTCCGTACATCATTGTTTTCCTGAACAAGTGCGATATGGTGGATGACGCCGAACTGCTTGAGCTGGTCGAAATGGAAGTGCGGGAACTGCTGGTCAAGTATGAATTCCCAGGCGACGATTTGCCAATCATTCAAGGTTCTGCAAAATTGGCCCTGGAAGGCGATACGGGCCCGTTGGGTGAGCAAGCAATCATGAAGTTGGCTGATGCGCTGGATACGTACATTCCTACACCAGAGCGGGCGATTGATGGCGCGTTCCTGCTGCCAGTCGAAGATGTGTTCTCGATCTCAGGCCGCGGTACAGTGGTAACCGGCCGTATTGAGCGCGGTATCGTCAAAGTAGGCGAAGAACTGGAAATTATCGGGATCCGTGACACACAAAAGACAACATGTACTGGTGTTGAAATGTTCCGCAAGCTGTTGGACCAAGGTCAAGCAGGCGACAACGTTGGCGTGCTGCTGCGCGGCACAAAACGTGAAGACGTGGAGCGGGGTCAAGTTTTGGCGAAGCCAAACACGATCAAGCCACATAAGCATTTCACGGGTGAAATTTATGTATTATCGAAAGACGAAGGCGGTCGTCACACACCGTTTTTCAATAATTACCGCCCACAGTTCTACTTCCGCACGACAGACGTGACCGGATCGATTGAATTGCCAGCAGACAAAGAAATGGTAATGCCTGGCGATAACGTATCGATAACCGTCATGCTGATCAACCCGATCGCGATGGAAGAAGGTTTGCGTTTTGCTATACGCGAAGGTGGTCGTACGGTTGGTGCCGGTGTTGTTGCTAAGATCATCGAGTAATAAGATTTAAGAATCACATTAAGGTTTTCTGTTCGACTGTGGTGCCAGCGAAAAATTAATGTGATGGATAGTGTTTAAACGTAGGGGTGTAGCTCAACTGGCAGAGCGTCGGTCTCCAAAACCGAAGGTTGGGGGTTCGAGGCCCTCCGCCCCTGCCACCGAATCAGGTGCAGGGTATCGAAAGTAAATAGAGTATGTCTAATCAACCTGTGCAAACAGTGAGTACGTCAAGCGACAAGTTAAAGGTCGCTTTGGCCGTTTGTGCGGTCATTGCCGGCGTGGTAGCTTTTTATGTGCTCGCGGACAAATCCTCCATTGTGCGAGCCAGTGCGCTGGTGCTGGGACTGATAGTCGCTATAGGGTTTGCCTGGACGTCGACCCAAGGTAAGGAATTCCTAAGTTTCGCTAGCGAGGCGATTAGGGAAACCAAAAAAGTAGTGTGGCCTACACGAAAAGAAGCAATGCAGATCACCGCGATTGTTTTTTGCTTCGTTCTTGTAATGGCGCTGTTTCTTTGGGGTACTGACAAGTTATTAGAATTTATATTGTATGACTTGATTCTAGGTTGGAAAAAATGACGAACGAGCAATCAGCAGAAGGCGCGCCGTTGAGTGTGGATAGTGCTGCGACCGTAGCGCTAACAAGCAAAAAACGTTGGTACGTAGTTCATGCTTATTCTGGTATGGAAAAGAGCGTGCAACGTGCGTTGACTGAGCGGGTTACTCGCGCAGGCATGGATGAAAAATTTGGTCAGATATTGGTTCCGACTGAAGAGGTCATAGAGGTAAAAAACGGTCAGAAAACAGTTACTGAGCGCAGGTTTTTTCCAGGTTATGTATTGGTCGAGATGGAAATGACCGATGAAACATGGCACTTGGTAAAAAATACCAGCAAAGTTACAGGTTTTATTGGTGGTAAATCCAATAAGCCAACGCCGATTCCGCCAAACGAAGTCGATAAAATCATGCAGCAAATGCAAGAGGGCATCGAGAAACCGCGGCCAAAAGTTCTGTATGAAGTTGGTGAGCTCGTTAGAATAAAAGATGGTCCATTTACAGATTTCAATGGAAACGTAGAAGAAGTAAATTACGAAAAATCGAAAGTCCGGGTGTCAGTAACAATTTTCGGTCGAGCAACTCCGGTTGAACTTGAGTTTGGCCAGGTTGAAAAAGCCTAATAAAAATTTTTTGTTACAGAGATAAAGAATTTGTAAGAAGCAGAGTTGCCGAAATTTACTCGGCGACTCTGTATGCATTAGCGAGGAGCCTGATTCGATTCCTGAAATAGAGAATTGTAAAGGCGCTATCACTCACCTACCGACGGAGCCAACATGGCAAAGAAAATCATCGGTTTTATCAAGCTGCAAGTCCCAGCTGGTAAAGCAAACCCATCCCCACCGATCGGCCCAGCATTGGGTCAGCGCGGCTTGAATATTATGGAATTCTGTAAGGCGTTCAATGCCCAAACCCAAGGTTTGGAGCCGGGCCTTCCTATTCCTGTAGTGATCACAGCCTTCGCGGATAAATCATTCACTTTTGTGATGAAAACTCCGCCCGCAACAATTTTGATCAAAAAAGCTGCTGGTATTACAAAAGGCTCACCAAAGCCACACACCGATAAAGTCGGTAGTATCACCCGCAAGCAAGCTGAGGAAATAGCAACACAAAAACGGCCTGATTTAACGGCTGCTGACATGGATGCCGCAGTGCGTATTATCGCTGGGTCGGCACGTTCCATGGGTATTACGGTAGAGGGAATGTAATGGCTAAGTTATCTAAGCGCATCAAAGCAATCAAAGCAAAAGTAGATCGCACCAAGGCGTACCCATTCGACAATGCTGTTGCCTTGATTAAAGAGCTCGCAACGGCGAAATTCAACGAGTCGATCGATGTATCGGTTCAACTTGGTGTTGATGCTAAGAAGTCAGATCAAGTAGTCCGTGGTTCAGTAGTGTTGCCAGCAGGAACAGGTAAAAGTGTTCGCGTTGCAGTGTTTGCAACAGGCGAAAAGGCTGAGCAAGCTAAGGCTGCAGGTGCAGACATTGTGGGTATGGAAGATTTGGCAGAGCAAATCAAAGCTGGCAATATGCCGTTTGATATCGTGATTGCCTCACCAGACACAATGCGTATTGTCGGTACATTGGGCCAGATTTTGGGGCCACGCGGATTGATGCCGAACCCGAAAGTCGGAACGGTAACGCCTGACGTAGCAACGGCGGTCAAAAATGCCAAGGCAGGTCAAGTTCAGTATCGTACCGATAAAGGCGGAATTATTCATGCCACTATCGGTCGTAAATCATTTACTGATGAGGCGTTGAAGTCCAATTTGGTCGCACTCATTGATGCATTGAACAAAGCAAAGCCCACTTCCAGTAAAGGCGTGTACTTGCGTAAAGTTTCATTGTCATCGACGATGGGCGCAGGCGTGCGTGTCGATCACGCATCGTTGGCAGGATAAAAAGACAGAATCAAGTCCCTATGCTGTTAAGGATGGGGCAATTCTTTGGGATGTCTTCATTTCAGAACACCTGAGGTGGATACAGACAATCAAAGACCGTTGGGCTGTGTGCTTGTGGGTTGGGTACAGGGTTAAAACGTAAGGTTGAAGGTTGCCTTATTCCCAACGCAGATGGTGACCCCGAACAAGTTTTGTAGTCTCTACGCTGGCCTGCCAGTCGAAACTCCTAACTTCGGACGCCGTGTTCGAACCGATACAAGGCAGGCAGTTCATTGGGACTGCATTAAGCTGCGTATCATTTTTGGAGGTTGACCGTGAGTCTCAATCTGAATGACAAAAAGGCTGTCGTAGCCGAAATATCAGCGAAAGTTGCAACAGCTCAGACTATCGTCGTAGCTGAATATCGTGGTATCCAAGTTAGTCATTTGACACAATTGCGTGCAAAAGCACGTGCCGAAGGCGTCTACTTGCGTGTATTGAAAAATACATTGGCTCGTCGCGCTGTAGAAGGCACTGCATTTTCTGGCCTGGCTTCTGAAATGACCGGTCCGTTGATCTATTCGATCTCGGACGATGCTGTTGCTGCTGCGAAAGTTCTTCAGGAATTCGCTCGGACAAACGACAAGCTGGTGATTAAAGCAGGTAACTATGCTGGCAAGCCGCTTGATAAAGCTGCTGTGTCTTCATTGGCCAGTATTCCTAGTCGTGAAGTTTTGCTTTCCCAATTGCTGGGAATTATGCAGGCACCCGTCTCTGGATTTGCTCGCGCTCTTGCAGCTCTTGCAGCGAAGAAAAACGAAGGAACAGAAGCCGCACCAGAAGCTGAGGCTGTTGCCGAAGCGCCTGTGGAAGCTGTTTAATTCAACAAGTAAGTTGTTGAATTATCCGACGCATGACGTTAATACCGATCTGATGTAATCATCAATACCAATTAGGAGTTTCAAATGGCAATTAGCAAAGACGATATCCTCGAAGCCGTAGGCGCGATGTCAGTAATGGACCTGAACGACATGGTCAAAGCATTCGAAGAAAAATTTGGTGTGTCAGCTGCCGCAATGTCAGTAGCTGGACCTGCAGGCGGTGCTGCTGCAGTGGTTGAAGAGCAAACAGAATTCACCGTTACACTGACCGATTTCGGCGCCAATAAAGTTGGTGTGATTAAAGCGGTTCGTGAAATTACGGGCCTTGGTTTGAAAGAAGCCAAAGACCTGGTTGATGGCGCTCCAAAGCCAGTCAAAGAATCTGTTTCTAAAGCAGATGCAGAAGCAGCCAAGAAAAAATTGGAAGATGCAGGCGCGAAAGCTGAAATCAAGTAAACTGGTTAAGATAGCGCAGAATAGTAGCGCCGGAGTCAAAGCGTCGAGCCTTTTATTAATAAAGGTTCGGCTTTGGCTTCTTTGTCGTTCCAAAAATATGGATTAGATAGTATTTGTTCATGCTTAAGCTGCTATTTTTGCAGCATAAATAGACCCGGTAGGGTTGTCACTTGAGGTTTCGTTGCTGTTGGTGCGTACAGTTATTGCACGTCACTATCGAATTCTGAACTGTCCATCCTTCCTGTCACTCACGGAGTGTTCATGCACTACTCATTTACTGAGAAGAAGCGCATTCGTAAATCTTTTGCGAAGCGCGCTAACGTTCACAACGTTCCGTTCCTGCTGGCGACGCAGCTCGAGTCCTATCTTAGCTTTCTTCAAGAGGACAAAGTTCCATCGCAACGCAAGAACGAAGGGCTGCAATCTGCCTTTACGTCGATATTCCCTATCGTTTCACACAACGGATTTGCTCGCCTGGAATTCTTGTCTTATATTCTTGGCGATCCTCCATTTGACGTCAAGGAGTGCCAGCAACGCGGCTTGACATTCGCTTCTCCGCTGCGGGCGAAGGTCCGTCTTGTAATTCTTGACAAAGAATCGCCTACCAAGCCGGTTGTCAAGGAGATGAAGGAGCAAGAAGTGTACATGGGTGAATTACCGCTCATGACGACAACAGGCTCGTTCGTGATTAATGGAACGGAGCGAGTGATCGTTTCTCAGTTGCATCGTTCCCCAGGTGTCTTTTTCGAACACGATCGGGGTAAAACCCACTCGTCAGGGAAACTCCTGTTTTCTGCTCGAATTATTCCGTACCGTGGTTCGTGGCTTGATTTTGAGTTCGATCCAAAGGATATATTGTTCTTCCGTGTAGATCGTCGCCGCAAGATGCCTGTAACGATCTTGTTGAAAGCTATCGGCATGACGCCGGAGCAAATTCTTGCAAACTTCTTCGTATTCGATAATTTTTCTCTTCGCACCGAAGGCGGGGAAATGGAATTCGTTGGAGAGCGTTTGAGGGGTGAAGTTGCTCGTTTTGATATTAATGACAAAGCAGGTAAATCATTAGTCGCAAAAGATAAGCGTATCAACGCCAAGCACGTGCGTGAAATCGAAGCGGCTGGAATTAAACAGGTGACAGTGCCTGAGGACTACTTGCTGGGTCGTGTTCTTGCGAAAAATATCGTCGATGCAGATACTGGTGAGATTGTTGCCAGTGCCAATGATGAATTGACTGAAGAGTTAATGGGTAAGTTGCGTGAGGCAAACATCACGACAATCCAAACGCTCTACACCAACGATCTTGATCAAGGTAGTTACATCTCGCAGACGCTGCGAATGGACGACACCTCAGATCAGATGGCGGCAAAGGTTGCAATATATCGGATGATGCGCCCTGGCGAGCCGCCGACTGAAGACTCGGTTGAAGCGCTATTTAACGGGTTGTTCTACAACGAGGATCGCTACGATTTATCAGCAGTCGGTCGGATGAAGTTCAATCGTCGGATTGGTCGGGATGAACTGACCGGAATGATGACACTCTCAAATGATGATGTCCTCGCAGTAATCAAAATATTGGTTGAACTGCGTAACGGTCGTGGCGAAGTCGACGATATTGATCACCTTGGAAATCGTCGGGTCCGGTGCGTTGGTGAGCTGGCTGAAAATCAATTCCGCGCTGGTTTGGTGCGTGTCGAACGGGCTGTTAAGGAACGCCTCGGCCAAGCCGAAGCGGATAATTTGATGCCTCACGATCTGATTAATTCAAAGCCGATTTCTGCCGCTATTCGTGAGTTCTTTGGTTCGTCGCAGTTGTCTCAATTTATGGATCAAACTAATCCTTTGTCCGAGATCACTCACAAGCGTCGCGTATCAGCGCTTGGGCCTGGTGGATTGACCCGTGAACGTGCCGGTTTTGAGGTGCGAGACGTGCATCCGACCCACTACGGTCGAGTTTGTCCGATTGAGACGCCTGAAGGTCCGAACATTGGATTGATTAACTCGCTAGCTTTGTATGCGCGGCTGAACGAGTATGGGTTTCTTGAAACGCCGTATCGAAAAGTCAACGACAGCAAAATCACTTCACAAATCGACTATTTGTCGGCGATCGAAGAAGGCCGTTACATTATTGCTCAGGCAAACGCGACAATTGACACCGACGGCCGGTTGTCCGATGAGTTGGTTTCAGCTCGTGAAGCCGGGGAAACAATTCTCGTGTCGCCAGAGCGGGTCCAGTATATGGATGTTGCACCTGGTCAAGTGGTTTCCGTTGCTGCATCGCTGATTCCGTTTCTCGAACACGATGATGCAAACCGTGCGTTGATGGGTGCGAACATGCAGCGTCAAGCAGTTCCGTGCTTGCGTCCGGAAAAGGCGCTGGTAGGTACAGGTATTGAGCGTACTGTGGCAGTGGACTCGGGTACTACGGTGCAGGCTTTGCGTGGTGGGCTGGTCGATTACATTGATGCTGGTCGTGTTGTAATTCGGGTAAATGATGAAGAGGCTACGGCCGGCGAAGTCGGGGTTGATATTTATAACCTGATCAAGTACACGCGCTCTAACCAGAATACCAACATCAATCAGCGTCCAATCGTGAAAGTCGGTGACCGTGTTGCAAAACATGACGTAATCGCCGACGGTGCTTCGACTGACCTTGGTGAACTAGCGCTCGGTCAAAACATGTTGGTCGCATTTATGCCGTGGAATGGCTATAACTTTGAAGATTCGATTTTGATTTCTGAAAAAGTCGTGGCTGATGATCGCTACACATCTATTCATATTGAAGAGTTGTCTGTTGTCGCACGTGACACTAAGCTCGGCGCCGAAGAGATCACTCGCGATATCTCTAATCTGGCTGAAAATCAGTTAGCCCGGCTTGATGAATCCGGAATTGTCTATATCGGCGCTGAAGTAGAAGCCGGGGATACTTTGGTCGGTAAAGTCACGCCAAAAGGGGAAACACAACTGACGCCGGAAGAGAAGCTGCTGCGTGCTATCTTCGGTGAGAAAGCATCTGACGTCAAAGATACCTCGCTGCGCGTGCCATCAGGCATGATCGGCACCGTGATCGATGTGCAGGTCTTCACACGCGAAGGCATTCCTCGCGATAAGCGGGCACAGCAGATTATCGATGATGAGTTGAAGCGCTACCGTCTCGATCTTAACGATCAGTTGCGTATCGTGGAAGGTGATGGCTTCCAGCGCCTTGAGAGAATGCTGGTTGGTAAGGTCGTAAATGGTGGTCCGAAGAAGATTGCCAAGGGCGCAAAGATTACCAGTGAGTACCTGCTGGATTTGGATAAATATCATTGGTTCGATATCCGACCTGCCGACGACGATGCTGCGACTGCACTCGAAGCAATCAAGGAATCGATAGCGGAAAAACGGCATCAGTTCGATTTGGCTTTTGAAGAAAAGCGTAAGAAGCTGACTCAAGGCGATGAGTTGCCGCCAGGCGTGCAAAAGATGGTGAAAGTGTATCTGGCGGTCAAGCGTCGCTTGCAGCCAGGCGACAAGATGGCCGGTCGTCACGGTAACAAGGGTGTGGTATCTCGCATCGTTCCTATTGAAGACATGCCCTACATGGCAGACGGTACGCCAGCAGACATCGTACTGAACCCGCTGGGCGTGCCATCCCGGATGAACGTGGGTCAGGTTCTCGAAGTCCATTTAGGCTGGGCTGCTAAGGGCCTAGGGCTGCGAATTGGTGAAATGTTGAAGGTACAAGCCAAAGCTGCCGAGCTTCGTAAATTCCTGACCGTGATTTATAACGAGTCTGGTAAGAGCGAAGATCTTGACAGTTTCTCGGACGATGAGATCCTCGAGTTGTCGTCGAATCTGAAGCATGGCGTACCATTTGCAACCCCAGTGTTTGACGGTGCTAACGAGGAAGAGATTCGTCGGATGTTAGATTTGGCTTACCCTGATCACATAGCCAAGTTGCTGGGAATGACGCCATCCAAAAACCAGGTAACTATGTACGATGGTCGTACCGGCGAAGCCTTTGAGCGGTCAGTCACAGTCGGCTACATGCACATGCTGAAGTTGCATCACCTGGTTGATGACAAGATGCATGCCCGTTCGACTGGTCCATACTCGTTGGTGACGCAACAGCCTCTGGGTGGTAAAGCTCAGTTTGGTGGACAGCGTTTTGGTGAGATGGAAGTGTGGGCGCTGGAAGCATATGGTGCGTCATATGTTTTGCAGGAAATGTTAACTGTGAAGTCCGATGACGTGAATGGCCGTACCAAAGTGTATGAAAATCTGGTCAAAGGCGACCATGTGATCGATGCCGGCATGCCTGAATCGTTTAACGTTCTGGTCAAGGAAATCCGTTCGCTTGGTATCGATATCGATCTCGAACGCGATTAATTGTTTCAGACAAAGAAGCCGCGATACGCGTAAAATGCGGGTCGCGGCTTTTTTCGCCAGGCCAACAGGTCTGTAGTTACTGGTGCAACAAGGTTTCTTTTTGATAAGCAATTAATATTAGTTAGCAGCACGTTTTTGTTAGCAGCACGTCAGTTACAAGGAAGTGTCCTTCCGTACCCGGTATTAGCGGAACTCTGTGTCATAACAGGGCTCTCCCGCTGATGCGAGCAGGGTCGTCAAGCGGAGTCGGCTCATCCTCCTCGTCAGTCATCTAGCGTTTTCACGCAACCTGGAGTGAACCATGAAAGCACTGCTCGATTTATTCAAGCAAGTTCAGCAAAACGAACAGTTCGACGCCATCAAGATTGGTCTTGCGTCACCTGAAAAGATCCGTTCGTGGTCCTACGGCGAAGTCAAGAAGCCGGAAACCATTAACTATCGTACTTTCAAGCCAGAGCGCGACGGTCTGTTTTGTGCCAAGATTTTTGGCCCGATCAAAGATTACGAATGCCTCTGCGGAAAATATAAGCGCCTCAAACATCGTGGTGTTATCTGCGAAAAATGCGGTGTCGAAGTAACGTTGGCAAAAGTGCGCCGCGAGCGTATGGGTCACATTGAGTTGGCCTCGCCAACCGCGCATATCTGGTTTCTCAAATCATTGCCGTCTCGTTTGGGAATGGTCCTCGACATGACGTTGCGGGATATCGAGCGCGTTTTGTACTTTGAAGCCTATGTTGTCACAGATCCGGGCATGACTCCGCTGAAGAAGTGCCAGATCATGTCGGAAGATGATTACGCGGCCAAGTACGAAGAATTCGGTGATGACTTCACTGCATTCATGGGTGCAGAAGGCATTCGTGAATTGCTCCGTTCGATTGACATCGATCGCGACGCAGAGATGCTGCGCCAGGAACTCAAAGAGTCGAAGTCCGAAGCCAAAATCAAGAAATACGCTAAGCGCCTGAAAGTCCTTGAGGCCTTCCAACGTTCGGGTATCAAGCCTGACTGGATGATCATGGAAGTGTTGCCGGTGCTGCCGCCAGAGTTGCGTCCCCTTGTGCCGCTTGATGGTGGTCGTTTCGCTACTTCTGATTTGAACGACCTGTATCGTCGTGTCATTAACCGTAATAACCGCTTGAAGCGCCTGATGGAATTGCGCGCTCCGGAAATCATTACGCGTAACGAGAAACGGATGTTGCAGGAAGCCGTCGATTCGTTGCTTGACAATGGTCGTCGCGGTAAGGCAATGACAGGTGCCAACAAGCGTCCGCTGAAGTCACTGGCGGAGATGATTAAGGGAAAGGGCGGTCGTTTCCGTCAGAACTTGTTGGGAAAACGTGTCGATTATTCCGGTCGCTCGGTCATCGTCGTGGGCCCCCAACTGAAATTGCATCAGTGCGGTTTGCCGAAGTTGATGGCGCTGGAACTGTTCAAGCCTTTCATTTTTAACAAGCTTGAATTGATGGGTCTGGCGACCACGATCAAGGCTGCGAAGAAACTCGTTGAAATTCAGGAGCCTGTCGTTTGGGACATCCTCGAAGACGTGATCCGCGAACATCCGGTCATGCTCAATCGTGCCCCAACCTTGCATCGTCTTGGCATTCAGGCATTCGAGCCCGTGTTGATCGAAGGTAAGGCGATTCAACTGCATCCATTGGTTTGCGCCGCATTCAACGCAGACTTTGACGGCGACCAAATGGCGGTCCACGTTCCACTGTCGATCGAAGCCCAGATGGAAGCTCGCACATTGATGCTGGCCTCTAACAACATCCTGTTCCCATCGAACGGAGAACCGTCGATCGTTCCTTCGCAGGATATCGTGCTGGGCCTGTACTACGCTACTCGCGAAAAAATCAATGGCAAGAACGAAGGGATGATGTTCCCGGATGTGTCCGAAGTTATTCGCGCCTACGATAACAAGGAAGTCGAACTGACGACCCGCGTGACAGTGCGCATCACCGAGTTTCCCAAAAATCTGGAAACCGGTGAATTCGAGAAGACCATTACCCGTTACGAAACAACGATTGGCCGCGCAATCCTGTCGGAAATCCTGCCGAAGGGATTGCCATTCAGCGTGCTGAACCGTGCATTGAAAAAGAAAGAAATCTCGAAGCTGATCAACACGTCATTCCGCAAGTGCGGCCTGCGTGCGACGGTGGTGTTCGCCGATCAGTTAATGCAGTCGGGCTTCCGCTTGGCGACGCGCGCCGGTATCTCGATTTGTGTCGATGACATGCTGGTACCGCCGCAGAAAGTCACGCTGATCGCCACAGCCGAGCAAGAAGTCAAACAGATCGAACAGCAGTATTCGTCCGGTCTCGTGACCGCTGGCGAGCGCTACAACAAAGTGGTCGATATCTGGGGCAAAGCTGGTGACGACGTCGGTAAGGCCATGATGGACCAGCTCAAAGTTGAGGATGTGGTTCGTCGTGACGGGTCCAGGTCGACTCAGGAATCGTTCAATGCGATTTACATGATGGCGGACTCCGGTGCGCGTGGATCAGCAGCGCAGATTCGCCAGTTGGCAGGGATGCGCGGCTTGATGGCCAAACCGGATGGCTCGATTATCGAGACGCCAATTACCGCGAATTTCCGCGAAGGCCTAAACGTACTCCAGTACTTCATTTCGACCCACGGTGCGCGTAAAGGTCTGGCAGATACCGCATTGAAAACGGCTAATTCCGGCTACCTGACGCGTCGTTTGGTCGACGTAACGCAGGATCTGGTTGTAATTGAAGATGACTGCGGTACGTCCAACGGTGCGTCCATGAAGGCAATGGTCGAAGGCGGTGAAGTGATTGAGGCACTGCGTGACCGTATTCTTGGTCGGGTTGCAGCCAACGACATCGTCAATCCTGAAACCCAGGCGACACTGTTCCCGGCGGGTACGTTGCTCGATGAGGATGGTGTCGAAGAGATCGAACGTCTTGGCATTGATGAAGTTAAGGTGCGTACCCCGCTGACCTGCGACACGCGTTATGGCCTTTGCGGTATGTGTTACGGTCGGGATCTCGGTCGTGGCGTGCTGGTCAATGCGGGTGAGGCTGTCGGCGTTATTGCCGCCCAGTCGATCGGTGAACCAGGTACCCAGTTGACTATGCGTACCTTCCATATCGGTGGAGCGGCGTCTCGCGCTGCGGTGGCATCGTCGGTGGAAGCGAAGTCGAACGGTATTGTTCGCTTTACAGCAACCATGCGTTACGTCACGAACGGTAAGGGTGGCCAGATTGTCATTTCCCGGTCCGGCGAGGTATTGATTACCGATGACCATGGCCGTGAACGTGAGCGTCACAAGGTGCCTTATGGCGCGACATTGAGCGTACATGACGGCCTGGTGATCAAAGCAGGTATTCCGTTGGCAACATGGGATCCTTTGACGCGTCCGATCATCACCGAGTACGCCGGTACCGTCCGCTTCGAGAACGTCGAAGAAGGTTCGACGGTTGCTCGTCAAGTGGATGAAGTAACGGGTCTGTCGACCATGGTAGTCATCGATGCGAAGCGTCGCGGTTCGGTCAGTAAGACAGTTCGTCCGCAAGTGAAACTGCTTAACGAACAAGGCGAAGAAGTCAAGATCGCCGGTACCGAGCATGCGGTAACGATCGGCTTCCAGGTCGGCGCACTGATTACGGTCAAGGACGGTCAGCACGTCACAGTCGGTGAAGTGCTGGCGCGTATTCCTACTGAATCGCAAAAAACGCGCGACATCACCGGTGGTCTGCCGCGTGTGGCCGAGTTGTTTGAAGCGCGGTCGCCAAAAGACGCCGGCATGCTCGCAGAGGTAACGGGTACCGTTGCCTTCGGCAAGGAAACCAAAGGAAAGCAGCGCCTCGAGATCACTGACATGGATGGCAACAAGCATGAGTTCCTGATCACCAAAGACAAGCAAGTGCTGGTGCATGACGGTCAGGTCGTCAACAAAGGAGAAATGATTGTTGATGGCCCAGCTGATCCGCAAGACATCCTGCGCTTGCTGGGTATCGAAGCGCTCGCGCGTTACATCGTCGATGAAGTACAGGATGTGTATCGCTTGCAAGGTGTGAAGATCAATGACAAGCACATTGAAGTGATCGTGCGCCAGATGTTGCGTCGGGTGCAGATCGTTGATGCTGGCGATGCGAATTACATCACTGGTGAGCAAGTCGAGCGTTCAGAATTGCTGGATGAAAACGATCGCGTCAATGCTGCTGGCAAGATTCCTGCAACGTACGAAAACGTGTTGTTGGGTATTACCAAAGCGTCGTTGTCGACAGATTCGTTCATCTCGGCAGCATCGTTCCAAGAAACCACCCGTGTTCTGACTGAGGCCGCAATTATGGGTAAACGCGATGGATTGCGTGGCCTTAAAGAAAACGTGATTGTCGGTCGATTGATTCCTGCAGGTACAGGACTTGCGTTCCATCGTGCACGCAAGGAAAAGGAAACATGGGAGGCCGAAGAGCGTACCGCCTTGCTGCAAGCCGAGAAAGTGGCGCGTAACGCCGAGTTCGAAGCCCAGATGGCAGACATTAGCGGTCCTGCCGACACCGAGGCGTAAAAAGTCTCAGCTTTATCCAGAACGACGCCAGGGTTGTCAGCCTGGCGTCGTTTTTATTTCGTGATCCGTTTCGTATTCAAAGAGTAAGTGGAGCAAGAATTATCGGTGCGGATTGATTGACGCTCTCGCGTGTCGCGTCTATACTCGCGAGTTCTCGATTTTATCCTTAAGTCAGATCTGACTTTTCAGACAGGCTCAGCCTGGTATCGCAGAGATCGCGCAGAGCAAGCAACTCACGCCGCATTTTTTTAGTCCCCGGACAACCGTTTTCGGGATCTGTTAACAGAAGTAATTTTAGTTGGGTTTAGAGCGATGCCAACCATCAATCAATTGATTCGCCAGCCGCGTGTTTCAGCACGTGTCAAGAGCAAATCGCCGGCGCTGGAAAACAGCCCGCAAAAACGTGGCGTATGTACGCGCGTTTACACAACGACTCCAAAAAAGCCAAACTCGGCTTTGCGTAAAGTCGCGAAAGTTCGCCTGACCAATGGATTCGAAGTAATTTCGTACATTGGTGGTGAAGGTCACAATTTGCAGGAACATAGCGTGGTTTTGCTGCGCGGTGGTCGTGTGAAAGATTTGCCGGGTGTGCGTTATCACATGGTTCGCGGGGCATTGGATACTCAAGGCGTCAAGGATCGCAAGCAATCGCGTTCGAAGTACGGTACTAAGCGCGCTAAAGCTGGCAAGAAGTAATACTAGATAGTTTCGCTCAAAGTGAGCGGAGCAGGTGTCGGTCCCAAATGGGCCGAGTAAGTGAATGGCTATGATGGCTGTTCTGGAGTGAGTAATCCAATGGGATGCGCGCTCAACTGAAGATTGAAGGGAATCGAAATGCCACGTCGTCGTGAAGTCCCCAAGCGGGATATTTTGCCGGATCCAAAGTTCGGTAATGTTGATGTTGCCAAGTTCGTCAATGTGCTGATGTTGTCGGGTAAGAAGTCAGTCGCTGAAAATATCATTTATGGTGCTTTCGAGCACATTAATGCAAAATCAGGTAAAGATCCGTTGGAAGTGTTCGCTGCTGCTATCGGCAACTGCAAACCTCTGGTTGAAGTAAAATCGCGCCGAGTTGGTGGTGCAAACTACCAGGTGCCGGTCGAAGTTCGTCCAGTTCGCCGTATGGCGCTGTCGATGCGTTGGTTGCGTGAAGCCGCCAACAAGCGTAGCGAAAAATCGATGCCACAGCGTCTGGGTGGTGAACTGCTCGAAGCCGCTGAAGGCCGTGGCGGTGCAATGAAAAAACGCGATGAAGTGCATCGCATGGCAGAAGCGAACAAGGCGTTCTCGCACTTCCGCTTCTAATATATCGATTGGTGGAGCTGCCTTGTGCATGCCTCGCTGGTCGCAAAAGTAACTTGTTCGAGGCCGGGCACATTGAATAGATGGCGCTCGGTTTTGTTCATTAAAAAGATTTAGGATCAACTATGGCCCGCAAGACCCCCATTGAGCGCTATCGGAACATTGGTATCTCCGCTCACATTGACGCCGGCAAGACCACCACGACCGAGCGCGTACTGTTCTACACAGGTGTAAATCACAAAATCGGTGAAGTGCATGATGGCGCGGCCACCATGGACTGGATGGAGCAAGAGCAAGAGCGCGGCATCACGATTACGTCCGCTGCGACGACTTGTTTCTGGAAGGGCATGGCTAACAACTTCCCTGAACACCACATCAACATCATTGATACGCCAGGTCACGTCGACTTTACGATTGAAGTAGAGCGGTCGATGCGTGTGCTTGATGGCGCATGTATGGTCTACTGTGCTGTTGGTGGCGTTCAGCCGCAATCGGAAACCGTATGGCGTCAGGCCAACAAATATGGCGTGCCACGCCTCGCGTTCGTGAACAAGATGGATCGCACAGGCGCGAACTTCTTCAAGGTCTACGATCAAATGCGTGCGCGTTTGAAGGCGAACCCGATTCCTCTACAGATTCCTATTGGTGCCGAAGAAAACTTCCTTGGTGTAGTCGATCTGGTCAAGATGAAAGCAATTTATTGGGATGATGCGTCGCAAGGTATGAAATTTGATTACCGCGAAATCCCGGAAGAGCTCCTCGAGCAGGCTAAGGAATGGCGGGAAAAGATGGTGGAAGCAGCCGCTGAAGCCACTGAAGAGCTGATGAATAAGTACCTCGACGAGGGAGATTTGTCGGAAGCCGAAATTAAGGCTGCTCTGCGCCAACGTACCATTGCTGCAGAAATTGTTCCAATGATGTGCGGTACTGCTTTCAAGAACAAGGGCGTCCAGGCAATGCTTGACGGCGTTATTGAATACCTGCCATCGCCAGCGGACATTCCGCCGGTTAAGGGTCTGGATGAAGATGACCAGCCTACCGAGCGCAAGGCAGAAGACTCCGAGAAATTCTCAGCACTCGCATTCAAGATCATGACTGATCCGTTTGTTGGCCAACTGATTTTCTTCCGCGTATATTCCGGTTCCGTCAAGTCTGGTGATACCGTGTTCAATCCGGTGAAAAACAAAAAAGAGCGCCTCGGCCGGATTTTGCAAATGCATGCGAACCAGCGCGAAGAAATCAAGGAAGTACATGCTGGCGATATCGCTGCGGCGGTTGGTCTCAAAGACGCCACTACCGGTGAGACGTTGTGCGATCCATCGGCAATCATTACCCTGGAGCGCATGGTATTTCCTGAGCCAGTGATTTCTCAGGCCGTCGAGCCTAAAACGAAGGTTGATCAAGAGAAGATGGGGCTCGCGCTAAACCGTCTTGCCCAAGAAGATCCTTCTTTCCGCGTAAAGACAGATGAAGAGTCGGGTCAGACCATCATCGGCGGTATGGGTGAGTTGCACCTGGAGATCATCGTCGACCGTATGCGTCGCGAGTTTGGTGTCGAGGCAACGGTTGGTAAGCCACAAGTTGCCTATCGGGAAACAATTCGTAAGGTTTGCGAAGAGATTGAAGGCAAGTTTGTCAAGCAATCAGGTGGCCGTGGGCAATACGGACACGTGGTCTTGAAAATCGAACCGCAGCCGCCAGGTGTTGGTTTTGAATTCGTTGATGCTATTAAAGGCGGTACCGTTCCTCGCGAATATATCCCTGCAGTCGAAAAAGGCGTCCGTGAAACATTGACCGCTGGCGTAATGGCTGGCTATCCGGTGGTTGACGTCAAAGTGACGCTGTTCTTCGGTTCGTACCATGACGTTGATTCGAATGAAAATGCATTCCGTATGGCTGCATCGATGGCTTTCAAAGACGGCTGTCGCAAAGCTAGTCCGGTAATTCTCGAGCCGATGATGTCGGTTGAAGTGGAAACGCCTGAAGATTACGCCGGGTCGGTAATGGGTGACCTCTCATCACGTCGCGGTATGGTTCAGGGTATGGACGAGATTGCCGGCGGCGGTGGCAAGATCATCAAAGCCGAAGTGCCACTTTCGGAAATGTTCGGTTACTCGACATCGCTGCGTTCCGCAACGCAAGGTCGGGCAACTTACACGATGGAATTCAAGCATTATGCAGAGGCGCCAAAGAACGTGACAGAAGCAATTGTCAGTTCCAAGGGCAAATAATTAAGTTAGTGTGGTCCCCACTTTGGTGCCGGACCACTACACCGATAGATAAATCGTTCTTTTTGAAGGAAGAATAAAATGGCAAAGAGTAAATTTGAGCGGACCAAGCCGCACGTGAATGTGGGCACGATTGGCCACGTCGACCACGGCAAGACCACGTTGACAGCAGCGATAGCTACCGTACTGTCCAAGAAGTTTGGCGGTGAGGCGAAGGCCTATGACCAGATCGATGCAGCGCCAGAAGAAAAGGCACGCGGCATCACGATCAATACGGCACACGTTGAGTACGAAACAGCGGCGCGCCACTACGCGCACGTTGACTGCCCAGGTCACGCGGACTATGTGAAAAACATGATTACAGGTGCCGCGCAGATGGATGGCGCGATCCTGGTGTGTTCGGCAGCGGACGGCCCGATGCCACAAACGCGCGAGCACATCCTGCTGGCGCGTCAGGTCGGCGTTCCGTACATCATTGTTTTCCTGAACAAGTGCGATATGGTGGATGACGCCGAACTGCTTGAGCTGGTCGAAATGGAAGTGCGGGAACTGCTGGTCAAGTATGAATTCCCAGGCGACGATTTGCCAATCATTCAAGGTTCTGCAAAATTGGCCCTGGAAGGCGATACGGGCCCGTTGGGTGAGCAAGCAATCATGAAGTTGGCTGATGCGCTGGATACGTACATTCCTACACCAGAGCGGGCGATTGATGGCGCGTTCCTGCTGCCAGTCGAAGATGTGTTCTCGATCTCAGGCCGCGGTACAGTGGTAACCGGCCGTATTGAGCGCGGTATCGTCAAAGTAGGCGAAGAACTGGAAATTATCGGGATCCGTGACACACAAAAGACAACATGTACTGGTGTTGAAATGTTCCGCAAGCTGTTGGACCAAGGTCAAGCAGGCGACAACGTTGGCGTGCTGCTGCGCGGCACAAAACGTGAAGACGTGGAGCGGGGTCAAGTTTTGGCGAAGCCAAACACGATCAAGCCACATAAGCATTTCACGGGTGAAATTTATGTATTATCGAAAGACGAAGGCGGTCGTCACACACCGTTTTTCAATAATTACCGCCCACAGTTCTACTTCCGCACGACAGACGTGACCGGATCGATTGAATTGCCAGCAGACAAAGAAATGGTAATGCCTGGCGATAACGTATCGATAACCGTCATGCTGATCAACCCGATCGCGATGGAAGAAGGTTTGCGTTTTGCTATACGCGAAGGTGGTCGTACGGTTGGTGCCGGTGTTGTTGCCAAAATCATCGAGTAATTTACTAGTTGTCAAACAAGATGTTTGGCTAATATTGCCACGGATAACTTAATCCGTGGCTCGCTCTTTTAAGGATTGCCATGTCTAGCCCTAACCAAAAAATCCGTATCCGTCTTAAAGCATTCGACTACCGTCTGATTGATCAGTCAGCCCTTGAGATCGTTGAGACAGCAAAACGTACCGGTGCCGTAGTTAAGGGACCTGTCCCACTGCCAACACGTATTCAACGCTTCGATGTCCTGCGCTCACCCCACGTAAACAAAACGTCGCGTGATCAGTTTGAAATTCGTACTCATGTTCGTTTGATGGATATTGTTGACCCTACTGATAAAACAGTTGATGCGTTGATGAAGCTGGATTTGCCAGCTGGCGTTGATGTGGAAATTAAATTGCAATAATTTATCGGTTGAGGTATGTCGAATTCTCGAATTATTTGTTGTAGAAGAATGGAACTGCCGTTATAATTTCGGGCTTCGGTGGGGGATGGTATTTCTAGAATTCCTCCACGTTATTTAGTAGTACAAACAACAGCCCTGCCCAATCGTAGGCGGGAATGGAGAAAAAATGAGCCTTGGCCTTGTTGGTCGCAAGGTTGGAATGATGCGTATATTTACGGATGACGGCGATTCAATTCCAGTTACCGTAGTTGACGTATCGAACAACCGAGTCACCCAAATAAAAACCCCTGAAACAGATGGATATACCGCTGTTCAGGTTGCATTCGGTCAGCGACGCGCTTCGCGTGTCAATCAAGCTACAGCTGGGCATCATGCCAAAGCTGGTGTTGAAGCTGGTACGATCCTAAAAGAATTTCGTATCGATGCGGTGAAAGCTTCCGAAATGAAAGCTGGCGATATTGTCGCGGCTAGTCTTTTCGAAGTTGGTCAAAAAGTTGACGTACAAGGTATTTCGATTGGTAAAGGATACGCTGGTGTCATTAAGCGTTACAACTTTAGCTCCGGTCGCGCTACGCACGGTAATTCCCGCTCGCACAACGTGCCAGGTTCAATTGGTATGGCACAAGATCCAGGCCGCGTGTTTCCCGGTAAGCGTATGACGGGTCACATGGGTGATGTTACCGTTACGACCCAAAATCTTGAAATCGCACGTATTGATGCTGAGCGTCAGCTTTTGCTGATTAAAGGCGCCGTGCCAGGTGCCAAGAATGGTGAGGTCGTTGTCTCGCCCGCTGTCAAAATCAAAGCCAAGAAAGGAGCTTAATTAATGGAACTCAAGCTCCTTAATGACCAAGGTCAAGCAGAATCCGATGTAGCAGCGCCTGATACTATTTTTGGCCGCGACTACAACGAAGCGCTGATCCATCAAGTCGTTGTCGCTTATCAGGCTAACGCCCGTAGTGGTAACAGCAAGCAAAAGAATCGCGAAGAAGTTCATCACACTACCAAGAAACCTTGGCGTCAAAAAGGTACGGGTCGCGCTCGTGCCGGTATGTCGTCCTCACCTCTTTGGCGTGGCGGCGGTAGGATTTTTCCAAATTCGCCCGATCAAAACTACTCGCACAAAGTTAATAAGAAGATGTATCGCGCTGGTTTGTGCTCGATCCTCTCCCAGTTGGCACGCGAAGGACGTATTTCAGTGATCGAGGAAATTTCCCTCGAAGCGCCAAAGACGAAGCTGCTGTCTTCAAAGCTGAAGGAAATGGGTCTCCTCGAGTCAGTATTGATTATTGCTGACACTATCGATGAGAACCTGGTGCTTGCTTCACGCAATTTGCCGCATGTCCTGATTGTTGAGCCACGTCATGCTGATCCTGTGTCGCTGGTCTTTTACAAGAAAATTGTAATTACCAAGGCCGCATTGGCAAAGATTGAGGAGATGTTGGCATGAGCGCGAATTTGAAATTCAGCGAAGAGCGGTTGATGAAGGTTTTACTGGCTCCAGTTATTTCGGAAAAAGCTACCTTTGTTGCAGAGAAAAATGAACAAGTCGTTTTTCTGATCATGCCGGACGCAACTAAGCTTGAAGTAAAAGCTGCGGTCGAGTTGCTTTTCAAAGTCGAAGTCGAGTCCGTGCAAGTTGCGAATCGCCAAGGTAAGAAGAAGCGTTCGGGCAAATTCAACGGTCGCCGCAATCATACGCGTCGCGCATTTGTTTGCTTGAAGCCTGGTCAGGAAATCAACTTCACCGAGGAGGCTAAATAATGGCACTCGTTAAGGTAAAACCAACCTCACCTGGCCGTCGCGGCATGGTCAAGGTAGTCAATGCCGACTTGTATAAAGGTCGCCCATTTGCTGGCTTGATCGAAGCTCAATCAAAGAGTGCAGGTCGTAACAATAACGGGCATATCACTACCCGTCATATTGGCGGCGGCCACAAGCAACACTATCGCGTTATCGATTTCCGTCGTATCAAGGACGGCATTCCTGCGAAAGTGGAGCGTATTGAATACGATCCGAATCGGACAGCTAATATTGCCTTACTTTGTTATGCAGATGGTGAGCGTCATTACATCATTGCAACCAAGGGCATGGCGGTTGGTGATCAGGTAATGAATGGTTCCGAGGCACCAATCAAATCGGGTAACTGCTTGCCAATTCGCAATATTCCAGTCGGCACAACGATGCATTGCGTCGAGATGCTGCCAGGAAAAGGCGCGCAAATGGCGCGTACAGCCGGAGCTGGTGTGGTTTTAATGGCTCGCGATGGTACTTACGCCCAGGTTCGCTTGCGCTCAGGTGAAGTGCGTCGTGTTCACGTCGAATGTCGTGCGACTGTTGGTGAAGTTGGCAACGGCGAGCACAACCTCCGCAAGATCGGTAAAGCTGGTGCTATGCGTTGGCGTGGTGTTCGCCCTACCGTTCGCGGTGTGGTAATGAACCCAGTTGACCATCCGCACGGTGGTGGTGAAGGTAAGACTGCAGCTGGTCGTCACCCGGTTTCGCCATGGGGTCAGCAAACTAAGGGCAAGAAGACGCGCCGCAACAAGCGTACTACGTCAATGATCATCTCGCGCCGCGGCAAGAAATAAGGAAAAAAAATGACACGTTCATTGAAAAAAGGGCCGTTCTGTGACGCCCACCTTGTGAAGAAGGTAGAGACTGCGCAGGCGATCAAAGACAAGAAGCCAATTAAAACTTGGTCACGTCGGTCGACAATCATGCCAGATTTCATCGGCTTGACTATCGCGGTGCATAACGGCAAGCAACATGTGCCGGTCTATGTTTCTGAAAACATGGTTGGCCATAAACTTGGCGAATTCGCTTTGACCCGTACGTTCAAGGGTCATGCCGCCGATAAGAAGGCTAAGAAATAAGGTCCGATGATGGAAACTAAAGCTACTCTCCGTGGTGTGCGCCTGTCGGCCCAAAAGGGCCGTCTAGTTGCAGATCTCATACGGGGAAAAAAAGTCGATCAAGCGTTGAACATCTTGCAGTTTAGTCCGAAAAAAGGCGCTGTTATCATTAAGCGTGTCCTTGAATCGGCGATCGCAAACGCAGAGCACAACGACGGTGCCGATATAGATGAGTTGAAAGTTACAACTATTTATGTCGAAAAGGGTTCGGTCCTTAAGCGCTTTACTGCGCGAGCCAAGGGCCGTGGTGATCGTATCTCGAAACAATCCTGTCACATTTATGTGACTGTCGGAAACTAAGGGGTCACGATGGGACAGAAGATACATCCAACAGGATTTCGCTTATCAGTGACACGCAATTGGGGTTCACGTTGGTATGCTGGCAATGCAAACTTTGCCACCATGCTGATTGAAGACTTGAAAGTGCGTGCCTACCTTAAAACTAAGTTGAAAAACGCATCTGTCGGCCGCGTCGTTATTGAGCGTCCTGCAAAAAACGCTCGAATTACCATTTACAGTTCGCGGCCAGGGGTCGTGATTGGTAAAAAGGGTGAGGACATTGAGGTCCTCAAGGCAGCGCTAGGTAAAATGATGGGCGTGCCCGTGCACGTCAATATTGAAGAGATTCGTAAGCCGGAAACCGATGCGCAATTGATAGCTGATTCGATTGCTCAGCAACTCGAGAAACGCATCATGTTCCGTCGCGCAATGAAGCGCGCTATGCAAAATGCAATGCGTTTGGGCGCTCAGGGTATCAAGATTATGTCCTCGGGTCGTTTAAACGGTATCGAAATTGCTCGTAAGGAGTGGTATCGCGAAGGCCGCGTACCTCTCCATACGTTGCGAGCTGATATTGACTATGGATTTGGTGAAGCGTTAACGACTTACGGCATTATTGGTATTAAGGTTTGGGTCTATAAAGGTGATCGTCTCGCAAGCGGCGAAACTCCAACTTTAGATACTGCCGCCGATGATGACAAGAAGCGTCGTGGACCACGTCGTGACGATGGAAAACCGAGTTCGCGTCCGCGTACTGCACGACCGGATGGTCAGCCTAATGCCGCTGCTCCTGGGGTACTGCCTGCTGCAAAACGTGTTCGCGCAAAAAAGCCAGACGGTCCTGCTGATGCAGCAGTTCCGGCACTTGCTGAGAAAGCAGGAGAATAACCATGCTGCAACCAGCACGCAGAAAGTACCGCAAGGAACAAAAGGGGCGCAATAAGGGTATCTCTCACTCTCGGGGTACGGCGGTCTCGTTTGGTGAGTTTGGCTTGAAGGCGATTGGTCGTGGTCGTATCACAGCCCGTCAAATTGAAGCGGCGCGCCGGGCAATGACTCGTCACATCAAGCGCGGTGGTCGTATCTGGATTCGTATCTTTCCGGATAAGCCTATTTCGCAAAAGCCGGCCGAAGTTCGGATGGGTAATGGTAAGGGTAATCCTGAATATTACGTCGCTGAAATTCAGCCAGGTAAAATGCTGTACGAGATGGACGGCGTTGATGAAACATTGGCACGTGAGGCGTTTCGTCTCGCTGCAGCTAAACTGCCGCTGTTGACTACGTTCGTCGTTCGTCAAGTCGGCCAATAAGAGGAGTGAATATGAAGACATCTGAACTCCAAGGCAAGGATCAAGCGGCTTTGACTATCGAACTGAACGCATTGTTGAAGGCGCAGTTCGGCTTGCGCATGCAAATCGCGACGCAACAGTTGAACAATACGTCCCAGCTCAAAAAGGTACGCCGAGATATCGCTCGTGTAAAAACTGTCATGAACGTGAAGGACGCCAAATAATGAACGATCCAGTGAAGAAGGTAGCGCTTAAGCGCACGCTGATTGGTAAGGTGGTGTCTGACAAGATGGACAAGACGGTTACTGTACTGATCGAGCGCCATGTGAAACACCCGCTGTACGGGAAAATCATCATGCGTTCTAATAAGTATCACGCGCATGATGAAGCCAATCAGGCCAAGACGGGTGATACGGTTGAAATTCAGGAAGGTCGTCCAATTTCAAAGACCAAAGCCTGGACAGTTACCCGAGTAGTGCAAGCTGTACAAATTGTTTAAGCAATAGTTGAAAGCCCAGCTTATTTCTGACATAATGCTGGGCTTCGCAGTGCTTTGTACTCCACGGGTATTAAGTAGGCGAATATTAAGTTCGAAGTTTTGGAAATCGTCCACCCAATCAGTTCTGATGTAAAAAGATCAGCTGGCGGGACCAAGACTAACCGTAATGCCGCATTGTGCGGATTGTTCGGGTTAAGTTGGGAAAGAAAATATTATGATTCAAACTGAAAGCCGGCTAGAAGTAGCCGACAACACCGGTGCGCGCGAAGTCATGTGCATTAAGGTTCTCGGTGGTTCCAAGCGTCGATATGCTGGAATCGGCGACGTGATCAAGGTTACTGTGAAGGTTGCAGCACCTCGCGGTCGTGTCAAAAAAGGCGAGATCTACAATGCGGTGGTGGTTCGTACAGCTAAGGGCGTTCGTCGCCAGGACGGTTCATTGGTTAAATTTGATACCAATGCAGCGGTTTTGTTGAACGCAAAGCTCGAGCCTATTGGTACGCGCATATTTGGGCCTGTGACACGTGAGCTGCGCACTGAGCGGTTCATGAAAATCGTGTCTCTTGCTCCTGAAGTCTTGTAAGGGGTAACGATGGATAAGATTAAGAAGAATGACGAAGTTATCGTCCTGGCTGGCAAAGACAAAGGTAAGCGGGGAACTATTCTCAAGCGAGTCGATGCTGATCACGTGTTGGTTGATGGGATCAATGTTGCGAAGAAAGCGACAAAGCCCAACCCGATGACTGGTACCACCGGCGGCATCATGGATAAGTTGATGCCGATTCATGTGTCGAATGTTGCGTTGTTTAATGCCGCAACAGGCAAAGCTGATCGTGTTGGATTTAAAACTGTTGACGGTGGTCTCGTTCGCGTTTTTAAGTCCAGTGGCGAAGCTGTAAAGGTTTAAAGATCATGGCCCGTCTCCAAGAGTTTTATAAAGAAAAGATTGTTGCTGATCTAACTGCAAAGTACTCGTACAAATCAGTAATGGAAGTCCCGCGGATTTTGAAGATTACCCTGAATATGGGGCTATCTGAGGCAATCGCGGATAAGAAGATCATTGAGCATGCTGTAGGTGATTTGACCAAGATTGCTGGACAAAAGCCAGTCGTGACCAAGGCACGCAAAGCGATTGCGGGTTTTAAGATCCGCGAAGGCTATCCGATTGGCTGCATGGTTACACTTCGCGGCGCTCATATGTATGAGTTTCTCGATCGGTTGGTCACAGTTGCACTGCCACGTGTTCGCGATTTTCGCGGTATTTCGGGGCGCGCATTTGATGGCCGAGGCAACTACAATATCGGCGTGAAAGAACAAATTATTTTTCCCGAGATTGAGTACGACAAGATCGATGTGCTGCGTGGTATGAACATCAGCATCACGACCACCGCCAAGACCGACGACGAAGCGAAATCGCTACTCGCCGCCTTTAAATTCCCGTTTAGAAACTGAGGTCGCCATGGCAAAGCTGGCATTGATTAATCGCGAACAGAAGCGAGCAGATCTGGTAAAGAAATTTGCTGGAAAGCGCGCGGCGTTGAAGGCAATCATTGATGACCAATCGAAGTCGGAAGAAGAGCGCTACGAAGCTCGCCTGAAATTACAGTCGCTTCCTCGTAATTCGGCTCCGACGCGACAACGTAATCGTTGTGCGTTGACTGGTCGCCCTCGTGGCACTTTCCGCAAGTTCGGTTTGGGCCGTATTAAGCTCCGTGAAGTCGCCATGCGTGGTGAAGTTCCCGGTATGACAAAAGCAAGCTGGTAATAGGAGAATATGCAATGAGTATGAGCGATCCTATCGCCGATATGCTGACCCGTATCCGCAATGCGCAGGTTGTGCAAAAGACGTCGGTTTCTATGCCGTCGTCTAAGGTCAAAATTGCAATTGCCAACGTCCTCAAAGACGAGGGTTACATCGAAGATTTCGTGGTTGCTGAAGCAGATGGCAAGGCGGAATTGAAAATCGGTTTGAAGTATTACGCTGGTCGTCCAGTAATTGAGCGCTTGGAGCGCGTATCCCGTCCTGGGTTGCGTATTTACAAGGGCAAGGATGATATTCCTAATGTCATGAACGGTTTGGGTGTGGCTATTGTTTCCACTCCCAAAGGTGTTATGACTGACCGCAAAGCGCGCGCGACCGGTGTCGGTGGCGAAGTTATTTGCTACGTCGCCTAAGGAGTGCAAGATGTCACGAGTAGGTAAAATGCAATTGGCGCTGCCTAGCGGCGTCGAGGCTATCATTTCCGAGCAGGCGATCACCGTCAAAGGTCCGCTAGGTACACTGGTTCAGTCGCTGAATGGACTGGTGAAGGTCGAGATCGTTAATGGATCTTTGGTCTTTTCGGCGGCGGATGTTAGTCGCGAGGCAAATGCGATGTGGGGAACGCTCCGTGCGCTCGTTAGTAACATGGTCATTGGTGTTACCAAGGGTTTCGAGAAGAAGCTGAATTTGGTAGGCGTCGGATATCGTGCTGCAGCGCAGGGTGACAAGCTCAATCTGTCTCTAGGTTTTTCGCATCCTGTAGTGCACGTCATGCCTGAGGGTGTTACTTGTGCCACGCCAACTCAGACGGAGATTCTCATCAAGGGAATTAACCGACAGAGTGTTGGTCAAGTTGCAGCCGAGGTCCGTGCTTACCGTCCACCTGAGCCGTATAAAGGCAAGGGAGTCCGTTATTCGGACGAGGTGGTAACAATCAAAGAAACTAAGAAGAAGTAATAGGGGTTGACGATGGATAAGAAACAATCACGTCTGCGCCGCGCACGCCAAACCCGTGCAAAGATCGCAGAGTTAAAAGTAACTCGCCTCGCGGTTCATCGGACAAACTTGCATATATACGCAAGCATCATCGGGCCAGACGCGACGGTACTTGCGTCCGCATCCACGCTCGAAGCTGAAGTTCGTCTTGAGCTTGCTGGTCAGTCCGGTAGAGGCGGTAACGCTGCTGCAGCTGCAATCATTGGTAAGCGGGTGGCTGAGAAGGCGCTTGCGGCTGGTATAGCTGAAGTTGCGTTCGATCGTTCAGGTTTTAGATACCACGGCCGCGTTAAGGCAGTTGCCGAAGCGGCTCGTGAAGCTGGTCTGAAGTTCTAAGGAAAATACATCATGGCAAAAATGCAATCCAAGATGCAAAGCGAGAAGCCCGATGACGGAATGCGCGAAAAAATGATCGCTGTCAATCGCGTGACCAAAGTGGTCAAGGGCGGTCGGATCATGGGTTTTGCCGCTCTTGCGGTGGTCGGCGATGGCGAAGGTCGTATCGGTATGGGTAAAGGCAAATCGAAAGAGGTGCCTGTAGCCGTACAGAAGGCGATGGAAGAGGCGCGTCGTAAAATGATTAAGGTTACGCTGAAAAACGGGACGCTTCAACATACGGTAACTGGTAAGCACGGTGCTTCTTCAGTTCTGATGGCTCCCGCGAAAGAAGGTACTGGCGTTATTGCTGGTGGTCCAATGCGTGCCATTTTCGAGGTAATGGGTGTGACCAACGTTGTTGCTAAGTCAAATGGCTCAACGAATCCGTATAACATGGTTCGGGCGACGTTAAACGGCCTGGCCAAAATGAATACCCCATTTGATATTGCTGCTAAGCGCGGTAAATCAGTTGAAGATATTCTGAGCTAAGGTGAACTCTATGGCAAAGACAGTGAAAGTGACGTTAGTCAAGGGATTGATCGGTACACGCGAGACACATCGCGCTACAGTTCGCGGCCTTGGTTTACGTGGAATTAATTCGGTTTCGGAACTCGAAGATACGCCTGCGGTTCGCGGCATGATCAATAAAGTTTCCTACCTTGTAAAAGTCATTTCGTAAGCTTCGGCTGGCGCATAGGAAAAATTATGGAATTGAACAGCATTCAACCAGCAGATGGCGCGAAGCACTACAAACGTCGTGTTGGCCGTGGAATTGGTTCTGGGATTGGTAAGACAGCGGGTCGCGGTCACAAGGGACAAAAGTCTCGTGCGGGTGGTTTTCACAAAGTCGGTTTCGAGGGTGGGCAGATGCCACTCCAGCGGCGTTTGCCGAAGCGCGGTTTTAAGTCGATGGCGACGCCTTTTAAGGCTGAGGTGCGTTTGTCTGACTTGGAAAGCTTGCCTGTTTCCGAAGTGGATATTCTTGCGTTGAAGCAAGCTGGTGTAATTTCTGAACTAGCTCGGGTCGTACGTGTGATTCTTTCCGGCGAACTTACCAAAAAAGTTAGTCTGAAAGGTCTCATTGTTACCAAGGGCGCCAAGGCTGCTATTGAAGCTGTTGGTGGTTCTGTTGCCTAACGTGTCAATGTGATTGGAGCGGGAATTGGCAACTAGTCCTCAACTTGCTAAGAGTGCGTCGAGTGGTTTTCCTTGGGGTAGATTGTGGTTCTTGCTGGGTGCCTTAGTGGTTTATAGGCTTGGTGCTCACATACCGGTCCCAGGGATCGATCCTCAACAGTTAGCGCAGTTATTTAAGCAGAATCAGGGTGGTATTCTGGGAATGTTTAATATGTTCTCTGGTGGTGCGCTGTCGCGATTCACCGTGTTCGCACTCGGGATCATGCCTTACATTTCTGCTTCGATCATTATGCAATTGATGTCGATTGTGTCACCTCAGCTAGAAGCGTTGAAGAAAGAGGGTGAATCTGGTCGGCGCAAGATTACTCAGTACACTCGCTACGGCACCTTCTTTTTGGCGCTTTTCCAGGCTTTAGGTATTGCTGTAGCGCTGGAGTCTCAGGCTGGGTTAGTTTTGGACCCAGGTCTTGCGTTCCGTTTTACTTGCGTGGTTACGTTGGTTACCGGCACTATGTTTTTGATGTGGCTTGGTGAGCAGATCACCGAGCGAGGACTGGGAAACGGCATCTCGATTATTATTTTTGCTGGTATCGCCGCTGGGCTGCCGACTGCTTTAGGTGGGTTATTTGAATTGGTAAGAACGGGCTCAATGAGTGCTTTCTCTGCGATCTTTATTTGTTTGGTGGTAGCAGTTGTAACGTTTGTAGTGGTTTTCATTGAACGTGGCCAGCGTAAGATTCTGGTGAACTATGCGAAACGGCAGGTTGGAAATAAAATCTACGGCGGGCAGAGCAGTCATCTGCCGCTGAAGTTGAATATGGCTGGGGTTATTCCACCAATCTTTGCCTCTTCGATAATTTTATTCCCAGCGACGATTACAAGTTGGTTCACAACTGGTGATACCTCGAATCCGTTTGTACGTTTTCTCAAGGACCTTTCTTCTTCAATGGCACCGGGTGAGCCGATACACGCATTGTTGTACGCGGTCGCAATCGTTTTCTTCTGCTTTTTTTACACAGCTTTGGTGTTTAACAGCAAAGAGACAGCTGATAACTTGAAAAAGAGCGGTGCATTTGTCCCCGGTATTCGTCCTGGTGATCAAACGGCACGATATATTGACAAGATACTAACGCGATTGACACTTGCTGGAGCGGTCTACATTACTTTGGTGTGTCTTCTTCCTGAGTTTCTTGTAGCGAAATATAAGGTGCCGTTTTATTTTGGCGGTACATCTTTACTGATCATCGTGGTGGTAACGATGGATTTTATGGCGCAGGTTCAAAACTACGTCATGTCGCAGCAATACGAATCATTGCTTCGTAAAGCGAATTTCAAGGGCGGAATTCCGACACGCTAAGCGCCCAGGAGAACGAGCACACCGAATGGCAAAAGACGACGTAATACAAATGCAGGGTGAGATTCTTGAGAATCTTCCCAATGCGACCTTCCGGGTAAAGTTAGAGAACGGACATGTTGTACTGGGTCACATATCTGGGAAAATGCGGATGAACTATATCCGTATCCTTCCAGGAGACAAAGTGACGGTTGAGCTAACGCCATATGATCTGAGTCGTGCCCGTATCGTTTTCCGCACCAAGTAGTTTCAATTTTTAGTCTAGAACTGAAAGAGAGAGGGCAATTATGAAAGTGCTCGCATCAGTGAAGCGGATTTGCCGCAACTGTAAGATCATTAAGCGCAAAGGCGTTGTTCGAGTCATTTGCATCGAGCCGCGCCATAAACAGCGCCAAGGTTAATTTAACGTTATTTATCGAGGAATAACGAATGGCACGTATTGCAGGGGTTAATATCCCAAATCATCAGCACACCGTAATCGGTCTCACGGCTATTTATGGTGTTGGCCGTCCACGCGCAGTTAAAATTTGCGAAGCTACGGGCGTTTTATCGACCAAAAAAATCAAGGATCTTGACGACAGCGAATTAGAGAAGCTGCGCGACGAGATAGCGAAGTTTGTGGTCGAAGGCGATCTTCGCCGTGAAGTCTCAATGAATATCAAGCGATTGATGGATTTGGGTTGCTATCGCGGTTTGCGTCATCGCAAAGGTCTGCCTTGTCGCGGTCAGCGTACTCGCACTAACGCTCGTACCCGCAAGGGACCAAGGAAGGCAGCACAGTCGCTGAAAAAATAATTAGACACCTGTCTGATTTGATGGAACCTAGGAAATAATCATGGCAAAAGCCCCAAACAACGCGGCTTCAGCGCGCGTTCGTAAAAAAGTTAAAAAGAATGTTGCTGAGGGCATCGCGCATATCCACGCGTCCTTTAACAACACAATTATTACGATCACCGATCGCCAAGGTAATGCGTTGTCTTGGGCAACTTCTGGCGGGGCCGGCTTCAAGGGTTCGCGTAAATCGACACCCTTCGCAGCGCAGGTTGCGGCAGAGGCTGCCGGTAAGGTCGCTGTTGAGTGCGGTGTCAAGAATCTTGAGGTGCGTATCAAGGGTCCAGGTCCCGGTCGTGAATCTGCTGTTCGTGCATTGAATAATTTGGGTATTAAAATTACTCAGATACAGGACGTTACACCAGTTCCTCATAACGGTTGCCGCCCACCGAAGCGCCGCCGGATTTAAAGTTCAGCGGTATTTGTTTGTCATGCCCGGCCGTCGATTGTCGGGCATAGTTTATAAGCCCACTGTTTGGTAGAACGCATACCAGACTAGCGGACAAATCACTGACGTAGTCAGTTCTATGTCCGTCATACTTCAAAGGATTTCACGTGGCACGTTACATTGGCCCTAAGGCAAAGCTTTCCCGTCGCGAAGGTACAGACCTCTTCCTGAAGAGTGCTCGCCGGTCGCTCGATTCCAAATGCAAGTTAGATTCAAAACCTGGTCAACATGGTCGTACTTCTGGTGCTCGTACTTCTGATTACGGTAATCAATTGCGTGAGAAGCAAAAAGTAAAGCGCATGTACGGAGTCATGGAACGCCAATTCCGTCGTTATTTCGCAGAAGCCGATCGTCGCAAAGGTAATACGGGCGAGACGTTGCTGAAGTTGTTGGAAGGTCGGCTCGATAATGTTATCTATCGTATGGGATTTGGCTCGACCCGTGCAGAAGCCCGTCAGCTTGTATCGCACAAGGCTTTCACGGTTAATGGCATCGTCGTTAACATCGCTTCTTATCAGGTCAAAGCGGGTGACGTGATTATCGTTCGTGAAAAAGCGAAGAAGCAGGTTCGGATCGTTGAAGCGCTTTCGCTTGCGGAGCAAATTGGTATGCCTTCGTGGGTAGCTGTTGATGCCAAAAAAATGGAAGGGACGTTCAAGTCTGTTCCGGATCGCAGCGAAATCGCTCATGACGTTAATGAGTCGCTCATCGTCGAGCTTTACTCTCGTTAATAGTTTGGGTTGGTAGCCCGCCAGTTTTCTGGCGGGCTTTTGGTCGTGTTATCAGCCTTATTGGTGTAACGAGCCGAGGGTATTGAAAAGGACATTACATGCAAAACAGTTTGTTGAAGCCTCGCATTATTGAAGTTGAGACCTTGGGTGCAGGTCATGCGAAAGTGGTGATGGAGCCTTTTGAGCGTGGCTACGGCCATACATTAGGCAATGCTCTGCGTCGGGTGTTGTTGTCGTCAATGGTTGGATACGCGCCGACAGAAGTGACAATTGCGGGTGTTGTTCATGAGTATTCGTCACTTGATGGCGTACAAGAAGACGTTGTTGATATGTTGCTTAATTTAAAGGGTGTTGTCTTTAAATTGCACAATCGCGATGAAGTTACTCTGACACTGAAGAAGGATGGTGAAGGCGCAGTGTTAGCTTCAGATATCGACCTGCCTCACGATGTCGAGTTGATTAATCCCGATCACGTTATTGCACATCTGACTGCTGGTGGTAAGTTAGATATGCAGATAAAGGTTGAAAAAGGCCGTGGTTACGTTCCTGGTAATGTCCGTCGGTTAGCCGAAGATGCGAATAAAACAATTGGCCGCATTATTTTAGACGCATCCTTTTCACCAGTGCGACGCGTATCCTATTCAGTAGAGTCTGCGCGCGTTGAACAGCGGACCGATCTTGATAAATTGGTAATTAATATTGAAACCAACGGTGTAATTTCTCCTGAAGAGGCGATCCGTCAGTCAGCTCGAGTACTCGTTGATCAATTGAACGTATTCGCAGCGCTTGAAGGAACCGAAGCAGCGGCAGAGGCACCATCCCGTGCACCGTCAGTGGATCCTATCCTGTTGCGTCCGGTGGATGACCTTGAACTTACGGTTCGATCGGCAAATTGTTTGAAAGCTGAGAATATTTATTATATCGGTGACCTTATTCAGCGCAGTGAGAACGAACTGTTGAAAACCCCGAATCTCGGTCGCAAATCGCTGAACGAAATAAAGGAAGTTTTGGCTTCTCGTGGTCTGACTTTAGGCATGAAGCTTGAAAATTGGCCACCGGCAGGGTTAGAAAAATAAATGTGATTTAGTTTGGTACGAGGTCCATAATACGGCCTCGTAGTTTTCCCACTAATACCGGCCCGCGATGAACTAGACATTTCGTCGATCGAAGAGCTGGATTTAAATTGTTTAACTTTAAGGATTTATCATGCGTCATCGCCACGGTCTTCGTAAATTAAATCGTACTTCTTCTCATCGCTTAGCTATGTTACGCAACATGACTGTGTCACTGTTGCGTCATGAGGCCATCAAGACTACTCTGCCAAAAGCCAAAGAGTTGCGTCGCGTTATTGAGCCGATTCTGACACTTGGTAAGACAGATACGTTAGCCAATAAGCGTTTGGCATTCAACCGTCTGCGTGATCGCGAAATGGTCGTTAAGCTGTTTGCAGAGTTAGGTCCGCGGTACGCAAATCGCAATGGCGGCTATCTTCGTATTCTGAAGATGGGTTTCCGTGTTGGCGACAACGCGCCTATGGCATATATCGAGCTGTTAGATCGCCCTGCAGACACTGAAGCAGTTGAGTTAGATGACGCTGAGTAATTAGTCGGTAAAAAAATCCGTAAAAAAAGCCAGGTTTCCCTGCAATGCCGGTCAGTTAAGCCCTGAACGGCATTTTCTACGTGCGAACCGGTTGTAAACAGATTCGCAAGCTGTTAACGTTTCGGCATCATGCTGGCCGACGTTCTTCCCTCAATACTTGATCCGGATAGTCCACACGAATGGGGGCGACTAGGGGAGCATTTGCCTTTTGATTGGATCGGGCAAGCCCTGGTGCAGACGGGCAAAGCGAGCATACGCCATCGCCGCTTGCCGGCCGAACAAGTGGTCTGGCTCGTTATTGCCATGGCGCTGCCGAATGCCGCGGCGTCTTTCGTCAGTAAAAGTGCGGTCACGTTGACTGGAATACGCACGTCGGCCAGTAAGCGCCTCATCAAGGACGTCTGTACAACACACCATTGACCCGCCAAAGTGGTGCCCACCAAATAGTAGTGGGGACCACTTTGGACACAACCATCCAATCCGGCAGCCGCAAAGTAAGCGTCTACGCACTGCATCTTGCATGACGTGATTTTGGTAAGGGAAGTTGATACGACGGGCTAAGAATAAGTCCCCACTTGTTTTTAGGTGGGGACTTAAGCTGACGCTGTAGCGGTCTCTTCGGCTGCAATGAGAGCAGCACCAGGCAAGTTCCACGGATGCAGTTCGTCGACCCGATTCACCGGATGCTCGGCGATCTGTGACAGGACGTTGCGCAGATACGCTTGGGGATCAAGGCCGTTCAGTTTGGCCGAGCCGATCTGGCTGTACATTGCTGCAGCCCGCTCACCGCCTGCGTCTGAACCGACGAACATGAAATTTTTTCTGCCTAATGACACTGCGCGCAATACGCGTTCGACGGCATTGTTATCGATTTCAACGCGACCGTCTCTGGCGAAGACGTTCAGCGCGCCCCACCAATTGAAGGCGTATTGAATCGCCCCGGCTAAAGCCGTTTTCGCTGATAGCGTTGACAGCAAACTGGTCAACCAGCGGTGCATGTCATCAAGCAATGGTTGGGTCTGCGTCATGCGGATTTCTCGTCGCTTATCCGGTAGCTTTCAGCGAATCTGCGCTTCGATGGCATACAGGGCCGCGATGCGCCGGATCGCCTCACCGGCAATCGGCGATGGATGCGATTGGCTGATGTCATAGGATTTCCTGCGCACGTGAGCCCAGCAGGCTGCTTCGGCACGGGGACCGTGATAGAGCTTGCCGTAACCGGCAAAGCCGTCGGCATGGATGACGCCGTTGAAATTTTTCAGGTGTTCTTGTGGATGCTCCCCCTTGCGATCCGGCGAATAGGCCATCCACACGGCAGGGGCGCTGGTTTGTCCGGCAGGCCGCTCGTCCCGCACATAGGCCCAGAGCCTCCCGGTCAGCGTCTTGCCACGACCGGGTGCCAGCATCGGAACTGGCGTGTCGTCGGCATGCACGGTTGGTCCGGTCAGGACATGGCGGCGTAGCGCGTCGACCAGGGGACGCAGTATCCGGCTGGCGCCACCGACCCATTCGGCCAGTGTCGAGCGCTCGAGCTCCACGCCTTCGCGTGCATAGATCTGACTTTGCCGGTAGAGCGGCAAATGGTCGCCGTACTTGGCGACCAGAACATGTGCCAGTAATCCTGGACCGGCGATGCCACGCGCGATCGGACGCGATGGTGCCGGTGCTTGCACCAGCGTGTCGCACCGTGTGCAGCACAATTTCGGTCGCACATGCCGAATGACGCGAAAGCTCGTCGGAATGAATTCGAGTTGCTCGGCGACGTCTTCGCCGATCGCTTGCAGTGCACCGCCGCAGGTCGGGCAGTCACAGGTTGGCGCGGGATAGGTGATGGTCTAGCGCGGCAGATGGTCCGGCAAGGGTTTGCGAACGCGTGTGGCTCGTGCGGCCTTGACCGCTTCGGTCGCCGGTGCCGGATCTTCGGCTTCATCGGCCTGGAACTCCTCGAGCTTCAATTCCAGCTGCGCGATCTATTCGTCTAGTTTCTCGGATTTGCGGCCAAACTTCTGGCGGCGCAGTGCTGCCAATTGAATTTGCAGCGTCTCGATGATCAGTTGGCGGGTACTCAATGCCGATTCCAGCGACTTGATCTGTGCGTCCAGGCTGAGTATCAGCGCCTTCAGGGCAGCGGGGTCGTCGGGAAGGGTTGCGGTGAAATCGTCCATGTCCGTAGTTGACGAACGTATTACAAGCGTAACTTGCTTAAGCAGCGCAGGTCGGTGCTGTGCGTACCGTGTGCCGCCAGTCGATACCTTCGAGCAGCATCGATAGCTGCGCCGAGCTCAGGTGAATGCCACCAGCGGTGGCCTGCGGCCAGACGAAGCGACCCCGCTCCAGCCGCTTGCAGAACAGGCACAAACCATGACCGTCCCACCAGAGAACCTTGATGAGATCACCGCGCTTGCCCCGGAAGACGAAGATATGACCACCGAAAGGATTGACGTCCAAGGCGGCCTGCGCAACGGCCGCCAGTCCATCGAAACCACGTCGCATGTCGGTGACGCCAGCGACCAGCCAGACGCGTGTGCTGGCAGGAAGGCCGATCACCGTGACGACCCGGGACCGCACTGCAATAACTCGCGCAAGAGCGCGCCGACGACGGCTTGATCCGGTGCGCCACGAATAAGAACAGTCGTATCGCCCCGTCGAAGTTCTATCTCGCCGTCACGAGGTGCGGTAGTTGGCCGTGTTCGAACCGGTAACGGGGCCGGCGGGCTGTCAACGACATGCACTGGAATTAGCGTCGGCGTGGTCGTGGCGACTTGAGCCATCAGATAGTCGCGGCGCCAACGGGCTAACAAATTGGTGTTCAGGCCATTAGCAAGCGCAACACCGGCGACCGACACATCGGGCCGTAATGTTTGCTCAACCAACTCTCGCTTGAAGAGGCCGGTAAAACTGCGTCGCCTGCCAGAAATCGGAGGAATTGCAACGATCGATTGCTCGTGATTGTCCATGCTCGTGCTTGCCTGATCAGAAATACGCGAGCATGCCGCGTTGTGCGATCAGGTGGAAGATGCCGTGGCTGGACGCTTACCGTACGTGAGCGGACGGGCGCTGCGCAGCCGTACTGGATTCCAGTCAGTATTGTCGGCCAGTCCGGTAATGTGTTTTTAGACGGCCATGGGCGAACGATTGCAGGTGGACTTACTTGAGCCTCGCAACGGAGCTCACCGGTTCACGTGTTTTTGCACGACGCTGTGATCTAGCTGCGCCAGCTGAGGCGCGTTTTTTAGTGGCAAGATGGAGGCCTGGCTGACCGGCTGCCAAGAGCGCGCCCTCGTGGATCCGTATTCCGGTCAACGTGACCGCTCATTCCGGTCGAACGTGTCCGCTGCGCATGCCATGGTGTTACACGCTCAAATTGTAATGCGGCCGGTCACGATAGATCGGAATTCCTTCTTTTTCTCTTGTTGAATGTGTTTTTCATTGATCGTTACAGCGTCACGGGTTACTTGCCGACATAGGCATGCCGGTCCGGTGTATCAGGGCTGAGTTGCGCCATGATCCGTTCGTCCTCGGCGTTGATCAGGCCCTCCATCATGGTCTGCTTCGTGACACCGTAACGGCGTGCCAGGCGCTCCAGCGCCAGGGCGGCTCGCGTTGCAATCCATCCCTGAAGACGCCGTTGGCCGTTGCCGTTTTCTCCTTCGAACGGACGACGAGTCCGGTATGTCAACAACGACTTAAAACTGATACACCGGGGATGCGGACAATAACTTGGACTACTTGGAGGTAGTTCATGTACTCATACGAAGAACGCATTCGGGCAGTCGAGCTCTATATAAAACTCGGGAAACGTACCGCATCAACCATTCTGCAGTTGGGCTATCCGACAAAGAATGCCCTCAAAGCCTGGTATCGGGAGTACGAACACGCTCACGATTTGTATGAAGGCTATGTGCGCTTATTGCAAAAGTATTCTGGTGCAGAAAAGCAGGTGGCTGTCGATCATTACCTAACGCACGACCGCTGCCTTGCTGGCACTTTGAAGGCACTGGGCTACCCATGTCGTGAATCACTCACTGCGTGGATTGACGAACTGCACCCCGAATTACGCCATCGCATTATCGGCAAAGCGGCAGGTGTAAAGCACTCGCCGGAGCACAAGAAGGCGGCAGTCATTGCGCTTTGCACCAGGGAGATAAGTGCGCAAGCAATTGCTCAACAGTTGACGGTAAGTCGTCCAACCTTGTACAACTGGAAAAATCAGCTACTTGGTCGCGAGGCACCGCCATTCATGAAACACCACAATGATTCACCACCGGATTTGGAGCGAACGGAACTGCAGCAACAAGTCGACTCGCTTCGACGGGATATCCGGCAACTGCAGCTTGAGCGAGATTTATTAGAGAAAGCCAATGAACTGTTAAAAAAGGCCTGAGCGCCGACCTGCCGCTCCTGACTAACCGGGAGAAGACGCTGCTGGTTGACGCTCTGAAGCAGACCTATTCGCTGTCAGAACTCTTCAGTGAACTTGAGCTTGCCCGCAGCTCGTACTTTTATCACCGATCCAGTTTGCGACGGCCAGACAAATACGCAGAGGCACGTCTTGCCATTACAGACGTGTTCGAATGCAATCACCGTTGCTACGGTTATCGGCGGATGCGTGCGGCTCTTGGCAGGCAACAGGTATGCCTCTCAGAAAAAGTCGTGCGACGTTTGATGCGGCAGGACGGCCTGATCGTTGCGACTCCCCGGCGACGCCAGTATGGGTCCTACCTCGGCGAAATCAGTCCTGCGCCAGAAAATCTCATTAATCGGGACTTCCGGGCTGCGACGCCGAATGAGAAGTGGCTTACCGACATCACGGAGTTCCACATCCCGGCTGGGAAGGTATATCTTTCGCCTATGATTGATTGCTTCGATGGCTTGGTGATCAGTTGGTCCATTGGCACACGCCCTGACGCCGACCTGGTGAATACGATGTTGGATACTGCCATCGAAACGGTGGCTAACGGTAGCGGTCGGCCCATCGTCCACTCTGATCGCGGTGCCCATTATCGCTGGCCTGGGTGGCTCGCGCGGATGCATGACGCCAAGCTGATTCGTTCGATGTCGCGCAAAGCATGTTCACCAGACAATGCGGCCTGTGAGGGATTCTTCGGGCGGCTGAAGACGGAATTGTTCTACCCAAGGAACTGGCAAACGACGACAATTGAACAATTCATCCAGCAAGTTGATTCCTACATCCACTGGTATAACAAAAAACGCATCAAGATTTCTCTTGGTTCACTCAGCCCGATCGAATACCGTCAGAGCCTCGGTATTACGGGATAAACCAGTCCAAGTTTTACGCCGTATCCCCACCGTGTCAGATTACATCCGCTGCTGACAACCCGCGTGGTGGGTTCGTTGCGTAACACCATAGCGTTGCAGTACGACACCGGTCCGGTATCGTGACCGACGATTCCTGTATCGTGACCGGTCAAACCGGTACGGTCCCGAAATCGGTCACGTTCGACCGGAATCCGCGGTCACGATCCGCCGGAATCGTCGGTCACGTTCAACCGGAATGGCTGGTCACGTTGGACCGGAATACCCACATGAACTTCGGCGGTATCGCGCATCGGCTCCGGCGACGTGCCAGGCAGTCGTCGTCGCCCAATTCGCTCAATCGTACCGATGCAACACCCACTGGCCGTCAACGACCAGCTCCTGCTGGAACTAACGATGCCGCTGGCAGAGCCCTCATGAATCCGCAGCAGGAGCGCATTGACCAGTTACGCGAGGCGCTAAATTTTCCTTCATGGCGCAAGGCTATAGTTCGGTGTCATGAAAAGTAGCCAGCAGAGGGATCTCTTACTGCGACTTTTTGGAAATACTATTTCAGGAAACGATGGCCGGATCGGACCACGCGCAAACAAAACATGATGAATCGAAAGATGAGCTTTCCGGCGAACAAGACTCTCGACCAGTTCAACTATCACTTGGCCACGGGCATCAAGGGTGGTCAGATTGAGGAGCTGGCTGGACTCGGCTTTTTCGAACGACGCGAGGACGTCACGTTGGTCGAATCCGGCGGCTCGGGTAAGGCGCGCCTTGCGATGGTGCCCCGGCTGCAAGACTCTGCAGGCCTGTCGTCTACGGCACACACGCAGAATAATTTGAAGGCTCTGATGCATCGCCCGATCAAGGCATTCGCGCAGGACGCACCCTTGACGACGGTCCTGATCGACCGGCTGCTTCATCCTGTCCATATCGTCGCCATCGCCGGCCACGGCGATCGGCTCAAAAATCAGTGACATGCCGAGATCGCGGGGATGGGCTGAAAGAAGCAGATGTCATCAATGACGTCAATCGAAAAGCACGAAGCCGGCAAAAGTCGGCCAACGGCGTGTATCAGCTTAAAATCGTCTTTGCCATGCCAACACGACGCATACGTCGAGTACCCGGCAGCGACGCTATTGGTGAAGAAATATACTCACAATATTGCTGTTAATTGACCGTGTAGACGAAAGGGTAAAATGATGAGTTCATTTAAAGCATGGAACCGTAGGTTGTGCCAACATAAGGCCCCCGCATCTGTGATGTGCTGCTGACTGTCCCAGATAGTTCTTTTATAGTAGGAATGTTGAATGACATCTTTTTTTGTACGCTTTGGAACTCGTGATGTATTGTCATTTTTGTGCGCCCTATTACTGTTTTCTTCTCCGTATCTGGCTAATGCTGCACAAGATTACCTCGAGCCTGAAAAAGCTTTTAATTTTTCTGCGCAGGTGACAGCACCAGACATGATAACTATCACCTACAAAATTGCTGATGGTTATTATATGTACCGCGATCATTTTCGATTCAAGGCATCCGGTGCAAGTCTCGGCGAAGCTATTTTCCCGCCAGGTAAGGTTAAGTTCGATGAAACGTTTCAAAAAGACGTAGAGACTTTTCGTAATACGTTAAAGTTTCAAATTCCTGTTGTTTCAAATAACGAATTTGAATTGGTGGTGACAAGTCAGGGCTGTGCAGACGCCGGTCTTTGTTACGCGCCGATGGACAACACAATAAAGTTGACTCCGGATGCATCACTAGCAGGTGTCGGAAAGACTGCCGGCGAAGTGCCTTCGGGTGCTGGGGACGTCATTGCCATCAGGTCAACGCAAACAGAAACTGGTCGTATCGAGTCAGCGCTTCTCAGTGGCCGGTTTTTGCTGATATTGCCTATATTTTTCTTATTGGGTTTGGGGTTGTCCCTCACTCCCTGCGTTTTGCCGATGGTTCCTATCCTATCTTCAATTATTGTTGGAGATCAAAAAAATGTCAGTCGAGGCAGGGGATTTTTACTCGCGATGACTTACTCGCTTGGGATGGCGCTTGTTTACACCTTACTTGGAATTGCAGCAGGGCTAATTGGCGAAGGCCTCTCGGCAACACTTCAAAATCCATGGGTACTTACGCTGTTTGCTTTGTTGATGGTTGGATTTTCGTTGTCTATGTTTAATGTTTATCAACTCCAGATGCCGCCTGTTGTGCAGCAACAATTAATTCGCGTGTCAGGGAATCACACTTCCGGGAAATTGCTAGGGGTGTTTCTGATGGGTGCGATTTCAGCTTTAATTGTGGGACCTTGTGTTGCAGCGCCATTGGCCGGAGCGCTGGTTTATATTAGCCAATCACGGGATGTGTTGGTCGGAGGCAGTGCACTATTTGCGATGGCAATAGGAATGAGTGTTCCACTGTTGTTGTTAGGACTTTCTGCGGGTGTTCTTTTGCCACGTGCCGGTGCTTGGATGGAAGACGTAAAAAAGTTTTTTGGTGTGCTGATGCTTGGGGTGGCTTTGTGGATGGTGTCGTCATTTCTCCCGGTGCTATTGCAGATGGCAGGGTGGTGCGCTATTGGTATTGGATACGGGTCTTATTTGCTGTCAGAAAAACTTTCTGGCTGGATAGCGAAATCAATAGGTATCGTCTTTATTGCTCTTGGTTTGATCCAGTTAATAGGAGTAGCCAGTGGCGGCCGCGATGCGCTTGCGCCGCTTGATCATTTACGCGGAGAGCAAACCTCTTCGCTGCACTTCGAGCGCATTAAGTCAGTTACCGAGCTGGACAACTTACTACAGAAGTACAAGAATAAAACAGTGATGCTGGATTTTTATGCCGATTGGTGCGTCTCCTGCAAGGAAATGGAGAGGCTGACATTTACTGATCCACTTATTCGCTCACAGCTTGCAGCAATGATCTTATTGCAAGTCGACGTAACGAAAAATACAGATGAAGACAAAGAGTTATTGAAGCGTTTTAAACTTTTTGGCCCCCCGGGAATTATCTTTTTTCGCGATCAGCTAGAGGTCACTGGCACACGGGTTATCGGTTATCAGAATGCCAAACAGTTCAATACCTCGCTTGATGCGGTTGTAGTGAAATAAATGTGACATAACAGTTCGTCGATATATTAGTGTAAGTCTTAATGGTCGTCATGTAGTAATAGTGGCGTAGCGAAAATTTTTTTAATCACGGAGGATCAGATGACTTTACGTTTAGGTGATATTGCGCCCGATTTTGAACAGGATAGTTCGTTAGGAAAAATCAAGTTCCACGAGTGGGCAGGCGATTCTTGGATTGTATTATTTTCGCATCCTGCTGATTTCACCCCAGTTTGTACGACAGAACTCGGACTAACTGCGAAACTGAAGCCGGAATTCGACAAGCGACATGTCAAAGCGATTGCTCTTTCTGTTGATCCAGCTGACAAACATGCGCTTTGGATTAAGGACATAGAACAAACACAAAACACGGTTGTCGGGTTCCCTATTATCGCTGATTCTGATAAGTCAGTTTCTAGCCTTTACGACATGATTCACCCGAATCAGTCCGATACGGTGACAGTACGCTCGTTATTTATTATTGATCCGAAGAAAAAAATTCGTTTAATGATTACGTATCCACTTAGTACGGGGCGAAATTTTGATGAAGTTTTACGCGTACTGGATGCCCTGCAGTTGACGGATGAATATACTGTCGCAACACCAGGTAATTGGAATGACGGCGACGATGTAATTATTCCTTTGTCAATTCAGGACGAGGCCGTCATTAAGCAAAAATACCCTAAGGGATATACGGCAAAAAGGCCTTATTTACGCGTCACTCCGCAGCCAAACAAATAAAAAACCGACCGCGTTGATCGCGGTCTGATTATCCTTCCAGATAATGCTTGCGGCGGAAATAAGCGAGTAATCCAACTACGATCATGGCCATCGCCCCCATGATCAGCCAGAATCCGATCTTATCTTTGAGTAATGGCATTACTTCGAAATTCATGCCAAAAATGCCGGTGATCAACGTCAGCGGCATGAAGAGGGCGGTAATCACGGTGAGTGTTCTCATGATCTCGCTTGTGCGATGAGACATCGCGGAAAAATGCATTTGGACTGCCGATTCGAGCGAGGACTCAAGTCGTCGCGCATTGCCGAGTACTCTGCCTATATGTTCGATGACGTCGTTCGTTCTGACCAGCAGCAAGTCCTTTTCACGTCCATCTTCCCCTGTCCGGTACGTGTCAATAATGTGGTCTCTCAGTTCCTGTAGAGCATCATGTTGTTCCTCACACAGATGGTCTAGCTTACGTAATGCAATACGCGCATCAAGTAAGGCTATCCAGTCATTGAAAGGTCTGCGCGGATTCAGGAGTGCGCGTTGCCACCGGTCGATCTGGGTCGTTAGCGGTTGGCGTAAATCGAGGTATTGATCAACCATCGTATTGAGAAGCCTGAGCATCCACTCCTGGGGGGAGGTTGGAAGCCGGCCATGTCGACTACTGGTGTTGCCCCTGTCCCGATATTCAAGAAGTTTGGTGCGCGCGGCCCGAATGATGGTTGAGTTTTCGGCATGGACCGTAATAACAAGGCGGTCCATCACGATGAAAATTACGGGTTGAGTAACCAATTTGCGAAGCGTCGAAGGAGCCGCGTCTGACTCTGTCTGCGCTTGCTTATTTGCTGCTTCACCAGCAGTGGTTGGCATCCTCAATTTTCGGAACACCACCATTTCGTAGTCATTGGTCGAGTCAAAATAAGACGAATGCGTCAAATTCATGATGTCGGTCAGATGGAGGTCATAAATCGCCACGCCTGAAATACGCTCAATTTCATCTCGCCATGTCTCGATATGATCGGCTATTTCCTCCCGTGTGGTGTCGACCCATAGAAATCCGTCAGCCGGTAAGCCGAGGGGTGCTTCGCTGCACATCGTGGCTTGCTGGCTACTGATATGAAATATGTCCATGCGGTGCCAGTTACCCCAGCTGTAATCGGCGCGCGACGTCAAGCGCAAAGTAGGTCAATACGCCATCGGCACCTGCGCGCTTGAACGCAATCATCGATTCCATCATGACCTTGTCATGATCGAGCCAGCCATTTTGTGCGGCCGCTTTGAGCATCGCATACTCGCCGCTTACCTGATATGCAAAAGTCGGGACCTTGAATTCGTCTTTGACGCGTCTGACAATATCCAGATATGGCATTCCAGGTTTGACCATCACCATATCGGCACCTTCCGCCAAGTCCAGACCGACTTCGCGCAACGCCTCATCACTGTTGGCAGGATCAATCTGGTAAGTGGCTTTGTCACTCTTTCCGAGATTAACAGCTGAGCCGACTGCATCCCGGAAGGGGCCATAAAAAGCCGATGCATATTTTGCCGAGTAAGCCATGATGCGGGTATGTATAAAGTGATTGGCTTCAAGTGCATGGCGAATTGCCCCGATGCGGCCATCCATCATGTCCGAAGGCGCGACAATATCGACACCAGCGGCAGCTTGTGTCAGCGCCTGTTTGACCAGCAAGTCGCACGTTTCATCATTCAGTACATAGCCGGCGGCATTAATGACGCCGTCCTGTCCATGACTGGTGTAGGGGTCCAGCGCCGCATCCGTCATGATCCCCAGCTCCGGGTAACGCTTTTTCAGTTCCCGCACTGCCCTGGGAATAAGCCCGTCAGGATTCGTGGCCTCGATGCCATCCGGCGTTTTTAGTGCATTGCCAATGACAGGGAACAATGCCATTACCGGAATGCCAAGGGCGACGCATTCTTCCGCCACACCGAGAAGTTCATCGATTGACAGACGTTCCACTCCCGGCATTGAAGCGACTTTCTCGCGTTGATTACGTCCCTCCTGGATAAATACGGGATAGATCAGATCGGCCGGCGTCAGTACATTTTCGCGCATCATTGCGCGCGAGAAAGCATCTTTACGCATTCGCCGCATGCGAATGGCTGGAAAGCGGTTTGTGTATGAGGTGTTAGGCATGATCAGGTTTTCCTAGTTTAAGAAATGAAGTTGGTCGGCCTGCAATCCGGGTTCGACCAAGAGCCGGAACTTTTCATCGAGCGGCATCTCATAGAACCAGGTGATGTATTTCGCCTCCCGCTTCTCCTCCCTGAGCGGGGCCGAATCGATATTCGCGATAAGGCATTCTTCCCCTGGAGTTATTCCCCTATCTCCAGGGCTTTTTTGGACGTGGTTGCGCTCAGCTAGCGTCTGTTGATGTTGCCGCCTGTAGTCCGGCCTCCGTTAGCGAAGTCAGCCCCACCAGTTCACAAATCCGCTTATCTGCCTCTTCTAAACCAGTTCTTTTCAGCGCAGAGAATAATTGTGCGGTGAACGGAAATGGTTTTCCGTCAGTGTCGAGATAGCTCGATAGCACGCTACGTGCAACGCGTAAAGCCGACGCTGCGTCGTTCCGATTGAGCTTGTCGGCTTTGGTCAGGATGCAGTGGATAGGTTTGCCCGTCGGGGCAAACCATTCAAGCATCTGTATGTCCAGATCTGTAAATGGACGTCTGACGTCGATGATGAGTACGAGAGCTGCCAATTGCTCCCGGCGCTGGACATAATCTCCCAGGAGCTCTTGCCAGTGCAACTTGGCCGATCCCGACACTTCCGCATAGCCATAGCCAGGTAAATCGACCAGTAAGGCGCGGATCTCATCGACCTTGGTTACATCCTTGCGATGCTGGTTGATTTGCGCACCACCAATTGAGAAATAGTTGATATGCTGCGTGCGTCCAGGGGTTTTTGAAGCAAATGCCAGCTTCTTTTGATTGCATAAAATGTTGATCGCCGTAGATTTACCGGCGTTAGAGCGACCCGCGAAGGCAATTTCAGGAACTTGTGTAGTTGGTAAATCACGGAGATGATTCACAGTAGTGAAAAATCGGGCTTGCCAGAGTTGGGACATAGAGTGAACAGAAAATGCGCTGATGGAGGCGAAAATGCCAGTAAGCTATTGTACAATAAGAGGCTAAGCACCAAGCCGCCACTGGCTCGACAATGAACAGCGCAATAGTAGCAAGTCCGTCGCTATCAGGGCAGAATTTTAATATTAAGTCTCAGGGTGTTTGAATGAACCGAGTTTTTTATCCCGCTGTGAAATCATTCTGTATCGCCGTCCTGGCACTTTCTTCCATCGCATACGCTGCCGAAGAAAAAAAAGTAATAAAAGCGGACGTTGCCAAGGGCGAGGCCATCTACACAAACGGCGATCCAACCCGAAACATCCCCGCCTGTGTGGCTTGCCACGGCGCCGCAGGAAATTCTACGATCGTACAGAACCCGAAACTGGCTGGTCAGCACGATGCCTATCTGTATAAGCAGTTAATGAATTTTAAGGGTCCTGATCGTAACAACGCTATCATGACCATGACAGCCAAGGCACTTACTGAAGACGAGATGAAAAACATCTCAGCTTATCTCGGTGCGCAAGTCATCAAGCCAGGAACAGCAAAAAACAAGGATACGATAGAGGCCGGTAAGAACATTTATAGGGGTGGCATAGCCGAAAAGAACGTGCCTGCTTGTGCTTCCTGCCACGGCCCGAACGGTGCTGGTATCCCTGACCAGTTTGCGCGTCTCGGCGCGCAGCACCAAGAGTACACAGTTGCCCAATTAATGAGTTTCCGCGCCGGTACGCGGAAAAATAGTACGCAAATGACGACTATCGCCAAGCGACTTTCGGACGACGAAATGCAGGCAGTCGCCGACTACATAGCTGGACTTAAATAATTCAGCAAGTCCGTCCGAATAACGACCAGAGGGGTGGCTGAGGCCGCCCCTTTTTGCATTTCGAGTGACCATGACCACAAGCACGACAGGTGTACAGCTGAAAACCGACCGACGATGGCTCGCCACTATTGTTGAGCTAATCTCATCCATGCGTTTTGCGATTAGCTTGCTATCGTTGCTGGCCATCGCTTCGATCATCGGTACGGTGATGAAGCAAAACGAGCCAATGCCTAATTACGTGAACCAGTTCGGTCCGTTCTGGTTTGATGTATTCGGAAAGATCGGCTTGTACTCCGTTTATTCATCCTGGTGGTTTCTCCTGATACTGGCGTTTCTCGTTGCTTCGACATCGCTTTGCATTACCCGGAATGCCCCCAAGATGCTGAAGGACATGCGTAGCTGGCGGGAAAACGTTCGCGAGCAATCGCTGCGAAATTTCCGGCATAAGGCGGAATGGGATTTTGCCGGATCGCGCGCGGCGTTGGCTGCGCAATTGTCCGAGCGGATCATTGCGCGTGGCTACAAGGTCAAGTTGGTCGAGAAAGATCAAGCTATATTGCTCGCTGCCAAACAGGGAGCTGCCAATAAGTGGGGCTATATTTTTGCCCACAGCGCCATTGTGATCATCTGCATCGGTGGACTGCTCGACTCTGATCTACCAATCCGCTTCCAGGGATGGTTCCAGAATAAAACGCCATTTGTAGGCAACGGTGTCATTGCAGACATTCCCGCACAACATCGACTTGGCCTCGGAAACCCGACCTTTCGAGGTAACACGCTCATTCCCGAAGGCGCGAGTAGCAATACAGCGATTATCTCGCAAAAAAATGGCGTCTATATTCAGGATTTACCATTCACGATCACGCTGAAACGTTTCATTATTGATTTTTATTCGACGGGTATGCCCAAGCTGTTTGCTAGCGAGGTGGAGATCACTGACCATGAAAGTGGAAAGAAATTTCCAGCTACCATCAAGGTTAATCAGCCATTGGTCTACAAAGGTCTATCGGTATATCAATCCAGTTTTGAGGATGGTGGAACCAAGCTGAAGTTGACAGGTCATCCGATGTCGGGTGCCGGCAATGTCGTATTCCCACTGTCCGGGGTAGTTGGTAACGCAACACCGTTGAGAAGCAACGATGTTGCGTACTCGGTTGAATGGTCGGGTTTTAGGCCTTTTAACGTTGAAAATATGTCACAAAACGGTCAGGATTTGCGATCGGTTAAGGCATCGCAGAGCTTCGTTGACAGTCTCGGCAAGCATCTGGGGTCAGGTGCGAAAAGTGCGATTTCCAAGGATTTGAAAAATGTAGGCCCGAGTGTGCAATATAAATTGCGCGATAAAACAGGTCAGGCGCGCGAGTATCAGAACTATATGATGTCGGTAAAGTCGGACGACGGTTATGTATTTTTGGCTGGTATGCGTGACTCTCCGTCCGAGCAATTTCGTTACCTGCGCATTCCTGCCGATGACAACGACACCGTCGATGAATGGATGCGATTGCGTGCCGCAATCCAAAATCCGGTATTTCGTGAGCAGGCAGCCCAGCGGTATGCACAGCGCGCATTGCCCCAGTCCAGCGATGGTTCACAAGCGCTACGAGAGCAGTTGGCTCAGTCAGCGATACGCGGCATGACCATTTTTTCCGGCGATAACAAACAGTCAGGTTACGTTGCCGTATCGCGCTTCCTCGAGCGGATCCCGTCAGCCGAGCAAGAAAAGGCAGCCGGTATTTTTATGAAAATTCTAAATGGCAGCTTGTGGGATCTCTGGCAAATTGCACGTCAGGCGGATGGCTTGCCCGTGCTAGCAGCCGATGAAAAGCATGCGCGGTTTTTACAGCTAGCTACCAATGCCTATGCCGATACATTTTTCTATGGCGCGCCGATATACTTGCAACTCAAAGAGTTCGACGAAGTCAAAGCTTCGGTGTTGCAAGTGACTCGCGCGCCTGGTCAAAACGTGGTTTATCTTGGCTGCCTATTTCTCGTTCTGGGTGTTTTCTCGATGCTGTATATTCGCGAACGCCGGCTTTGGATATGGATCACGACGACAGACGATGATCAGGCACACGCGCTGATGGCGATGAGTTCGCAGCGGATTACGCTCGATTTTGAAAATGAATTTGAGAACCTGAAACAGCAATTGCCACAAAATTCCTGAACCCGTCGCGACCACCATTCGATGGCAGCGACACCGGAGAACATTATGCAACTTACCCAACAACGTCCTTACACTGCGCCGACAGGATTTTTCAAGAAACTCGGACCGGTAGACTGGTTATTCGCTGTCGTACTTGTAGTCGCGTCGTTTTATGCGCTAAGCCGGTTTGGTGCCTTCATGGACTACTACGAAAAGATAATCCTTGTTATGTCCGCACCGGTATTCGCCTGGTTGGGCTGGCAATGGAAGCCGATTCGTCCGTTAATGCTGGGGTTGGCCGTGCTATCGCTATCAGCGATGGCGATGTACGGTGGTGTTCTCGACATGGCAAATAAGAAATTTTTCCTTAAATACCTGCTATCAAGCCAATCAGCCATTCTCTGGATGAGTGTGCTGTTTTTCTTGTCGACGCTGTTCTACTGGGGTGGATTGATCGCCCGTTCTGATTTCGGTGGTGCCATAGGTAGCAAGCTGTGCTGGGCAGCCGTAGTATTCGGGTTTACCGGTATGTTAGTGCGCTGGTATGAGTCCTACTTGATCGGCGTAGACGTGGGCCATATTCCCGTATCAAACCTGTACGAAGTGTTTGTGCTGTTCTGCATGATTACTGCGCTGTTCTACCTGTATTACGAGCAACACTATAAAACCCGGCAGATGGGTGCTTTCGTCCTGGTGGTGATCTCAGCGGCGGTCGGATTCTTGCTGTGGTACACGGTTAGCCGTGATGCCGCAGAAATCCAGCCACTCGTGCCGGCATTACAGAGTTGGTGGATGAAGATTCATGTGCCGGCTAATTTCGTTGGCTACGGGACATTCTCGTTGGCGGCGATGGTAGCGGTAGCCTATCTGCTGAAATCAAAAGGATATCTGGAAGATCGCTTGCCCTCGCTGGAAGTGCTCGATGATGTGATGTACAAGGCGATCGCTGTTGGCTTTACATTTTTTACCATCGCAACCATTCTTGGTGGTTTGTGGGCCGCGGAAGCATGGGGTGGCTACTGGTCCTGGGACCCCAAGGAAACGTGGGCGCTGATCGTCTGGCTGAACTATGCGGCGTGGTTGCACATGCGGTTGATGAAGGGTTTGCGCGGTCGCTTCGCCGCCTGGTGGGCGTTGGTCGGGTTGCTGATTACGACATTTGCATTCCTTGGCGTGAACATGTTCCTTTCCGGCTTGCATAGTTACGGCCAACTCTGACTATTTGAATTTCGTGTAAGGTTGGCGCTGTCCTAGCAGACCTAGCGCTACCTTACAGTTCAAGTCACGGAGTCATCATGCTGATCAACCGCAGTCCAAACGGAATCGAGTTGCCATACTCTTCCGAAATCACCCCTCGAGCGGTTTTCGAAGCGCGCCGGAGTTTTATCAAACAACTGGCTATCGGCTCGATTGCCAGCGGTGCAGTGCTTGAAATGGCTAGCCGGGAAGCCTTCGCCCAAACGCCTTCTGCCCAAAAATTATCTGCAAAATTGAATCCTGCTTACGTATTGATGGATAAATCCACTCCGTACAAGGATGCCACCACCTACAACAACTTTTACGAATTTGGCACCGACAAGACCGATCCTGCGAAGTACGCAGGAACGCTCAAGCCGCGTCCGTGGACCATCTCCATTGAAGGCGAAGTCAAGAAGCCAATGACGCTGGACCTTGACAGCTTGATGAAACTGGCACCACTCGAAGAACGTATCTATCGACTTCGCTGCGTCGAAGGATGGTCAATGGTCATACCTTGGGTCGGTTATTCGTTGTCGGAGTTGATCAAAAAAGTGGAGCCCACCGGTAACGCCAAATACGTCGAATTCATTTCATTGGCAGACAAAGCACGCATGCCAGGCTTGGGAAGCCCGGTCCTTGAATGGCCTTATGTAGAAGGCTTGCGACTCGATGAAGCGAACCATCCGCTGGCGCTACTGGGGTTGGGGATGTACGGCGAAGTTTTACCAAATCAGAATGGCGCGCCCGTCCGTATCGTTGTGCCATGGAAATACGGATTTAAATCGCCCAAATCCATTGTCAAAATTCGTTTTACTAAGGAAGAACCGCGCACGGCGTGGAATATCGCAGCGGCGCAAGAGTACGGATTTTATTCCAACGTTAATCCGGAAGTTGATCATCCACGTTGGTCTCAGGCCAGCGAGCGTCGGATCGGTGAAGATGGATTGTTTACCCGGAAACGCAAGACGCTGATGTTCAACGGCTACGGTGATGTCGCCTCGTTGTACAAAGGCATGGATCTGAAAAAGTTTTTCTGACCATGGTATTTAACTCACCGTCGGTAGCGCAAATGCGCTGGCTGAAAATTGGACTTTTTACACTGGGATTGCTGCCATTTCTGCGGCTTTTCGTGGCGGCATTCATCGATCAGCTTGGCGCAAATCCGGTTGAATTCATCACCCGCAATACGGGTGCCTGGACCTTGTACCTACTGTGCCTGACCCTTGCGATAACCCCGCTGCGCAAGCTGACAGGCTGGAACTGGCTGATCAAATTGCGCCGTATGACAGGCCTGTTCGCATTCTTTTACGTCACGCTGCACTTCCTGACTTTTCTGTGGTTCGACCACGCTTTTGATGTTGTTGCGATGTGGAGCGACGTCATCAAACGGCCATTCATCACGGTAGGGTTCGCGGCCTTCGTGTTACTCGTGCCGCTGGCGGTAACAAGTACCAACAAAATGGTGCGGCGGCTTGGTGGAAAGCGCTGGCAATGGCTGCATAGGTTAATTTATCTGATCGTACCTTTGGGCGTATTGCACTTCTGGTGGATGAAAGCGGCGAAGAATAACTTGTTCCAACCCTTGTTGTTTGCCTTGCTGGTGTTGGTATTGCTGGCAATGCGGGTTGTGTGGCGCTGGCAAGCGGCATCACGTCAAGCTAGTGCTTGACGTGCAAGGAACGTTAAAAACTTGAGTCGTCTCTAAACCGCAGAGCGGGGTTTTTACGGAAGAATTTTTTCAAGAGCAAATAACTGTTCCGGCGTTTCACGCTGGCGGATCAGATGGCTCACGTTGCCGTCAACCATGACCTCGGCAGCACGTCCCCTCGTATTGTAATTGGAGGACATGGTCATGCCGTAAGCACCCGCCGAGTGGATCGCCAGCAAGTCGCCTTCTTCAAGGAATAACGTGCGTGCACGAGCGAGCCAATCGCCGGATTCGCACACCGGACCAACGATGTCCCAGACGACCGCTTCGCCATCGCGCTGTACGACGGTCTGTACCCCGTGCCAAGCCTGATACATCGCGGGACGCATTAAGTCGTTCATCGCTGCATCCACGATTGCGAAATTCTTTTCGCTGCCAGGTTTCAGGTACTCGACCCGCGTCAGTAACACGCCGGCGTTGCCGACGATTGACCTGCCAGGTTCAAATAGGACTTTAATCGGTACGCCCCCGTATTTCTCAGCTCGCCAGGTATCGATTTTACGGAACAGTCTTGTCAGATAGTCGCCGACAGTGACTGGCGCCTCCGCTTCGTAATCGATACCTAAACCGCCGCCGATATCGAGGTGGTGAATGACGATATCTTCAGCCGCCAGCACATCGATCAGTTCGATCAGCTTGTCGAGCGCCTCCAGCAATGGCGCATCGTCGAGCAGTTGCGACCCGATGTGGCAATCAATACCGACGACGCGGATGCCAGGCAGGCTTGCGGCAGTGCGATAGATCATCAGTGCGTCTTCGATAGCAACGCCGAATTTATTTTCCTTGAGGCCAGTGGAAATATATGGGTGCGTCTTGGCATCAACGTTCGGGTTAACCCGCAACGAAATCGATGCGGTCAACTGCATCTCGATGGCCACCGCAGAGAGTCGATGCAATTCGGACGTCGATTCCACATTGAAGCAAGCGATGCCGTGGGACAGTGCCAGTCGCATTTCGTCGCGGGTCTTTCCGACACCTGAAAAAATAACTTTCTCGGGATCACCGCCTGCAGCAAGTACCCGCAGCAATTCTCCGCTCGAAACAATGTCGAAGCCCGATCCCAGTTGACTGAGCAAGTGCAGCACGGCCAAATTGGAATTTGACTTGACCGAATAACATACGAGTGCCGTGTGCTCGGTACGACCATTTTCTCTGCAAGCGTTGGCATACGACAGGTAATTCTCGGTGATGGCGGCTTTTGAGTAGACGTAAGTCGGAGTGCCGAATTCGTCGGCAATCGTCGTGAGCGGTTGGGTCTCGGCGCACAGAGTGCGATTCTGGATAGAAAAATGGGGCATGGTGCGAAGGCTATTTAAGAGTGGGGTCAGTCGCGGGAACCGGCGGCGTGACGGATGATGCCGGCGGTATTGGCGTCGTGGAAATCGCTGCTGGCCTAACCGGGAGAGTTAATGGGCCGCGCTGGCCACAGCCACCAAGAACAATACCCGCAACTAGCACGGTTGCTGAAAAAAATAGCTGATACATCAGGGGAGAGTGCTTCACGTTAGAATCTCGGTTTCAAATATCGACTGGAGTTTATCATGACAGAATCCGATTTTCTGACCCTGGCAGATGCCGTATTGAGCGGCATTGAGGCGGCTCTGGAGCGCCCCGATATTGTCGATGCCGTGGATGTCGAATGCAGTCGTAGCGGCAACGTTCTTGAAATTGAATTTGTCGATACCGGCTCGAAAATCATCGTCAATAGCCAGGCACCAATGCGTGAAATGTGGGTCGCGGCAAAGTCGGGAGGCTATCACTACAAGTACGATGGACAACAATGGTGTAACACCCGCGATGACTCGGAATTATTCACCGCACTGTCGGCCATGATTAGCCAGCAAGGCGGTGCAGAGATATCAATCGCTGCACGGGGCGTTTAAAACAGTTCATTCTTGACATTATCCCGGATTTTTTCTGAATCCTGACCGAGTCCCGGTTGATCATTGATGCCCAGGCTGCTCACTCCCATGCCGGGAGGGTTCTCGGCGTAGTAGTAGTCACCGTTGGATTGGATAAGTCCTGGTGGCACCTCACGTTCATCGACAGGTATGTCTTTTAAAGTTTTTTGCATGTAGTTGATCCAGATCGGCAGCGCCAACCCGCCGCCGGTTTCGCGGTTTCCCAGGTTCTTTGGTTGATCGAAGCCGATCCAGGCAATACCCACCAGTTTTTGCTGATAGCCGGCAAACCAGGCATCGAACGAGTCGTTGGTCGTGCCAGTCTTGCCACCGATATCCGTGCGCTTTAGCACCAGCGCTTTTGTCGCCGTACCGGATTTGACGACATCTTTGAGCATACTGTCCATGAGGAATGCGTTGCGAACATCGATGACCCGATTCGCTTCATCGCCGGCCTTGTCCGGTACGACCTGCGACAGTATTTTGCCATCACTGTCGACGATTTTTGAGATCAGATAGGGACTAATCTTGTAACCGCCGTTGGCAAAAACGGCATAGGCGCCAGCCATTTGTAGCGGAGTCACTGCACCAGCACCCAGCGCAAGCGTCAGATACGCCGGATTTTTTTCAGCATCGAAACCGAAACGGGTTGCATATTCTTGCCCATATTTCGCGCCGATCTTGTTGAGAATTCGGATCGAAATCATATTTTTCGATTTCGTCAGGCCGCGCCGCATCGTCATCGGGCCTTCATATTTACCATCATAATTCTTGGGTTCCCAGGCCTGGCCACCGGTTTGGCCTGCACCGAAACTGATGGGCGCGTCATTGATGATGGTCGACGGTGATAGTCCCTTTTCGAGTGAGGCCGAATAGATGAATGGTTTGAACGACGAACCCGGCTGTCGCCATGCCTGGGTGACGTGATTAAATTTGTTGCGGTTGAAGTCGAATCCGCCAATCAGTGCGCGTATGGCTCCATCTTCGGTGCTGGCGGAAACAAATGCCGATTGCACCTCTGGCATCTGCGTAATACTCCAGGATTGACCATCCTGAATGATACGGATGATGGCACCACGTTTGACGCGGCGATTTGGTGGGGCTTTGTCGCTTAGTAAATTCGTCGCAAATGACAGGCCGGCACCGGTTATGGTGATGTCCTCCCCAGAGGCGAGTACCGCACGAACGCTTTTTGGTGACGCCTCCAGCACGACGGCTGCGATGATGTCATCGCTGTCGGGATGGTCGGCCAGTTCGACTTCAATGGCGTCTTCAGATTCGTCTTTGACTGCCGGAATATCCATATACCCTTCCGGACCTCGATAGCCGTGTCGCTTCTCGTAGTCCATCACGCCGCGCCGTAACGCAATGTAGGCGGCATCCTGATCTGCTTTGGTAATGGTGGTGAATACACTGAGCCCACGTGTATAGGTTTCTTCCTTGAATTGCTCGTAGACCAACTGCCGCGTCATTTCGGCAACATATTCAGCATGCAGCCCGAATTCGGTAGTGTCCGTCTTGATTTTGAGTTCTTCTTGCTGCGCTTCCTTAAACTGTGTCGTAGTGATGTAGCCGAGTTGATGCATGCGAACGAGAATATATTGCTGGCGTGCACGCGCGCGCTTCGGGTTGACCACGGGGTTATAAGCTGACGGGGCTTTCGGCAGTCCGGCCAGCATCGCGGATTCAGCAATGGATAAATCCTGCAATTTTTTCCCAAAATATATCTGTGCGGCTGACGAAAATCCATACGCGCGTTGCCCGAGATAAATCTGGTTCAGGTACACCTCCAGAATTTGGTCCTTGGTCAGATTCTGTTCAATTTTCCAGGCCAGTAAGACCTCGTACGCTTTGCGCTTGAGAGTTTGTTCGCTGGACAGGAAAAAATTCCGGGCAACCTGTTGCGTGATGGTCGAGGCACCTTGTCTGGCTCCGCCCATCAGGTTGTGTAATGCGGCTCTCAAAATTCCAAGATAATCAACGCCACCATGCTCGTAGAAACGGTCATCCTCAATAGCCAGCACGGCTTTCTTCATTATTTCGGGAATATCCTTGATGCGAACCAGATTGCGACGTTCCTCGCCAAATTCACCGATTAATACGTTATCGGCTGAAAAAATGCGTAAAGGGATTTTCGGGCGATAGTCGGTCAGGGAATCCAGGGGAGGCAATTTGGGGTAAGCCAATGCTAGTGTGAATCCGATAATCAACGCTGCGGCAAGAGCAAGTCCCGCGCCGATTCCGGCGAGTGCGAGCATGATTTTCTTAAGCATGCTGGAAGCAGGGCGTGAGGATTCTTCTCGCGACGGTATGGATTCAGACGTTTTTTTAGTGATCATTCTTGTAAGGGGAGGGTCGTAGTCCGATGCATTATAGCGGCACGAATCGCGCAGATTGGCGGGCCTCCGAAATACCACCGGATCCGCGAACGTCGACAAAGCTCGTCGGCTTTTGACAACGACATTGCAAATTACTTAGTGGAAATTGCTTTTACTTTCCCGGTCTTATTGCTAGGATTTAATGTACCTTTAAGAACTTTCTTTAAGCCTCGGTTTATTAACAGGATTTTGCTATCAGATTGACGATATGGTCCGGCAACGTTGACTTGTATTTAATCGCGCTGATTCACATAAAAATAACGTATGCAGGGGGTACTTTTGGCTCTTGATCTCGGATCATTGTTCGGCAGCAAAAACGCGCCAATGATTGGCCTCGATATCAGCACATCCGGCGTCAAACTAGTGGAGCTCGCCGAGGTCGGAAAAAATGAACTCAGACTGGAACATTACGCGTCAGAATCGTTGCCTCGTGGCGCTGTCGTAGACGGTAACATCGAAAATATCGAACAGGTTGCCGAGGCGGTCAGGCGAGTCTGGAAAAAGAGCGGAACACGTGCCAAGTTAGTCGCGCTTGGTATGCCACCAGCTTCCGTCATCACCAAAAAAATTGTCCTCCCCGGAGGGCTGTCCGAAGAAGATCTCGAGTTTCAGGTCGAAACCGAAGCCAGTCAATACATCCCATTTGCCCTTGATGAAGTAAGTCTCGATTTCGATGTCGTCGGTCCTGCAGCGCATTCTCCGGAAGATGTTGAGGTATTGATCGCCGCGACACGCAAGGAAAAAGTAGAAGATCGTGTCGCCGTCGCCGAAGCTGCCGGACTAAAGCCGGTTGTGATGGACATCGAGTCTTACTCCGCTCGTGCTGCACTTGATCGACTGGTGGCCCGTTCGTCGCAGGGCGGGCGAGGTCAGATCGTCGCTCTTTTTCAAATTGGCACGCAGGTCACCCATATTTCAGTGCTGCTCGACGGCCAGCCGATTTATGAACGGGAGCAACCTTTTGGTGGTCATCAACTGACACAAGACATCGTACGGACTTACGGACTGTCTTATGAAGATGCTGAGGCGAAGAAAAAATCCGGTGACTTGCCTGAAGGATATGAAGCCGAGTTGCTAGAGCCATTTCTTGATAATGCTGCGCTGGAGGTCACGCGGGCGATACAGTTCTTTTTTACGTCTACCCCTTACACGCGAATCGACGAAATTTTTCTCGCCGGAGGTTGTGCAATTCTTGCCGGCCTGACCGAGATAGTTGCCAGTCGGACCAAAATATCGACATCTGTCGTTAGCCCCTTCGATGGCATGCAATTTGGTGCCAATATTCGAGAAAAACAATTGCGCAACGAGGCGCCCGCCTACCTGGTTGCTTGTGGTCTGGCTCTGCGGAGGTTTGACTAATGATCCGGATTAATCTTTTACCGCACCGCGAAGAGCGACGAAAACAGCGCATCAACGCCTTCATTGCGATGATGGGAGTAACGGCGGTGGTGGGGGCACTGGTGGTATTGCTTGTCGGAGTCGTCATTGCCAATAAAATTTCTGCCCAAACGCAGCGCAATGATTACATCAAGGCGGAGAACATCAAACTCGATGAGGAGATCAAGGAGATCGCGACCTTGAAGGCCGAGATCGAGTCACTCAAAGCGCGCCAAAAAGCAGTCGAAGACTTGCAGGGAGATCGCAATCAACCGGTCTATTTAATGGATGAATTGGTCAAGCAAGTGCCGGAAGGGGTTTATTTGCGCGCCTTCAAGCAGGACGGACAGCGTGTTGTCCTGAATGGCTACGCTCAATCGAACGAAAGGGTGTCGGAGTTACTGCGTAACCTCAGCAATAACTCGCCTTGGCTGGAACGTCCTGATCTGATTGAAATCAAGGCCGCAAACATCGGGCAAGGCAAGGACGCCAAGCGGGTATTTGACTTCACAGTGAATGTCGGCATCAAACGACCTCGTGACAAAGACCAGCCTGTCGAGACTGGTACAACGGAAAAGACCACCGCGCCCGCGCCAGCAGAAGCGGTAAAACCAAAATAAATGAAGGATCCGAGATGGCAGATTTGAATAATTTCGGAGCGTCGCTGGCCGTCCAGTTTCGTGGCCTAAGCGGAAGGAATCCGGGTCTTTGGCCGGTCGCACCACGTTTGCTGTGCGGGGTTGGCGTGCTGGTGCTGGCATTGGTACTTGGTTGGTTTTTGTACTGGAGCGGGCAAGTCGACGAACTGGATGCTGGTGAGGCGGCTGAACTCACGCTCAAGAATGACTACAAGTCAAAGACCCAGCAATCCATCAACCTAGACGGCTTGCGGAAGCAGAAAGTCCAAGTGCGCGAATACGTCGCAACACTGGAAAAGCAATTGCCGAGCAAGGCGGAAATGGATGCACTGCTGTCAGATATTAACCAAGCCGGTGTAGGTCGTGGCTTGCAGTTCGAACTGTTCAAGCCGGGTCAGGTGGTGGTGCGCGACTACTACGCCGAACTGCCGATTGATATCAAAGTGACTGGGAATTACCACGATGTTGGTGCCTTCACCAGTGATATTGCCAACCTGCCGCGTATCGTCACGCTCAACAATATGAATCTGATCACAGGGACGACCGGTGCGCTGACACTGGAAGCCGTTGCCAAGACATTTCGCTATCTCGATCAGGATGAAATCCTCGCGCAGCGCAAAGCGGCCAGCGATAAGAAGGGAGGCAAGCCATGACCAGTTGGTGCCGCCCGGGAGTACGGATGTTTGCGGTATTGCTCGGTTTGAGTCTTTCCGGATGCAGTGATAACGGCGTACCTGACGTCAAGGTATGGATGGATGGTGTCCGCCAGCAAACCAAGGTGTCCATCCCGACCTTGTCTCCGCCGAAAAAATTCACCCCTTTTACTTATCAAGGGAAAAGTGCGGTCGATCCCTATAACCCGGGCAAGCTCGCCGTTGCGTTTGCGAAACTGCAAGCCAATAGCTCGGGTATGAAGCCTGATCTCGAGCGTCGTCGTGAGCCGCTCGAAGCCTATCCGATCGATACGTTGAAGATGGTGGGTACGCTGCAAAAGCCGGGATTGAATTACGCCCTGATCCTCGCTGACAAGACTTTGTTTCAGGTCAGGGCAGGGAGTTACATAGGACAAAATTTCGGCATGGTGTCGGGCATTACCGAGACTGCCGTTGAGTTGAAAGAAATTGTTCAGGATGCGTCCGGCGAGTGGGTCGAGCGCAAAGCGAAGTTAGAGCTGCAGGAGACCAAGAAATGACCGTGTTAAAACAGCAGTCTGGAAAATTCGACATGATCGCGCACAAGCTGCTATTCCTGTGCGCCCTCATCGGCCTGACCGGTGCGTCCGGGGCGGCGCAAGCGCAAGAAAATGCGATCCAGACGATTAGCGCCAATCAGCAGGGTGCCAATGTCATCGTCAAGATATTGATGAAAAATCCGGTCACCAAGCCACCGATTGGCTTCTCAATCAATAGTCCGGCACGCATAGCGATCGACTTTTCCGGCACCACGAATGCGACTGGCAAGTCAGCGCAGGACATTGGCCTCGGTGACGTACGCAATGTCAATGTTGTCCAGGCGGGCGAGCGTTCACGCCTGGTCTTCAATCTCGCGCGGCCACTTAACTATGCCACTGTGGTTGAAGGCAATGCCGTCACCATCACCATTGACGGATCGGGTGGCGTAGCCACGCCGGTCAATGCCGCTGGTGTCGCAGTCGCAGTCGATACAGCGAGCAAAGCGCCCCCGGGCAAGCTGCAAATCCGTGACATCGATTTCCGGCGGGGCGTTGCCGGCGAGGGACGGGTGGTCATTGATCTGCCATCGAACCAGATGGGCGTAGATGTGCGCCAGCAGGGACAAACTATCGTCGTCGATTTCCTGAAAGCCGGTTTGCCGGATGTCCTGCGCCGACGCATGGATGTCGGTGACTTTGGCACGCCGGTGCGAATTATCACCACTGCGCCGCAAGGTGACAACGTCCGCATGGTCATCGAGCCCAAGGGCTTGTGGGAACACAGTGCTTACCAGAGCGATACCCAGCTGGTCATCGAAGTGCGTCCCGTCAAAGAGGAGCCGAACAAACTGTCTCAGGGTACGCAAGGCTACCGCGGAGAAAAACTCTCACTCAATTTCCAGAATGTCGAAGTGCGTTCGGTGCTGCAGGTCATTGCCGATTTCACGGGTCTTAATATCATTACCAGCGACACCGTCTCCGGCAATTTGACGCTGCGCCTCAAGGATGTACCGTGGGACCAGGCCCTAGATATCGTGATGCAGGCCAAGGGACTCGATATGCGCAAGAACGGCACGGTGATCTGGATCGCGCCCAAAGACGAATTGCTGACCAAAGAAAAACTCGAACTTGAGCAGCGCGCGCAGATTGCCGAGCTCGAGCCACTGAAGACAGAAACTTTCCAGCTCAATTACCAGAAGGCCGAAGCGTTCAAGATGGTATTCGGTCTTGACAGTGGTTCCGGCGATGGCAAGAATCGTATCCTGTCCAAGCGTGGCAGCGCAGCGATCGATCCACGCACCAATAAGCTCATCGTGACCGACATCACGTCCAAGCTAGATGAAGTCCGCAAGCTGATTCTGATCACCGACGTAGCGACGCGTCAGGTACTGATCGAAGCGCGCATCGTCGAAGCTGACGACACCTTCAGCAAAAATCTCGGTGCCAAGCTGGGGTTTACGGACCTGCGCACGGCACGCGGCGGAGACAGTGGTTATCAGCTCGCGGGCAACACCCGTGTCGGACTGACCGGCAACTATCTTGGCGTTGGCGAGCAAACCGGACAGGCGACCATCACCGATGGCAGCTTCATACCGAACTCGCAATTCGTCAGTTTGCCGGCCGCAGGAATCAATGGCCTCAATGCGGGCAGCCTTGCTGTCAGCTTGTTTTCCGCTGCTGCCAATCGATTCCTGAATCTGGAACTGTCGGCACTCGAAGCCGATGGCCGTGGCAAGGTTATTTCGAGCCCGCGCGTCGTTACTGCCGATCAGCAACAAGCGCTGATCGAACAGGGCGAAGAAATTCCCTACCAAAAAGCGACCAGCAGTGGTGCCACGTCAGTGGAGTTCAAGAAAGCCAATTTAAAGCTCGAAGTAACTCCCCAGATCACGCCGGATGGCAATATCATCCTGACCGTGGACGTGAATAAGGACAGTCGTGGGGCACCGGCACCGGGTGGTTTCGCCATTAATACCAAGCACGTCAAAACCAATGTACAGGTCGAAAATGGCGGTACGGTTGTGCTGGGAGGTATCTTCACGCAGCGCGAGCTGGACTCAGTCACCAAGATTCCGTTCTTTGGCGATCTTCCTGTGGTGGGCAATTTGTTCAAGACGACGGGTCGCACCAATGACAAGACGGAATTGCTGATCTTTATTACGCCGAAAATTGTGGCGGACCGGTTGTCGGCGCGCTGATTGCGAGATGTGATTGACGGCCAACGTAGCGCTAACAATAAAAATTCAGGACTGAAAAATGACCAGTAAATTGAAGCGTATTGCTCTCGGTAAAATTGGGCTCGGCGCTCTTCTCGTCGCCAGTTTGGCTGCTTGCGGTGGCGGTGGCGGGTCCGCAGGAACGACGACGGGCGTTGGTTCCGGCACTGCGACGGGAACGAAGTCCGGCACGATCGCAGCTGCGGTGCTCACCGTGTCGGTCGTCGATGGGGCTGGTGCAACAATAACGGCATTGTCGGGAGGTGATGTCGGGACCGTGCGGGCAAAATTTGTAGATGCGACGGGAGCCGCGCTAGCAAACGCGGTCGTCCAATTTACGGTTGGTAGCGCAACACTGCTGCAATTTTCCCCGATATCTGGATCCGCATTGACAGACAGCACCGGCGTGGCGGTCATCAATGTCAAGCCCGTCGATTTTTCATCGGCCGGCGCTACAACGATTACCGCACAGGCTGTGCTCGGTGCCAAGACGGCTTCCGGCACGACAAATGTCTCGATAGGTGCTGCCAACCTGCTTGTCGGCGCGCTATCGTTCACGCCTTCGCCGAGCGGACCATTGTCATCGCTCAGTACGACGACGCTGAATATTCCAGTGACCAATAATGGACAGCCGGTCTCGATTGTCCCTGGCCTGAATCTTTCGTCGTTATGCAGCGGTGATGGCACTGCCGTTCTGACGCTGGGTAGTGTTGTGAGTGGTAATGCAACGGCGACTTATCTGAACAAGGGGTGTACACGCGGGACGGACGTGATTACCGCTTCGATCGGTAACTCGTCGAAAACCATTTCCATTGGCGTCAATGTAGCCAGCGCGGGTGCAATTAATTTTGTTAGCTCCAGTTCTCCGCTTTCTTCGCTGGTTCTCAAGGGGAGTGGCGGACTGGGCCGCAGCGAGTCGGCACAATTGACTTTTAAGGTGGTTGACCAGACCGGTGCCGGAATCCCTGGCGTGAACGTCTCTTTCGCTGCGACCACGACCACTGGTGGCCTCAAGGTCCTTCCCGCGCAAGCGACGACGGACAGTCAGGGAAATGTCACCACCAGCGTACAGTCGGGTACGATCCCGACGCCGGTGAAAGTAATTGCTCAAGCGAGCACCGCCAACGGCAGTACCGTAAGCGTGTTGTCGGACAATCTGACCATATCGACCGGCCTGCCAATCCAAAAAGCGATGTCGGTGAGTGCTAACAAGTACAACATCGAAGGCCTCGATTACGACGGCGTATCCGCGCTCATCACTGTCCGGATGGCTGACCAGTATGGCAATCCGATTGCCTCAGGTACGACAGTCAATTTCATTGCGGAAGGCGGGGCGGTCGGTTCATCAGCGCAAGGTGCTTGCCAGACCGACGCGTCCGGTCTGTGTTCTGTTTCGTTGTTTAGCCAATCCTTTCGACCAGCGAATGGACGTGTCACCGTGCTTGCTTATGCACAGGGCATCGAAGACTTCATCGATTCGAACGGTGACGGGCAATATTCCTGCAGTAATTTCACTAGCGGCGACAGCACAAGCCCTGCCGTTTTCAGACCGTTGATCGATACGTGTATTAGCGGTGGTGAGCCATTTACTGATCTGCCGGATGCCTTCCTCGATGCCGGTGTACTTACCAAAATCAACGGTGTCACCGGCACGGGAGGACTTGATGGGGTTTATGACGCGGCAAATGGCGACTTGCCGGTGCCATATAACAAATCGACATACAGTGCCGCCGGCGATGGTCGCTGGGGCATCAACTACATACGCCAGTCGCGGGAATTCATTTTCAGCGGTTCACATGCGACCTTGATTCGTCAGTTCTGTACGTCCACGTCGTGCCGCGACTGGAATCCGACTACCGATGGCAGTGCCGCTTCAGTGATCGCCGGACTTGCCGGACCTGGTTGCAGCGCGCAGACACTGGTGTTTCGTCTGACAGACATCAATAACAATCCTATTCCGGCGGAGAGCACCCTGTCTGCGGCCGATGCGAACAAAATCTCGGCAGGTACCTTTTATCCCGCTATCGTCCCATCGACTAACGAAGTCGGTGGCACGTTTCATCAGGTTACTATCAAGCCGGACACTACTTGCGCATCAGGGTCGGTCAACATTGTGGCGACCACGCCTAAACTTATCGGATCCGTATTCGGCTTCAGTTCAAATTGACAAAAAAAAATATTTTCCTCATCGGCCTGATGGGCTCCGGCAAAACGACAGTTGGCCGGGCCCTCGCCAGAAAACTCAACAAGCGGTTCATTGATTCGGATCACGAAATCGAGGCGCGTACTGGTGCTTCGATTCCGGTGATTTTCGAGGTCGAAGGCGAGGCGTCGTTTCGCCAGCGCGAAGCCGAGGTCATCAAAGACCTGACGGCACTCGACGATATCGTGCTCGCCACCGGCGGTGGCGCAATCCTCAATCCGGCCAGTCGCGCGCTGCTGGCAGAGCGGGGTACGGTCATTTACCTGCGTGCCAGTGTCAGCAGCATCCTGCATCGCACGAGTCACGACAAGAATCGACCCTTGCTACAGGGGCCGGATCCGCGTCGTCGTCTCGAAGACTTGTCCCGTCAGCGCGAACCGATGTACGCCGAGATTGCAGATATCGTGATCGATACCGGTCGCCCCAATGTACAATTTTTGGTCAATAACATACTGATGCATCTCGGGTTAGCACCCGACCGTTGCATCGAACCCTCGATGAATTCCCAATCCATGCCCATTTCCACCGTAACGCCAGCACCTGTCCCACGCGAGCCTGGCGCTGCACGCCCTGTGCCGGTCCGGTTGCAGGTCGATCTCGGCACCCGCAGCTACCCGATTACGATCGGCCCCGGCTTGCTCGACGATGCCGGTTTGCTGCGCCAGCACGTGCACGGAGAGCGTGTCGCAGTTGTCACCAATACCGTTGTTGCACCCTTGTACCTGGAACGTCTGACGCGCAGTCTCGCCGCTGCCGGCAAGCAAGTGACCACGGTCGTGCTGCCGGATGGCGAAGAAGAAAAAACCTGGCCCAACCTGATGGCGATTTTTGATGGTTTGCTGACCGACAAGTGCGACCGCAAGACCACGCTGATTGCACTCGGCGGTGGCGTGGTCGGCGACATGACCGGCTTCGCGGCCGCGAGCTATATGCGTGGCGTACCGCTGATCCAGATCCCGACCACCTTGCTGTCGCAGGTCGATTCGTCGGTCGGTGGCAAGACCGGCATCAATCATCCGCTTGGCAAGAACATGATCGGTGCGTTCTACCAGCCCCAGACCGTGATTGCGGACACCGCCACGCTCGATAGCTTGCCGGCGCGCGAATTGTCAGCAGGCCTGGCCGAAGTGATCAAGCACGGCGCGATTATCGATACCGTTTTTCTGGACTGGGTCGAAGCCAATATGGGGGCCCTGCTGGCCAGGGATGCCGTCGCGCTGACGCATGTGATCCGGCGTTCGTGCGAAATCAAGGCCGACATCGTGCGTCAGGACGAGCGCGAATCGGGCATCCGCGCCATCCTCAATTTCGGCCACACCTTTGCCCATGCGATTGAAGCCGGTCTCGGTTACGGCACCTGGTTGCATGGTGAAGCAGTGGGTTGCGGAATGGTGATGGCGGCCGATTTATCGTGCCGTCTGGGGCTGATCGATACTGTCGCGCGGGACCGTCTGGCACGGATCGTGAGCGCTGCGGGCTTGCCGGTCATTGCGCCTGACCTCGGACTGGCGACCTGGCTGGAACTGATGCAGGTCGACAAGAAAAACGAGGGCGGGGCGATCAAGTTCATCCTGCTGCAACCACTGGGCAGTGCCATCATCCGCACCGTGCCCGACACGGTGCTTGCGCATACGCTGCATGCGTGCGTACAGCGCGCTTGCTGACCAACTCAACGAGGTTTTGATGAATGATGAATTGGCGCCATACGCGGCCCGCCCTGACGCATCGCCCGGACGCCAGTTCGCCGAACCGGCGCCGGCCTCGCGCTCGGAATTCCAGCGCGACCGCGACCGCATCATTCACTGTGCCGCGTTTCGCCGGCTCGAATACAAGACGCAGGTGTTCGTTAATCACGAAGGCGACCTGTTCCGAACGCGCCTGACGCACAGCATCGAAGTGGCGCAAATCGCGCGCTCGGTGGCGCGCAACCTGCAGCTCAATGAAGACTTGATCGAAGCGATTTCGCTGGCACACGACCTCGGCCATACGCCATTCGGGCATGCCGGCCAGGATGCACTCAATGCCTGCATGAGCGACCACGGCGGCTTCGAACACAACCTGCAAAGCCTGCGTGTGGTCGATGTGCTGGAAGAGCGTTACGGTGCGTTCGACGGCCTGAACCTGATGTTCGAAACACGCGAAGGCATCCTCAAACATTGTTCGGCAGCGAACGCCCGCACGCTCGGTGCGATCGGCCAGCGCTTCCTCGACAAGAAGCAGCCGACGCTGGAAGCGCAGCTGGCCAACCTGGCCGATGAAATTGCCTACAACAATCACGATATCGATGACGGCCTGCGTTCCGGCCTGCTCACGGAAACGCAACTCGACGAGATCGATCTGTATGCGCGTCACCGGCGCGAAGTCGCGCAAGTTTATCCGGGCATCAGCGGTCGCCGTGCGATCAGCGAAACGATACGGCAGATGATCAATGCGCTGGTTGTCGACCTGATCGACACGTCCCGCGAGCGCATCCGGCAAGCCCGTCTGGAAAGTGTCGACGACGTGCGCAACGCGCCGCCACTGATCGCTTTTTCACCGGCGATGCAGGCGCAGGCGACACTGCTCAAGCAGTTCCTGCGCGAGAACCTGTATCGCCATTATCTGGTCAACCGGATGACCAGCAAGGCACGCCGTATCGTCACCGATCTGTTTACCGCCTTCATGGCCGAGCCCGGTCTGCTGTCGCCGGACTACGAGTCCCGCGAAGGTGATGCGACCAGCCAGGTGCGCAAGGTGGCCGACTACATCGCCGGCATGACGGACCGCTATGCGATCCGTGAACACCGGCGGATATTCAGGATGGACGAACTCTAAGCCGGGTCGGCCGTCGCAGCGAAAAATTTATTGATCAATGAGGTGCCGCAGCGGATGGGCATGGTCCGGCCAGACCGGCGCGAAATAGCCATCGACCATCTCCTGCGTTACGTCTTCCAAACCGGCCGGCTGCCAGTGCGGCTGGTTGTCCTTGTCGATCACCACCGCACGTATCCCCTCCAGTACCTCGCCCTGCGTGAAAGCGTGTCGCACCATCGTGCGTTCCATGCGCAGGCAGCCTGCAAGATCTTGCGCTGCGCCCTGTCGTAATTGGCGCAAGGTCACCGCCATCATCAGCGGCGAGCGCTTCTGCATCGTCGCCAGTGTCGCCTGAGCGAACGCACTGTCGTCGCCGGCCAGCGAGTCAGCAATCTGCGTGACCGACGCGAACCGGAAATGCGTGTCGATGCTCGCCTGCTGCTGCGCCAGTTTGCTCCCGGCCGGATCGCACAGGCTGGCAAACGGTGCGGCATACGCGCGAATGGCAGCGCGCACATCGCCACCTGAAAACTGATCGAGCAAGGCCTCCAGTCCGGCCAGCGCACCCCCCGGCAGGAACACATCGGCCAGTCCGGCGTAGAGCGCATCGGCAGCGCCTATCATCTCGCCGCTCACGCCCAGATACGTGCCCAGTTGCCCGGGTGTGCGCGACAGAAAATAGCTACCACCGACATCTGGGAACAAGCCGATATTGACTTCGGGCATGGCCATTTTCGTGCGCTCGGTGACGATCCGCAAGCGGTTCTGCGGACCACTTTGCGCCAGCCCCATGCCACCCCCCATGACGATGCCATCCATCACGGCGATCCAGGGTTTCGGATAAAAATGGATCAGGTGGTTCAGTGCATACTCTTCGGTAAAAAAATCATCCAGCGCTGCGCTGCCGCCTTGGGGCGTCGACCCGCCGGCCTGATGAAAAAAGCGGATATCTCCACCGGCACAAAACGCCTTCTCGGTGCTGCCGCGTAGGATCACAGTCTGGACGGCGGCGTTATCACGCCAGTCGAGCAGCACGTGAGTCAGGTCGCGCACCATCGCGAGCGACAAGGAATTGAGGGCCTTCGGACGGTCCAGTGTGATGTGGCCTGTTGCGTTGCGGATCTGGGTCTGGATGAGAGCGGTCATGGTCGGATTCGATTGTGCACAAGTCAATTGCGTGAAATTAAAAAGGGCGCAATCAATGCGCCCTAAATGGAATGTGCCGGTCTGCCCGGCAGCGGGTTCGATCAGGAGGAGGCGGCTATCACAACCGGGTCAGGGATGTGTTTGATGGCGTCGTGCTGATGATCCTGCAATTTGGTTTTGTACTTGATGACCTGGCGATCGAGCTTGTCGATCAGCGCATCAATTGCGGCATAAAGATCCTCCGCAATACTCTCGGCGTGCAAGTCTTTGCCGCGCAGATGCAGGTTGATTTCTGCTCGCTGCCGCTTTTCTTTTTCCGGGAGTTTTTCTACCGTCAGGATGACGGCAATATCAATGACATGGTCGAAATGGCGCTTGATACGCTCAAGCTTGCTTTGCACATATTCACGAATGGCAGGTGTCACTTCGAGGTGGTGTCCACTGATTGTGAGATTCATACAGCGCTCCTTTGAATAATGCCGATGGAGGTTCGGAGGTGACCCCGCTACGGAAGGGTAGCTTCGAACACAACGACAGTACAACATGACAAATGAAACTACAGAAACTACAGGGCCTTGCGCAGGTTGACGGGAGGGATTTTCAGGGCTTCGCGATATTTTGCGACCGTACGCCTTGCCACTACCATACCCTGTTCTCCCAGCATGTCTGCGATCTTACTGTCAGAAAATGGAATCTTCGGGTCTTCAGCTCCTATCAATTGTTTGATGAGTGCCCGTATTGCCGTCGATGACGCTTCGCCGCCCGTTTCGGTGGCAACGTGGCTGCCAAAAAAATATTTCAACTCGAACATGCCATGCGGGGTCAGCATGTATTTCTGGGTTGTCACACGTGAGATGGTGCTCTCGTGCAGTCCGAGTGTATCAGCAATCTCACGCAAGACAAGGGGGCGCATGGCGACCGCGCCATGGGAAAAAAAGTTCCGCTGACGCTCGACGATGGCCTGTGCAACCCGCAGGATCGTATCGAATCGCTGGCGCATATTTTTGATCAGCCACTTGGCTTCCTGCAGCTGCGACGTCAGCGATCCCTCACCTTTGCTCTGCTTGAGAATGTTGGCGTACATGGCATTGACCCGCAGTCGTGGCATCACGTCATGGTTGAGCATGACTTGCCAGCCGGTCTTGGTGCGCTTGACGATCACGTCCGGCACCACGTAGTCCGAGGTGCCGCCGCCGAAGATCGCACCCGGGTGCGGATTGCACTGGCGGATCACGCTCTGGGCTTCGCGCAGATCCTCGTCATCGCAGTCGAGGGCTTTCTTGAGCTTGCTGAAATCGCGCTGTGCAAACAGCGGCAGATAGTCCTCGACGATAACCAGTGCCATGCGCCGGGTCACCATCGCGATGCCGGGAAAACGCCGTATCTGCAGCGCCAGGCACTCGGCCGCGTGGCGGGCGCCGACGCCGGGCGGATCGAAGCTCTGCAGCAGTTTGAGCGCGATGGTCAGCTCTTCGGCTTCAACGTCGAGTTCGGCCGGCAAGCGCTCGAGCATGGCCTCCAGCGTATCGTCGAGGTAGCCATTGTCATTGAGCGCATCGATCATCAATTCGACCAGCGCGCGATCGCGCGGGTTGCGCACCGTGACGCGCATTTGCTCGAGCAGGAATTCGCGCAGCGTGGATTCGTGTGCTTCGAGCTGCGGCCTGGCATCGTCGTCTTCCGGCGCTTTCGAGGTGCGTGCAACGTCATCAAAACTCCAGTCCGCATCGGTGCTTGGCGTGGCGTCGCCGGCATCGTTCTGGTCCGGCGCGGGGGCTTCCGATTCGGACGATGAAGGCGCTGCGTTGGCGTCTTCGCTGGCCCCTTCCTGACGGATACCTTCGGCTCCGAGCGCGCCATCCGCCAGCAGACGGACCGAGTGATCGAGCGGATCGTCGAGCCGTTCCAGCAGCGGATTATCGGTCAGCATTTGCTCCAGTTCCTGATGCAGTTCCAGCGTCGACAGTTGCAACAGGCGGATCGATTGCTGCAATTGCGGCGTCAGCGCAAGATGCTGGGAGGTGCGGAGCTGGAGGGATTGTTTCATTCTTGTTTGTGCTTACATCCGGAAGTGTTCGCCAAGATAGACCTGGCGCACCAATTCATTGGCAATGATCGCATCCGGCTTGCCGCTGGCCAGCACTGCACCTTGATTGATGATGTAGGCGCGGTCGCAGATACCCAGGGTTTCGCGCACATTGTGGTCGGTGATCAGCACGCCGATACCGCGTTCTTTCAGGAAGCGCACGATGCGCTGGATTTCGATCACGGCAATCGGATCGACGCCGGCGAAGGGTTCATCGAGCAGCACGAAGCGCGGATTACTGGCCAGCGCGCGGGCAATCTCTACGCGGCGTCGCTCACCGCCGGAGAGCGACATGGCCTGGCTGTCGCGCAGCTTATCGATCTGCAAATTCTGCAGCAAGGTGTCGAGCCGTTCATTGATGACGGACTTGGTCAGCGTCTTGCCATGGTCATCGTGCTGCAGTTCCAGCACGGCGCGGATGTTTTCCTCGACGGTCAGCTTGCGAAATACCGAGGCTTCCTGCGGCAGATAGGACAGACCCAGCACCGCGCGTCGATGGATAGGCAGACGCGAGATATCGATGCCATCCAGACGGATTTCACCGGCGTCCGATGGCACCAGGCCGACGATCATGTAGAACGACGTCGTCTTGCCGGCACCGTTCGGCCCGAGCAGGCCGACCACTTCGCCGCTGGCCACATCGAGCGAGACATCGCTGACAACCTGGCGGATTCCGTAGCTTTTTTTCAGGCCGGTGACGATCAGTTTGCTGCTGCTATTGGTGAAGGAGTCAACCGGTGTCGACATGGCATTGATCATTTGGGCACACCCGGTGTGCGTGGCTGGATCGTCGCCTTGATGCGTCCGGCACCGGCCTTGCTGTCCTGTCCTGCGGGCGTGTTGTTGACCGAGAAAAATTCGCTGCGGCTATCGTAGGAAATGAATTCTCCTTCGACTTCGTCCGTCGGCGTCTTGCCATCGAGACGGCGCATCTTTGCCTTCGAAAACAACTTCACCAGTTCGGTCTTGCCATCGTATTCAATACGTTCGGCTTCGCCTTCTATCCACAGATTCTCGCCGCCATCACGCTTCTGTCGAAAGCTGGCCAGGCTGCCAGGTGCAGCATATAAGGTGGCGAACTGATAACCGGCCGGGTCTTGCACAACGACCACGCGTGCGGCTTTCATGAGCAGCGTGCCGCGCACGACCACGACGTCACCGGTGAAGGTATTGACCTGCTTGACGTCGTCGTAGGCCATTTGGTTGGCGTCGACGACAGTGGGTTTGTTGGAGTCAGCTTTTTCGGCATGCACCGCCGGCACGAAGGCCGCGTTGAACATGAACAGAAAAGCGAAAAAAAACGGTTTCATGAAAATTCCTGGTAGAGGCAGCGTAAGAGGTCATGCACAGTAGCTCATCGCGCTACGGCCGGCGCGAATACGCCGTGCACGCGATGGGCCAAATCGAGCTGGCGGGTGGCGTTGTTGGCGACCATGCCGGTGCCGTTCAGTATGGTGGTACCCATCAGCATTTCAACGGGCGTATCGGTTTTCATCACATCGTCATCAGGCAACAGCAGCAGATAGGCGGACTTGAGATGAAAGCGCTGGATGGAGCCGGACGCGGGCCGGTCGACATCCACGTTATCAATCATTTGTACTTCGCTGTTGTCGCTGTTGACCAGTGCACGTTCGGAACGCATCACCATCGTTGGCCGGTTATTCGACAGGTTGTAGATCACCGGCTTGGTGATTTCATACGAGTCGTCCATCGGCAAATGGGTCAGCACGTCACCGGAAATGTTGTAGCGTGCCGTGCGGTTTTTGGCCATCCGGACAAAGGTAAAATTTTTCACGTAGTAGTCGGGAGCGACGCGCGGCGCGTCAGGTGCATCGTTACCGCCGCTTTTGCGGATCACTTCGAGAACCCAGAAACTGCCGAGTGCCAGTGCCACGCTCAGCGCGATCAGGAACCCGAGCCGGAAGCGGTTGGCGGAACGCACTGCGCTCATGACAGATACGGTGCCAGTGCCGCCTCGTAGTTGCCCTGGGCGCTCAGGATCAGGTCGCACAGTTCACGTACTGCGCCGCGACCGCCTTGCGCGGTGGTGACAAAATGCACGCGCCGGCGTACCTCGGCATGGCCATTCGGTACGCTGGCGGCAAAGCCGGCACGCAACAGGATAGGCAGGTCGATGACGTCATCACCAATGAAGCCGCACTGGTCGGCCGTGAAGCCGGTCTGCGCCAGCAGTTGCTCGAAGCTCGCGCGCTTGTCGTGACTGCCTTGGAACACATGCGTGATGCCGAGGTCGCCGGCACGGCGCTGTACCAGCGGCGACTGGCGCGCGCTGATGATCGCCGTGGCGACGCCCGATTGCTGCAGCAGCCGGATGCCCTGGCCATCGAGCACATTGAAGGTCTTGATGAGCTCGCCGTCGGCACCAAAGTGCAGGCTGCCGTCGGTCAGTACGCCATCGACGTCGAAAATCATCAGCCGGACCCGGGCAGCGCGTGTAATGACATCCTGTAACTGGTCGGTCATCAGATCACCTTGGCGCGGGTCAGGTCATGGATGTGCAGCGCACCGACGAGCATGCCGGACGCATCGGCGACCAGCAACTGATTGATGCGCAGTTCTTCCATCACTTGCACCGCATCGACGGCCAGCTGGTCGGGAGCTATGGTGCGCGGATCGGGGTGCATCACGTCGGCCACCGTCAAGCGTGTGAAGTCCTGTACGTGTTCGATCAGACGGCGCAAGTCACCATCGGTGAAGACGCCAATCGGGCGGAATGACTCGTCCACGATAGCCGTCATGGCCATGCCCTTGCGGGTCATTTCGGCCAGTGCCTGCGACAGCGACACGGTGGCCAGCACTGCCGGGATTTCGCCGCCGCTGCGCATCACGTCGCGCACGTGGGTCAGCAAGCGCCGGCCCAGTGCGCCGCCCGGATGCGAGCGGGCAAAGTCTTCGGCGCGAAAGCCGCGCGCATCCAGCAGTGCCACGGCCAGTGCATCGCCGAGCGCGAGCGCCGCCGTTGTGCTGGTGGTGGGGGCAAGATTGAGCGGGCAGGCTTCCTTGTCGACAGCGACATTCAGATGCACGCTCGCGAGCCGCGCCAGGCTGGAGTCATCGTTGCCAGTCATCGTGACCAGGATCGCACCCATGCGTTTGATGCTGGGCACGATGGCCATCAGCTCGGCGGTTTCGCCGGAATTGGAAATGGCCACGAACACATCCTGCGGACCGATCATGCCAAGATCGCCATGGGCCGCTTCGGCCGGATGCACGAACAAAGAAGGGGTGCCGGTCGAAGCCAGTGTCGCAGCAATCTTGCGTGCGATATGACCGGACTTGCCGATGCCCGATACCACCACGCGACCGGTACAATCGAGCAATAGTCCGACTGCTTTGGCAAAGCAAGCGGCGCTGTTGCTGACGGGGTCGGACAGGCGTGCTTTCAGGGTCAGCAAGGCATCGGCTTCGATTTGCAGGGTCTCGCGGGCGAGGAGCAGGGCACGTGCCGCACGCTCGGCAGTGAAGGGGACTGTGACGGCGTCGGAAACGGATTTTTGTTGGGGTACACTCATGCCGGAAAGTATAAACGAATTACTAAAGCAAAAATTCTGCCAGCGACAACTAAAAACTTGTCTTGCGCCGGATTAAAGGATCTTTCGCCCCGTCATGCACTCAGCGCTTGAACTCACCTTACTGTTACTCGGTGCTGCCGTGCTCGGCGTGGTCGCCTTTCGCATGCTGCATTTGCCACCGATGCTGGGTTACCTGGCGGTCGGCATTGCCATCGGTCCGCACGCACTGGGCTGGGCCGAGGATACCGCCACCACCCACACGCTGGCTGAATTCGGCGTCGTGTTCCTGATGTTTTCGATCGGCCTCGAATTCTCGCTGCCCAAACTGTTTGCCATGCGTCGTACCGTGTTCGGCCTCGGCATGGCGCAAGTACTGCTGACCATTCTGGCCACCATGCTGTGCAGCTGGGGCGCGGCGCGCTTGCTGCCGCAGGTCGCCGACATCAGCTGGGGCGCGGCGTTCGCGCTGGGCGGAGCGCTGGCGATGTCGTCGACGGCCATCGTCTCGAAACTGCTGACCGAGCGGCTCGAGCTCGAAAGCGAACATGGCCGTCGCATCATCAGCATCCTGCTATTCCAGGACCTGGCGCTGGTGCCGCTGCTGATTCTGGTGCCGGCGCTGGCCAAGGCGCCGCAGGACATTGCCGTGACACTCGGCTGGGCCGCACTGAAAGCCGTCGGCGTACTGGTGCTGTTGCTGGTGATCGGCCAGAAGCTCATGCGCAGCTGGTTTCGCATTGTGGTCCAGCGGCGTTCGCAGGAATTGTTCATGCTCAACCTGCTGCTCATTACGCTGGGTGCCGCATGGATCACCGAGCAGGCCGGCCTGTCGCTGGCGCTGGGCGCCTTCGTCGCCGGCATGCTGATCTCGGAGACCGAATACAAGCATCAGGTCGAAGAAGACATCAAGCCGTTTCGCGACGTGCTGCTCGGACTGTTCTTCATCACTATCGGCATGCTGCTCAATATCCGGCTGGTCATCGAGAACTGGTGGCTGGTGCTGTTGCTGCTGGCCGCACCGGTGCTGCTGAAGTTTGTCCTGATCACCGCCCTGGCGCGGCTGTTCGGCGCCAGTACCGGGATTGCGCTGCGCACCGGTCTGGCCCTGGCGCAGGCCGGCGAATTCGGTTTTGTGCTGCTCAATCAGGTCGGTGGTTTGCAGCTGATCGATCCGTTCATCGTGCAGCTGATCCTCGCCTCGATGGTGCTGTCGATGCTCATAGCGCCCTTCATTCTGGCCAATGCCGATGCCATTGTCATGAAGCTGTCGGCCAATGAATGGATGATGCAATCGGTCGCGCTGACGCAGATTGCCAGTCGCACGATGACGACCCAGAAACACGTGATCATCGCCGGTTTCGGCCGTAGCGGGCAGAGCCTGGCGCGTCTGCTCGAAGAAGAGCACATCCAGTATCACGCGCTAGACCTTGATCCCGACCGGGTACATGAAGCGCAGGTCTCGGGCGCGAACGTGTCGTACGGTGATGCGGCGCGGCGCGAGTCGCTGGTGGCTGCCGGCATCCACCGGGCCGCGGCGCTGGTCATTACGTATGCGAGTACGCCATCGGCGCTGAAACTGCTGTACCTGGCGCACGAGCTGGCACCGTCTTTGCCGGTCATCGTGCGTAGCCATGACGACACCGATCTCGATCAATTGCGCGCCGCCGGCGCGGCCGAAGTGGTGCCGGAAGCGCTCGAAGGCAGCCTGATGCTGGCCTCGCATGCGCTGGTGATGCTGGGTGTACCGCTGCGCCGTGTGGTGCACCGGGTGCAGAGCGCGCGGGATGAGCGCTATGCGGTACTGCGCGGATTTTTTCATGGTGATAGCGATGCCGAGGACGATGCCGAGCACCTGCATGTCCGGCTCCATTCGGTCACGCTGGGCATGCATGCGAAGGCCGTTGGCAAGTCGCTGGTCGAGCTTAACCTGCAGGAATTCGCGGTCGAGATCACCGCCGTCCGGCGTAGCAAGACCCGCATCGACGTGACGCCCGCGACGATCCTGCAAGGGGGCGATATCATCGTGTTGCGTGGTACTGCAGAGAGCGTGACACGGGCCGAGAAACGCTTGCTTAAAGCCTGACGAATCCATCCGTACCGTGTCTGCGTATGACTGGCAGATATCTTTTTTCAGTATTTTTCACTACGGGTTCTCAATGGCCATGGCAACTAAAATCCTGCTGGGCAGCGTCGTGGCGCTGCTGCTGGCAGGTACGCTAAGCGCGTGTTCGCCGCTGCGCGTGATCAACGCCGTCACACCCGGCAGCGCCTCGGACAAACACCTTGATATCAGCTACGGCAGCGATCCGCGCAACCGGCTTGATATTTACCGGCCGCGCGATGGCAAGAGCGCCGCGCCTGTCGTCGTGTTCTTTTACGGCGGCAGCTGGAACATGGGATCACGCGCTGACTATGCGTTCGTCGGCGAGGCGCTGGCGGCACGCGGTATTGTCGCTGTGCTGGCCGATTACCGGTTGTATCCGCAAGTGCGTTATCCGGCCTTTGTCGAGGATTCCGCGGAAGCAGTCGCCTGGACCCTGAAAGACATCCAGCGCTATGGCGGTGATCCGGAAAAAGTGTTCGTGATGGGCCATAGTGCCGGTGCCTACAATGCCGCGATGGTGGCGCTCGACGCACGCTGGCTGGCGGCACAGGGCGCGTCGCCGACGGCATTGCGGGGCTGGATCGGACTGGCCGGTCCGTATGATTTTTTACCGATCGAGAATCCCGAAGTGCGGCCGGTTTTTTTCTATCCGGATTCACCGCCTGAATCGCAGCCGATCCGGCATGTGACGGCGTCGGCACCGCCGGCCTTGCTGGTCGCATCGCACACCGACAAGATCGTCAATGCAACGCGCAATACCGGCGGCTTGTCGACCAGCCTGCGCAGCCTTGCAGTGCCGGTCGAGGAAGTCTATTTCGACAGCACCAGCCACGCCAGCCTGATCGGCGCATTTGCCTGGCCGTTGCGCGGACTCGCGCCGGTGCTCGACAAGGTGGTTGAATTCGTCGACAGCGATGGTGGCCGTGACGTAAAAATGGCGCGCTGAACACCGCGCGCCATTCGGAGGCCTGAGCGAAAGCGTCAGGCCTTTTTTTTCTTCAGCAGCGGTCCGAGATAGTGGCCGGTGAAGCTGGCCGGATTTTTCGCCACCTGCTCCGGTGTGCCGGTCGCAATGATCTGGCCGCCGCCCGCGCCGCCTTCCGGACCGAGGTCGATGACCCAGTCGGCGGTTTTGATGACGTCGAGATTGTGCTCGATGATGACCAGCGTGTTGCCCTGATCGCGCAGACGGTGAATCACTTTGAGCAGCAGATCGATGTCATGGAAGTGCAGGCCGGTGGTCGGTTCGTCGAGGATGTACAGCGTGCGGCCGGTGTCGCGCTTCGACAGTTCCAGCGACAGCTTGACGCGCTGCGCCTCGCCGCCCGACAGCGTCGTAGCGCTTTGCCCGAGCCGGATATACCCAAGGCCGACATCGAGCAGCGTGTGCAATTTGCGCGCGATCACCGGCACCGGCAGGAAGAACACATGCGCTTCCTCGACCGTCATGGCGAGCACTTCGGTGATGTTCTTGCCTTTGTAAAGTACTTCAAGAGTTTCGCGGTTGTAGCGCTTGCCGTGGCAGACATCGCATGGGACATAGACATCCGGCAAGAAGTGCATCTCGACCTTGATCACGCCATCGCCCTGACAGGCTTCGCAGCGTCCACCCTTGACGTTGAATGAAAAACGACCGGCGCTATACCCACGTTCCTTGGCTGCATTGACGGTCGCGAACAGGTCGCGGATCGGCGTGAACAGGCCGGTGTAGGTGGCCGGATTGGAGCGTGGCGTGCGGCCGATTGGTCCCTGATCGACCGAGATCACCTTGTCGAAATGTTCGAAGCCGCTGATGCTTTCATGCTCTGCCGGTTCGGCTTGTGAGCCATACAGATGGCGCGACGCCGCGTGGTACAGGGTTTCGTTGATCAGCGTTGATTTGCCCGAGCCCGACACGCCGGTTACGCAGGTCAGCAAGCCGACCGGCAATTCCAGCGTGACATTCTTGAGGTTGTTGCCGGAGGCGCCGGTGATGACGAACTGGCGTTTCGGATCGGGTGCATGGCGCTTCGCCGGCACCGCGATTTCAAGCGTGCCGTTGAGGTATCTGGCGGTCAGCGAATTGGTGTTACTAAGGATTTCCTCGAGCGTGCCTTCGGCGATGATTTCGCCGCCATGGACACCGGCGCCCGGCCCCATATCGACGACGTAATCGGCGCAGCGGATCGCGTCTTCGTCATGCTCGACGACCAGCACGCTGTTGCCGATATCGCGCAGATGACGCAGCGTCGCAATCAGGCGATCGTTGTCGCGCTGGTGCAAACCGATCGACGGTTCATCGAGCACGTACATCACGCCGGTCAGGCCGGAACCGATTTGCGAAGCCAGCCGGATGCGCTGCGCTTCGCCGCCCGACAGCGTGTCGGCACTGCGTTCGAGCGACAGGTAATCGAGCCCGACGTTGTTCAAAAAGCGCAAGCGCGAAATGATTTCCTTCGTGATCCGGTCGGCGATTTCTTTCTTCGCGCCGGTCAGCACCAGTGTCTCGAAAAAGTCCAGCGTCTCGCGCAGCGGGGTGGCGGCGACTTCATAAATCGCGCGCTGTTGCGTGCCATTGCCGACCTTCACGTAGCGCGCTTCAATGCGCAGCCGCGCACCCTGGCACGACGGACACTGCTTGCCGTTGATAAATTTGGCCAGCTCTTCCTTGACCGCGTTCGAATCGGTTTCGCGATAGCGTCGCTGCAGGTTGTTGACGACGCCTTCGAACGCATGCTCACGCACTACCGCACGGCCGCGCTCGTTGATATACGTGAACGGAATGACTTGCTTGCCCGAGCCGTACAGCACCGCCTGCTGGGCGCTATCGGCCAGTTTTTCGAATGGCGTGTCGAGGTCGAATTCGTAGAATTCGGCCAGGTTTGTCAGCATCTGGAAATAGAACTGGTTGCGCCGGTCCCAGCCCTTGACCGCACCGCTGGCCAGCGACAGGTTAGGGAACGCGACGATGCGCTTCGGATCAAAAAATTCGATATGGCCGAGGCCGTCGCATTCGGGGCAGGCGCCCATCGGATTGTTAAACGAGAACAGCCGCGGTTCGAGTTCCTGTAACGAGTAGCCGCAGGTCGGGCAGGCGAATTTATTCGAATAGATATGTTCGACTGCGCTATCCATTTCAAGCGCCAGCGCGCGGCCATCGGCCAGCCGCAAAGCGGTCTCGAAACTCTCGGCCAGACGCTGCTTGATGTCGGCCTTGACCTTGATCCGGTCGATCACGACATCGATCGTGTGCTTCTCGGTTTTCTTCAGTTTTGGCAGGTCGTCGACTTCGTAAATCTTTGCCGGCTGCACGCCGCTCTGGACCCGGAAGCGCACGAAGCCTTGCGCCTGCATCTGCTCGAACAGATCGACATGCTCGCCTTTGCGGTTCGACACCACCGGGGCCATGATCATCAGCTTGGTGTCTTCCGGCATCGCCAGCACCGCGTCCACCATCTGTGAGACCGATTGCGCAGCGAGCGGATTTTCGGGATGGTCGGGGCAGTAGGGCGTACCGACGCGGGCATACAGCAGGCGCAGGTAGTCATGGATTTCGGTGACCGTGCCGACGGTCGAACGCGGATTGTGCGAGGTGGCTTTCTGCTCGATCGAGATGGCCGGTGACAAACCTTCGATCAGGTCGACATCCGGCTTTTCCATCAGTTGCAGGAACTGACGCGCATACGACGACAGCGACTCGACATAGCGACGCTGGCCTTCCGCGTACAAGGTATCGAAGGCCAGCGATGACTTGCCGGACCCGGACAAGCCGGTGATGACGATGAGCTTGTTGCGCGGTAAATCGAGGTTGATGTTCTTGAGATTGTGGGTGCGGGCGCCGCGGATGCGTATTTGTTCCATGAACTGCTTTCTGCGTGGTGTGGCGCTGACCTGACAGTGAGGGACCAGCGACTTGGGTACGAATCAACCCGACACTATAGCGGGTTTTGCCGGCACGAGCCGTCAGCCCTGCGCTTGTGAAAACGGCCAGCAGGTGCCGGTTGTCAGTACCGTACGACAGCGCGGGCGCAGTTGCATTGTCATGGCAACGGGCAATGGCGCAGCCTGTCTTTACGGCGAAGACGCACGCCAGCTAGCTTATAATTGCGGCCAATTCGACGCATCCGCAGCAGCGCAGTCGACTGCCCCGATACAGACACCCCAGGAGAAACCACCATGGCATCGATCAATAAAGTCATCATCATCGGCAACCTCGGCCGCGATCCTGAAACCCGCTACATGACCAACGGCGACGCCGTCACCAACATTGCGGTCGCCACCACCGAAAGCTGGAAAGACAAGAACAGCGGCGAGAAAAAAGAACTCACCGAATGGCACCGCATCACCTTCTACCGCAAGCTCGCCGAGATCGCCGGCCAGTACCTGAAAAAAGGCTCGCAAGTCTATATCGAAGGCAAGCTGCAAACCCGCAAATGGACCGACAAGGAAAACGTCGAGCGCTTCACCACCGAAATCATTGCTGACACGATGCAGATGCTCGGTAGCCGGCAAGGCATGGGTGGCGGCGGTGCAATGGAAGACGATTACGGCAGCGCCCCGGCACCACGCCAGAGTGCCCAGCCGGCTCAGGCTGCGAGCGCGCCGCGCCAGGCACCGGCTTCCCGTCCGGCCCCGAATTTTTCGGATATGGATGACGACATCCCGTTCTGATTGATCCGTTCGTAAAAAACAGACCGGTTGTCCTTTGCCCTGGCGGAGGACAACCGGTTTTTTAATGAGCGGCGTCTTGGGTAGATGTCTTTGAGAGAATTCTGGTGGCTTACCGGATCCGCCGGATCCGCCGGGTGCGCATTTTGTGCGCAATGGATGGCCTCGTGATGCCCGACGGACACCCGCTAGCCGGTTCCTCCTGCTTATATTGCCTATAACGCAATGAATATCCCGAGTATTTTCCACATGGGATGTACTTTTGGTGATTTTCTTGATAAGTTCCACGTTGTTATTTGTAAATAAACTTAAGAAGTCACTTTAATAGCGAGAACTCATCGCCGTAGCCTGGCACCTCGCCAGGTATCAGGAAGGCTTCAGTGGAGCGCTATTTTGTAATGCATGTCTGTTTGGCTCTGCCGGGTACCAGTCTGCTTCCGTGTGACTGCTACCCCGGGCTACGCCGTGCATAGAATACTGGCGGACATCGTCACACCAACCGCAATAGGGACGGGACTCTTGAAAGCCGGTGCTGACGGACCTTTGAACAGCCTCATGGAGGCAGCAGGCGACGCGGTGTTTTGCCTTGATGATCGAGGCCGGATTCTGTACGTCAGCCAGCGTGCTCTGGAATTTGTCGGCACAGGTGTCAGCATTGTTGGCTGGTTTCTGTCGGAGCTGGCACCGCTGAGTGATCGCCTGATCATCAGCCTGGCCATTACCCAGGCGCTCGAATCGGGGCGTTCCGGCAAGATCAATACCCGCATCAACACGCGCAAGTCATCCATGTGGTTCGAGCTGCAGCTGACTAATTACGTCACGCCGGAAGGGACGACTGCGCTGCTCGTAGTCGGGCGCGATATTTCGGTTCAGCAAGATACCGAAGAGCGCTTGCGCCACATGGCCACCCACGATGCGCTGACCGGCCTGCCGAATCGCTCCTTGCTGTCGGATCGCTTGCAGATGGCGATCGCGCAGGCCAAGCGTACGGGGCGCGGATTTTCGGTGCTGGCGCTGGACCTCGACCGCTTCAAGAAGGTCAACGATGCACTCGGGCACCTGGTCGGCGATACCTTGTTGCGGGTGGCCGGCGAGCGCTTGCGCGAAACCTTGCGCAATGTCGATACGCTAGCCCGCGTCGGTGGTGATGAGTTCGTGGCAGTCCTGCCGGGTGCGGTCAGCGAAGCAGAAATCCAGACGGTCGCGCGACGCATGATTGCAAACATGCAAGTGCCGTTTGAAATTCAGGGCCACACGCTGTACGTCGGCGCCTCGATCGGGGCGGCCACGTATCCGGATCATGGCGACGACGACGTCAAGTTGCTCAGTCACGCCGACACGGCGATGTGCCATGCCAAGGAAACCGGCAAGGCCCGCTGCGTGGTCTATAACCCGCAAAAATTCAATCAGCAGGAGTACGACGTCTCGATGGAGGCGGCGATGTTCGACGCGGTGCGCAATGGCGAATTCTTCCTGCACTACCAGCCCATCGTCGACGCCGTGACCTGCCAGGTGCTGGGTTTCGAAGCGCTGATGCGCTGGATGCGTCCCGAGCTCGGACCGGTACCGCCATCGCAATTCATCCCGATGGCGGAGAGCAACGGACTGATCAACTTGCTGGGGGCCTGGGCACTGCGCTCGGCCTGCATGCAGATCAAGCGCTTCCAGGAAGTGGCCGGCCGGCCTTTGTACGTGTCGGTCAATGTCAGCCCGCGTCAGTTTCGCAATGACCAGTTCCTGGGCGTGATGGATAACGCGCTAAGCATGTCCGGGTTGGTCGGCTCCGAGCTATTGCTCGAAATTACCGAAGGCATCCTGATGTCGGATCCCGAGCATGCCGAGGCCATGCTCAACCAGATCAGCTCCCGGGGCGTGAAGATCGCCATTGATGACTTCGGCACCGGCTATTCTTCGCTGGCTTACCTGAAGCGCTTTCCGATCTCGACGCTGAAAATCGACCGGGCCTTCGTGCAGGACTTGCCGGAATCGGTCAAGGACGCCGCGATCTGTAATGTCGTACTGAGCCTGGCCAGTCATCTGAATTTATCCACCGTCGCCGAAGGCGTCGAAAACGCGGCCCAGCTGGAGTTCCTCGCACGTCAGGGTTGCACCCTGATCCAGGGATACTTCACCGGCCGCCCGATGTTGCCGGAAGCGGCCATCACGCTGCTGCAGACGGCTGCCGTGCCCGCGCCATCGTTGGCCAAGCGGGTACTGGCACCATGAGTGACAAGCCGGCAGATTCCGAACAGACGCTGCAATTGCTATGGACGCGCGTGCGTCAGCGCGGCGATTTGCCGGGATTTTCCAAAGTCGTCAGCTCGATTCTGGCGGCCATGCGCGGTGAGGATGATCGCGATTTCAATATGGCCAGCACCGTGCTGTCGGACCCGGGACTGACGCAAAAAGTACTGCGTCTGGCGAACAGTCCGATGTATGCGGTGTTCGGCCGCGACATCAACACCGTCTCGAAAGCTGTCGTGGTACTGGGTACCGATGCAATCGGCCATCTGGCGCTGGGCGTGAAGCTCATTGATGGCTTGTCGGTCGCGTCGGCGGATTCGGCACTGGCCCGTAGCGAAATGGAAAAAGCCGTCCTGTCCGGTCACATCGGACGTCAGGTCGCCGCCGGTGCCAGTACCCGCGACGCCGAAGAAGCCGTGGTGTGTTCGATGCTGCACGCACTGGGCCGGATGATGGTGGCTTTCTATCTGCCTGAAATGTGGCAGCAGATCACCACCGGCAGCGCGATCGAGCACGTGCCGCGGGAGCGCCAGCAAGACCAGCGCGCGCGTCATGTGCTGGGACTCGGCCTGGACCAGATCGGCCGGATGGTGGCGCTGCGCTGGGGCTTGCCGAACACGCTGGTCGACACGCTCAAGGACCTGTATCCGAGCGCCCTGGACGAACCGCTTGACCACAATGCCTGGTTGGCCGCGGTGTCGACGATGTCGCTGTCCTGTGCCGACGTCCTGTTTGCGGAAGCGCCGGATAGTACCGAACTGGCCGTCGCGCTCGCCAGAATTACCGAAGACTACGCCGGCATGCTCGGGGTCGATGCGAGCCAGTTATTGCTGGCCGTAGAAACCGCCCAGCAAGCCGCGCGCGACGATGGCGCGACGGCGTCCCGGCCGCAGCGTCCCGCCGGCGCGGCACCGGTGGCGACCGCCGCGGCTGCCGTCAGCGGCAAACCTGCTGATGCCGCGCAATTGCTGGCGCGCGGTGTTGCCGATCTGCGCGAACTGAGCCTGACATCGAGCAATGCCCAATTGATGACAATGGCGCTGGAACTCCTGTTCAAGAGCCTCGGTTTCAGTCACGGCGCGCTGTTCCAGCGCATCGTGAAAGACGGTCGTTATCAGGCGCGCATGTGTCTTGGCGGCAAGCTGCAAGAGATTGCTGCGCGCTTGACGTTCGAGGATGCCTACCAGCCCGATGTATTTCATGCCGCGCTGGCCAACGACAAGATGATCTTTGTCGAAAACGCCCGCGATCCTGCCTTCATCAACAAATTGCCGCGCTGGTGGAAAGACGCGTTGCCGACCACCCGCAGTTTCGTCGTGATGCCACTGACCATCAATCGTTCGCCGATCGGTTTCCTGTATGGCGACTGGGATATGCATGTTGCGCCCTCGAAGGTCGAGGCCGCCGAGGTCGTGCCGATGAATGAATTGCGCGCCTTGCTGGTGCGCGCCTTGCAACCGCAGCGTCCGGTCGAACCGACCTGGAACCGCCGATAGTCCCGGCGTTGATCGGCAGTGCCGATTCCGCTATCGTGAACGCCCGATAACCGAAAGACAGGCCCCGACCGATGTCGTCCATTTTTCCCATCCTCCAGACGGCACGCCTGACCCTGCGCGAGATCGTCCCGACCGACGCCGACGCGCTATTCCTGATTCACTCCGACGCCCAGACCATGCGCTGGTTCGGCATCGATGCGCTCACCGAGCGCAGCCAGGCAGACCAGATGGCGGCCATGTTCGCAGGCTGGTTTCCGGCGGGCACCGGGGTGCGCTGGGGCATCGTGCGCAACGAAGACGGGGCGCTGATCGGCACCAGTGGCTTGTTTCGCTGGAATAAGAGCTGGCACAACTGCATGCTGGGTTTCGAGCTGTCGGCCGCGATGCAGCGCCACGGTTACATGCGCGAAGCCGCCAGCGCCATCCTCGATTACGGGTTTTCGCACATGGACTTGCATCGCATCCAGGCCGAAAGCCACGCCGACAACGCAGCCTCGATCGCCCTGCTGACCCGGCTCGGATTTCGTTTCGAAGGCGTGCATCGCCAGCAAGCCCGCTGGGCCGGCCAGTTCCACGACCTCAATTGCTATGCGCTGCTGCAGCAGGAATGGCAAGCATGAGCGGCAGCGTGCCGATTCACCTGTTCAATGGTTTTGCCAACCCCTATGGCGGCAGCGAGCTCGAGACCCTGGCCGTGTTCGAGCTGCTGTCGCAGACCGGTCCGGTCACGCTATGGGCGACCTCGTCGAGAGCCGCGCCGGCATTGCTGTCGCGCTATCCGATCAAGCGGATAGTCGCCTGGCGCGGTCAGGTACCGCAGGGCGGCAACTACGTCTTTTTTGGCGCGCACTGGCGCAACCGGCTCTGGCCGATGGTGGCAACACCGCCGCGCCGGCTGATCTATGTGTTCAACACCTTCCATCCGAAAGTCCTCGCACTGACCGCGCGCGGCCCGGCGCTGCGCTCCTGGCCGCGCACCGAATACGTCCTTATTTCTGCGTTCCAGAAAAAAATGCTCGGTATCGAAGGCGAGATCCATCCCTCACCAATCGACCTCAAACGATTCCATCCGCGCCCGCCATCACCCGATCAATTCGCGCCCGCCAACCTTCCGCTGGTCGTCGGCCGGCTCAGCCGCGACACCGCCGACAAGCACGACGCGCAAGACCTGGCCCTCTACCGGACCTTGCCCGGCGAGGGCTGGCAGGTGCGTCTGCAAGGTGCCACCAGCTTGCGGGAGCAGCTGCCCGCCGATCCGGCGCTGCAACTGACGCCCGAAGGATTGGTCGATGCAGCCGACTTCCTGCGTGGTCTTGACGTGTTTTACTACCGCACCGGTGTGCATGTCGAAACCTTCGGCCGCGTCGTGTTCGAAGCAATGGCCTGCGGTGTACCCGTCGTCTGTCACCGCCACGGCGGATACGCCGATCACATCCGCCACGGCGAAAACGGCTTCCTGTTCGACACCACCGACCAAGCCGCCGCCATCCTGCACCAGCTCCGCCACGACCCGGTCCTGCGGGCCCTAATCGGTGCCAACGCCCGCCGCACGGTAGAAGCGCTGTTCAGCGCGTCGGCACTACAAGCACGCATGACATTCCTCCGCCGCTAAAAAATTGGGGTCAGAGTCGATTTATTTTTTATCAAATAGGGTCAGAGTCAATTTATTTTTTCGCAAACTCAAAGTTAATTAGGGTCAGAGTCAAAATAATTTGCTGGAATGCCTTTAAAATTGGGCTTCTCTGCAACTTTTTCTTTCCTGCCATGGCCCGACTTCCCCGTCTTGTCGTCCCCGACCAGCCCCATCACATCATCCAGCGCGGCAACGACCGACGGGTGATTTTTCGCGATGATGATGATCATCGGATTTTTCTGGCCTGGCTGGCGGATGCCGCCCGCCAGTTCAAGGTAGCCATTCATGCGTACGTGCTGATGCCCAACCACCTGCACCTGCTGGCATCGCCCGCGGACAAGGATGGCCTGAGCCGCATGATGCAATGGGTAGGGCGGCATTACGTACCGTATTTCAATCGCAAGTACGAGCGCGTCGGCACCTTGTATCAAGGCCGCTTCAAGGCGACCGTGATCGATTCCGAGCGCTATCTGATGACTTGCTGCCGCTATATCGAGCTCAATCCGGTGCGCGCCGCGTTGGTGGTCGATCCCGCCGATTTCCCGTGGTCGAGCTATGCCCATCATGCTGGCACGCATTCCAATCCTCTGATTAGTGACCATGGCTTGTATTGGGCGCTCGGTAATACGCCTTTCGAGCGCGAAATTGCCTATCGGGAATTAGTGCGGCAAGGCTTGAGTGCTGAAGAGGTCACGACGCTGACGGATTCAACGCTCAAAGGATGGGCGCTCGGCTCCAGCCAGTTCCGGACGACGTTGGAAAAAACCGTTCAGCGTCGCGTTGGACCAGCACGACGCGGACGCCCGCCCAGGCCCGATCCGACAGAAGAACGCGAGCCGGAATAGTGCGGTCTGCACCCGGATTGTGCTGTCGCTTGATTGACTCTGTCCCCATTTAAAAAAGATGGAGCAAATGGCGAATTTAAATTGACTCTGACCCTAATTAAAGAGGTTGCGCACAATTTTATGCTGCACTATCCTTAGCCCTCAAATTCGTCGGGCAGGGAGAACCGTTATGCAATCACAAGGTCTGTACGACCCATCCAATGAGCACGATGCCTGTGGCGTCGGTTTTATCGCCCACATCAAGGGTAACAAGAGCCACTCTATCGTCGAGCAAGGTCTGCTGATCCTGAAAAATCTGGATCACCGGGGCGCGGTCGGGGCGGACAAGTTGATGGGTGATGGCGCGGGTATCCTGATTCAAGTGCCTGACCAGTACTACCGCGAAGAGATGGCCTTGCTCGGAGTCGAGCTGCCGCCGCCTGGCGAGTACGGTGTCGGCATGGTGTTCCTGCCCAAAGAGAACGCATCGCGGATTGCCTGCGAACAGGAAATCGAACGCTCGGTCATGGCCGAAGGTCAGGTCGTGCTGGGCTGGCGCGACGTGCCGGTCGATATCACGATGCCGATGTCGCCGACCGTGCGCGACAAGGAACCCGTGATCCGTCAGATATTCATTGGTCGTGGTCCGGACATCATGGTCACCGATGCGCTCGAGCGCAAACTGTACGTGATTCGCAAATCGTCCGGTCACGCGATCCGTGCGCTGAACCTGCTGCACGGTCAGGAGTTTTTCGTGCCGTCGATGTCGGCCCGCACCGTGGTCTACAAGGGCTTGCTGCTGGCGGATCAGGTCGGCGTGTACTACAAGGATCTGCAAGATCCGCGCTGCGTCTCCGCGCTGGCGCTGGTGCATCAGCGTTTTTCGACCAACACGTTCCCGGAGTGGCCACTGGCCCACCCGTATCGCCTGATCGCGCACAATGGCGAGATCAATACCGTCAAGGGTAACTTCAACTGGATGCGGGCCCGCGAAGGCGTGATGAAGTCGTCCGTGCTGGGTGATGACCTCAAGAAATTGTTCCCACTGATCTATGAAGGCCAGTCCGATACTGCCAGCTTCGACAATGCGCTCGAACTGCTGATCATGGCCGGCTATCCGATCGCGCAGGCGATGATGATGATGATCCCGGAAGCCTGGGAAAATCACACCACGATGGACGACAACCGTCGCGCCTTCTACGAATACCATGCCGCGATGATGGAACCATGGGACGGTCCGGCCGCGATGGCCTTCACCGATGGCCGTCACATTGGCGGCACGCTCGACCGCAACGGCTTGCGCCCTGCACGCTACATCGTCACCGACGATGACCTGGTGGTGATGGCGTCGGAGTCCGGCGTGCTGCCGATTCCCGAGTCGAAGATCATCCAGAAATGGCGTCTGCAGCCGGGCAAGATGTTCCTGATCGACCTCGATGCCGGCCGTATCATCGGCGACAAGGAATTGAAAGATACCTACGCCAACGCCAAGCCGTACAAGCAGTGGATTGCGTCTGTTCGCATCCGTCTCAATACGCTGAAGGCCGAGCCGGTCGAGCCCGCCTCGACACTGCCGCTGATCGATCGCCAGCAACTGTTCGGCTACACCCAGGAAGACCTGAAGTTCCTGATGTCACCGATGGCCGCCAATGGCGAAGAAGCCACCGGTTCGATGGGCAATGACTCGCCGCTGGCCGTGATGTCCAACAAGAACAAGACGCTGTACCACTACTTCAAGCAACTGTTCGCACAAGTGACCAACCCGCCTATCGACCCGATCCGCGAAGCGATGGTGATGTCGCTGGTGTCGTTCATCGGTCCGAAGCCGAACTTGCTCGACACCAACAACATCAATCCACCGATGCGTCTCGAAGTCATGCAACCGGTGCTCGACTACAGCGACATCGCCAAGCTGCGCAATATCAGCGCGCACACGGGCGGCAAGTTCAAGTCGCATGAACTCAATATCTGCTACCCGGTTGCCTGGGGCAAGGAAGGTATCGAAGCACGGTTGGCTTCGCTGTGCGCGAAGGCGGTCGATGCCGTCCATTCAGGGCACAACATCCTGATCATTTCAGACCGCAAGGTCGATGGCGAGCAGGTCGCGATTCCGGCGCTGCTGGCGACTTCGGCGATCCACTTGCATCTGGTCAGCAAGGGCTTGCGCACCTCGACCGGGTTGGTCGTCGAAACCGGCTCGGCGCGCGAAACGCATCACTTCGCGCTGCTGGCGGGCTACGGCGCCGAAGCAATCCATCCGTACCTCGCGATGGATACATTGGCTGAAATGGCCGCCGGCCTGCCAGGCGAATTGTCGCCCGAGAAAGCCATCTACAACTATCAGAAAGCCGTCGGCAAGGGCTTGCTGAAAGTGATGTCGAAGATGGGTATCTCGACCTACATGTCGTATTGCGGCGCGCAGATTTTTGAAGCGATCGGCCTGAACAAAGGACTGGTCAACAAGTACTTCAAGGGTACCGCATCAAACGTTGAGGGTATCGGCGTGTTCGAAGTGGCCGAAGAAGCGTTGCGCCTGCATCGCGCTGCCTTCAGCAAGGATCCGGTACTGACCAACGCCCTCGAAGCCGGTGGTGAATACGCGTTCCGCGTGCGTGGTGAAGACCACATGTGGACGCCGGATGCGATTGCGAAACTGCAGCACTCAACCCGCGCCAACAACTTCAATACCTACAAGGAATACGCGCAGATCATCAATGACCAGTCGCAACGGCACATGACCTTGCGCGGCCTGTTCGAATTCAAGATCGATCCGGCCAAGGCGATCCCGCTCGACCAGGTCGAATCGGCCAAGGAAATCGTCAAGCGCTTCGCGACCGGCGCGATGTCGCTCGGGTCGATCTCGACCGAAGCGCATGCCACGTTGGCCATCGCGATGAACCGCATCGGCGGCAAGTCCAACACCGGCGAGGGCGGCGAAGATGCGCATCGCTACCAGCAGGAATTGAAAGGCATCCCGATCAAGCAGGGCGATTCGATGGCCTCGATTATTGGCGCAGAAAACGTCGTCGTCGACATCCCGCTGATGGCAGGCGATTCCTTGCGCTCGAAGATCAAGCAGGTTGCGTCAGGTCGTTTCGGTGTCACCGCCGAATACCTGTGCTCGGCCGACCAGATCCAGATCAAGATGGCGCAAGGCGCGAAGCCTGGCGAGGGCGGTCAGTTACCCGGTCATAAGGTTTCTGAATACATCGCCAAGCTGCGCTTCTCGGTGCCTGGTGTGGGCTTGATTTCACCGCCGCCGCATCACGATATCTATTCGATCGAAGATCTGGCGCAATTGATTCATGACCTGAAGAACGTCAATCCGAAAGCCTCGATCTCGGTCAAGCTGGTTTCCGAAGTCGGCGTCGGCACGATTGCCGCCGGTGTTGCCAAGGCCAAGTCGGATCATATCGTCATCGCCGGTCATGACGGTGGTACCGGTGCGTCGCCGTTGTCGTCGATCAAGCATGCCGGTTCGCCATGGGAACTCGGCCTGGCCGAGACCCAGCAAACCCTGGTACTTAACCGTCTGCGCAGCCGTATCCGCGTGCAGGCCGATGGCCAGATCAAGACCGGCCGCGATGTCGTCATCGCTGCCTTGCTGGGCGCTGACGAAGTTGGTTTCGCGACCGCGCCACTGGTGGTCGAAGGCTGCATCATGATGCGCAAATGCCACTTGAATACGTGCCCGGTGGGCGTGGCAACGCAGGATCCCGTACTGCGCGAAAAGTTTTCGGGCAAGCCGGAACATGTCGTCAATTTCTTCTTCTTCGTTGCCGAAGAAGCGCGCCAGATCATGGCCCAACTCGGGATCGCGACCTTCAACGAACTGATCGGCCGCGCCGACCTGCTCGATAAATCGAAAGCGGTCACCCACTGGAAAGCCAAGGGCCTCGACTTCAGCCGGATTTTTCATCTGCCGGACATGCCTGCCGACGAAGCACGCTATCACGTCGAAGAGCAGGATCACGGTCTGGAAGGTGCGCTCGATCACAAGCTGATCGCGCAAGCCAAGGCAGCGCTGGAAAAAGGCGAGCGGGTATCGTTCATCTCGCCGGTGCGCAATGTCAACCGCACCGTCGGCACGATGCTGTCGGGCGAAGTGGCCAAGAAATACGGCCATGACGGTTTGCCGGATGACACCATTCATATCCAGCTGCAAGGCACGGCAGGTCAATCGGCGGCAGCCTTCCTGGCGCACGGCATCACGATCGACCTGGTCGGTGAAGGCAACGATTACGTCGGCAAGGGCTTGTCAGGTGGACGCATCATCGTGCGGCCGAACACTGAATTCCGTGGTCGTGCAGTCGACAACATCATCGCCGGCAATACCGTGTTGTACGGCGCGATCTCCGGCGAGGCTTTTCTCAATGGCGTCGTGGGCGAGCGTTTTGCGGTACGTAATTCCGGTGCCACGGCCGTCGTCGAAGGCAGCGGTGACCATGGTTGCGAATACATGACCGGCGGTACCGTGGTCGTGCTGGGCGAGACAGGGCGTAACTTTGCCGCCGGCATGTCGGGTGGCATCGCCTACGTCTACGACCCGGAAGGCGATTTTGAAACCCGTTGCAATATGGCGATGGTAGCTCTCGATCTGGTGGTGCCGCATGCCGAGCAGGAAGCCATCGGCGACAAGCCGCGCTGGCACAGCCTGCAACGTAATGGCGAGGGCCAGACCGATGAAGCGATCCTGAAGGGGTTGATCGAGCGTCACTTCAAGTACACCGGCAGCACGCGCGCGCGCAATTTGCTGGATGACTGGAGTACTGCACGTAGCAAGTTCGTCAAGGTCTTTCCGACCGAGTACAAGCGCGCACTGGGCGAAATGGATGCGGCTCGCAAGGCCAAGGCCGGCAAGCAAAAAGTCGCAGCATAAGAAGAACAACGGCGCTGTCCGTTGCTGCAACGGACAGCGCACAACCTGGATCGATCATGGGAAAAGTAACTGGCTTCATGGAATTTCAGCGCCTCAAAGAGGCGAGCGAAGCGCCGCAGCTGCGCACCAAGCATTACAAGGAATTCACGCTGCACCTGACCGACGCCGAAGCCAAAGTGCAAGGCGCGCGCTGCATGGACTGCGGTATTCCGTTTTGTAATACCGGCTGCCCGGTCAACAACATCATTCCCGACTGGAATGACATGGTGTATCGCGGCAGTTATCGCGAAGCGCTGGAGACCTTGCACTCGACGAACAACTTCCCCGAGTTCACCGGCCGCATTTGCCCGGCACCGTGCGAAAGCGCCTGCACGCTCGGCATCAACAGCGACGCCGTCGGCATCAAGTCGATCGAGCATTTCATCATCGACAAGGGCTGGGAGAATGGCTGGGTCGTGCCGCAACCGTCGGCCACCAAAACCGGCAAGAAGATCGCCATTGTCGGCTCCGGTCCTGCCGGCATGGCAGCGGCGCAGCAACTGGCGCGGGTCGGCCACGATGTCACTGTGTTCGAAAAGAGTGATCGCGTTGGCGGCCTGCTGCGCTACGGTATCCCTGACTTCAAGATGGAAAAAATCCACATTGACCGTCGCGTCGAGCAAATGCAGGCCGAAGGCGTAACTTTCCGCACCGGCGTATTGATCGGCAAGGACTTCCCGGCCAACGTCAACAACTGGGCCAAGGAAACCATCTTCCCCGAGCAGCTCGAAAAAGACTTCGATGCCGTCATCGTCGCCGGTGGCGCAGAGCAACCGCGCGATTTGCCGGTGCCGGGTCGCGAGCTCAAGGGAGTGCATTTCGCGATGGACTTCCTGCCGCTCCAAAACAAGAGCTATGCCGGCGACAAGGTCAAGGACCAGATTCTCGCCGGCGGCAAGCATGTCATCGTCATCGGTGGCGGTGACACCGGTTCCGATTGCGTCGGTACCTCGAACCGTCAGGGTGCCACGTCGGTGGCCCAGTTCGAACTGATGCCGCAGCCGCCGGAAGAAGAAAACAAGCCGATGGTCTGGCCGTACTGGCCGACCAAGCTTCGTACCTCGTCGTCGCATGAAGAAGGTTGCGATCGCGATTGGGCGGTCGCTACCAAGCGTCTCGAAGGCAAAAACGGCAAGGTCGATAAGCTCATTGCCGCGCGCGTCGAATGGAAAGACGGCCGCATGCAGGAAGTGCCGGATTCGGAATTCGAACTGAAAGCCGATCTGGTCTTTCTGGCCATGGGTTTCGTCTCGCCGGTGGCGCAAGTGCTGGAAGCGTTCGGCGTCGAGAAAGATAGCCGCGGCAATGTCAAGGCCACGACCGATGGTGCTGGTTGCTACCAGACTTCGGTGCCAAAGGTGTTTGCTGCCGGCGACATGCGTCGTGGTCAGTCGTTGGTCGTGTGGGCGATTCGCGAAGGCCGCCAGTGCGCGCGTGCCGTCGATGAATTCCTGATGGGCGAGTCGGTCCTGCCTCGCTGATTTTTCCGCCTCACAAACCGGAGTGGCTTTTCATCACAGCCATTCCGGGGTTTGTTGTGCAGCGCACATAGTAATCTGCCGATCTGAACTACAATCACGCTTTTGCATCAACCTGGCCGCACCGTGCCCAATCTAGTCGAAATCCGCGAACTGCATTTTGCTTATGGAGAGCGCCCGATCCTGTCGGGCGTCCGAATGGATTTTCCACGTGGCAAGGTCATTGCCGTCATGGGCGGTTCCGGTTCCGGCAAGACCACGGTCTTGCGCCTGATCGGTGGGCAACTGGTGCCGCAAGCAGGTGCCGTGACGGTCAATGGCGCGGTAGTGCATGAGCTCACCGGCCAGAACTTGATGGCATTGCGGCGCAATATGGGCATGCTGTTCCAGCATGGCGCGCTATTCACGGACCTGAGTGTTTTCGAGAACGTGGCTTTTCCGCTGCGCGAGCATACGGATTTGCCGGAGGCGTTATTGCGCGATCTGGTGCTGCTGAAATTGCAGGCAGTGGGCTTGCGCAATGCGGCGCAGCTCAAGCCATCCGAGATTTCCGGCGGCATGGCGCGACGCGTAGCGCTGGCGCGTGCCATCGCGCTGGATCCGCAATTGATCATGTATGACGAACCGTTCGCCGGCCTCGATCCGATTTCGATGGGTGTCACGGCCAACCTGATTCGTCGTCTCAATGATGTGCTGGGTTCGACCTCCATTCTGGTATCGCATGACGTCAATGAATCCTTCCTGATCGCGGATTACGTGTATTTCCTTTCCGCAGGCAAGATTGTGGCCGAAGGCACGCCGGCGGCAATGCGGGAGTCGACTGATCCGTATGTCCGGCAATTCGTCCACGCCGATGCCGATGGTCCGGTGCCGTTCCACTATCCCGGCAAGTCGCTGGCAGCCGACCTCGGCCTGGAGGCGACATGATGCTCGACTGGATCGCCGCACTCGGGAGCCGGGTTGCCGGATTTTTGCAACAAATTGGCCATGCCGCACGCGCCTTTCTGGCGATTATGCGGGCTTCCGCCGGGCTCTGGCGCAGGCCGCGACTCATTACCGACCAGATTCATTTTGTCGGTAATTATTCGCTGGTGATCATCGCCGTGTCGGGTCTGTTCGTGGGGTTTGTCCTTGGTTTGCAGGGTTACTACACGCTCAATCGTTACGGTTCCGAGCAGGCGCTGGGTCTGCTGGTGGCCTTGTCACTGGTGCGCGAACTCGGGCCGGTGGTCACGGCATTGCTGTTTGCCGGCCGCGCCGGAACGTCGCTGACGGCCGAGATCGGCCTGATGAAAGCCGGCGAGCAATTGTCGGCAATGGAAATGATGGCGGTCGATCCGATACAGCGGGTGCTGGCGCCGCGGTTCTGGGCCGGGGTCATTGCGATGCCGGTACTGGCGGCGATATTTAGTGCCGTTGGTATCGTTGGCGGCTATGTCGTCGGCGTGCAGATGATCGGTATTGACGAAGGCGCGTTCTGGTCACAGATGCAGAGTGGCGTTGATGTCTGGCAGGACATTGCCAATGGCGTCCTGAAAAGTTTTGTATTCGGTATTGCGGTCACCTTCATTGCGCTGTTTCAGGGTTATGAGGCCCAGCCAACGCCGGAAGGTGTTGCCCGGGCTACCACGCGGACGGTGGTCATCGGTTCGCTGACCGTGCTGTGGCTGGACTTTCTGATGACGGCGCTCATGTTCAACTGATCGTGCGCTGGAAAAAATACAAACGTGACGCATCGTGTAACGCAATAACTAGTTAGGGTATCGGATCATGCAACGAAAATCACTGGATCTATGGGTAGGCCTGTTCGTTCTGCTGGGGGCGGTAGCCTTGTTTTTCCTGGCCATGAAGGCAGGCAATCTGAGTTCGCTATCGTTTGCGCAAACGTATCCGGTCACGATGCGCTTCGATAATATCGGCGGACTCAAGCCGCGCGCGCCCGTCAAGAGTGCCGGCGTGGTAGTCGGTCGCGTGGCTGATATTGCGTTTAACGACCAGCGTTTTCAGGCTTCCGTGACCGTCAACATGGAGACCCGCTACAAATTCCCCAAAGATAGCTCGGCAAAAATCCTGACTTCAGGCTTGCTGGGAGAGCAGTACATAGGCCTCGAACCAGGCGGCGATACGAATCTGCTCGCTGCCGGTGACAATATAAGAATGACGCAATCGGCCCTGGTCCTCGAGAATCTGATCACTCAGTTCTTGTTCAGCAAGGCAGCCGACGGAAAGGATGAGAAAAAATGAACCCTGTTTTGAAACGCATCACGATGCTGGTCCTGGCGGTTGCCATATCCGGTTGTGCCACCAGCCGCAATCCGCAGGATCCTTTTGAGACCTACAACCGCGCCATGTTCAGCTTCAATGACGGACTCGACCGGGTGGCGCTCAAGCCTGCGGCGACCGTCTACAAGAACGTGTTGCCGCAATTCGTGCAAACCGGCGTAGGTAATTTTTTCGGTAACCTTGGTGATGTCTGGACCGCGGTCAATAATCTCTTGCAGGGAAAAGTCGAAGATGGCCTGAATGACTTCATGCGCGTCGCCGTCAACAGCACGCTAGGACTGGGTGGTTTGCTCGACATCGGTTCGGAAGCAGGACTGCAAAAGCATCGCGAAGATTTTGGTCAGACCCTGGGCCGTTGGGGCGTGGCTTCAGGCCCGTACGTGGTCTTGCCCTTGTTCGGCTCGTCGACCTTGCGTGACACTGCAGCGACTCCGCTCGACATCGTTGGTGATCCGTGGACTTACAAGGATCCAACCAATGTGCGCAACATGGGAACGGCGCTGCGTCTGGTCGACTTGCGTGCCAGCGTGCTGGATGCGTCCAGCCTGATCGAAGACGCCGCGCTGGATCGCTATGAATTCATCCGCGATGCTTATCTGCAGCGCCGCCAGAGCCGGGTTTATGACGGTGACGTACCCAGGGGTAAAGGGCGCCGCTCGACGGTGGATGATTCGTACTTGAATGAGCGCTCGGCGGCCTCACCTGTTGACAGTGCCGTTGCGGTTCCTGGCATCGAGCCGCTTCAGGCTCCGGTGCCAGAGCAGGCACCGTCCGCGCAGTTGAGTGTCAAGGCAGAGTAAGTCCGGACGCAGATCCAGGGCTCAGTTACCGAAATGGGAAATCATGAAAAAATTTAAACAGTTGTTCGCTGCAGTCGTCACCCTTGGCATGTTGTCGTTCACCGGTGGTGCCGTTGCTGCAGAGACGGAAGCGCCCGACGCGCTGGTCAAGCGCATTAGCCAGGAAGTTCTCGATATTGCCAAGTCCGACAAGGCCATTCAGGGCGGTAACCAGCAGCGCGTGCTGCAAGTCGTCGAAGAGAAAATTCTGCCTTCCGTCGATTTCCAGAAAATGACTGCACTGGCCGCCGGACGCTTCTGGCGTAACGCAACACCCGAGCAGCAACAGCAACTGACGACGCAATTTCGCAGCCTGCTGGTCTACACGTATTCGGGTGCTATCTCGCAGGTGCGTGACCAGAAAGTCCAGTTCCTGCCGATGCGTTCACTGCCAGCCGATACCGATGTTGAAGTGCGCTCGCAGGTATTGCAATCACGCGGCGAGCCTATCCAACTCAATTACCGGCTGGAGAAAACCGCTGCCGGCTGGCGCATCTATGACGTCAATGTTCTCGGTGCCTGGCTGGTCGAGACCTACAAAAGCACGTTCGCTGCCGAAATCGGCCGCGGTGGTATCGATGGTCTGATCAAGGCGCTGACCGACAAGAACAAGTCTCTCGCCGGTAAATCGGGGAGCTGATTGACCGCCATGTTTGCACCTGCCCGGACACTGACGTTCGATACCGCCAAAAGCGTACTTGAGGCCGGCCTGGGCGCGATCGCCACAGGGCAGCAAGTCATCGATCTGGCGCAGGTCGAGCGCGTCGATTCAAGTGCCGTCGCTGTCCTGCTGGCCTGGCAGCGCGCGGCACGGGAACGTGGTGTACCGCTCAGGTTTTCCAATCCGTCTGTCAGCCTCTCCAGCCTGGCTAACTTGTACGGTGTCGCCGATCTGCTGCAGGCCGGTATCGACGCTGACCATTCTATCGCCGTGCCACATCACTGACCCTGCTGCACGGCGGGCGGCTTCCGGCAACGGAAATCCCCTATAATCGGTACCCTTAATCCAGCAACGGACCACCTGGTGCCTCCGTTTTTTGCTCACTTCCGACTGACCTCCGGATCATTTCCAAGAATTGCGCAACTGCCTCCATGGCCGCCATCCAGATTACCAACGTAGAAAAAAGCTACCAGTCGCTGCGTGCGCTCGACCGCGTTTCGCTGTCGATCGAGCAGGGCGAGTTTTTTGGCCTGCTCGGACCGAACGGCGCCGGCAAGACCACGCTAATCTCGATTATCGCGGGTCTCAGCCGGCCCGATTCCGGCACCGTCACGGTCGAAGGCCATGATGTCGTCACCGATTACCGCGCCGCGCGCGCCCGCCTTGGCGTGGTGCCGCAGGAACTGGTGTTCGATCCGTTTTTTTCGGTGCGCGAAACCTTGCGCATGCAGTCCGGCTATTTCGGCCTGAAGAACAACGACAAGTGGATCGACGAGATCATGCATCACCTCGATTTGACCAATAAAGCCGACGCCAACATGCGCTCGCTGTCGGGTGGCATGAAGCGCCGCGTACTGGTGGCGCAGGCGCTGGTGCACAAGCCGCCGGTGATCGTGCTCGACGAGCCAACCGCCGGCGTCGATGTGGAACTACGTCAGACCTTGTGGAAATTTGTTGCCCGCCTCAATCGCGAAGGCCACACCGTAGTGCTGACCACGCATTATCTCGAAGAAGCGCAAGCCCTGTGCACCCGCGTGGCGATGCTGAAAGCCGGCAAAGTGGTGGCGTTGGACTCGACGGCCAACCTGATCAAGCGCATCTCCGGCTCGCAACTGGTGGTGCACCTGGCCAGCGGTGTGCTGCCGGATAGCCTCAAGCCGCTGGTGACGAATCCCGAGCAGCTACTCGGCGGTAATCAATTCACCTTGCGCGTCAATGGCTACAACGATGTCGAACCTATCCTGGCGCGCTTGCGCGAAGGTGGTGTGGTCATCGAAGACATGCAGCTCAAGCAGGCTGATCTCGAAGACGTATTCCTGCAAATTATGGACGGTGACAAATGATCGGTTTCCAGACACTGTTCTATAAGGAAGTTCTGCGTTTCTGGAAGGTCGCGACGCAAACGCTGACCGCGCCTATCGTTACCGCGATGCTGTACCTGATGATTTTCGGCCACGTGCTCGAAGGCCGGGTCGAGGTCTATCCGGGCGTCGGCTATACCGCCTTCCTGATTCCCGGCCTGGTCATGATGAGCATCCTGCAAAACGCGTTTGCCAATTCGTCGTCGTCGCTGATCCAGTCCAAGATCACCGGCAACCTGGTCTTTGTGATGCTGCCGCCGCTGTCGCACTGGGAACTGTTCAGTGCCTATGTGCTGGCGGCAGTGGTGCGCGGTTTCGCGGTCGGCGCCGGTGTCTTCATCATCACCGCATGGTTCGCAAAACTGTCGTTCGTTGCACCGTGGTGGATCCTGGTGTTCGCGTTGCTGGGTGCGACCATGCTGGGCACGATGGGCTTGATCGCCGGTATCTGGGCCGAGAAATTCGACCAGCTCGCGGCCTTCCAGAACTTTCTGATCATGCCGGCGACCTTTTTGTCAGGCGTGTTTTATTCGATCCATTCGTTGTCGCCGACATGGCAGACGGTATCGCACTTCAACCCGTTCTTCTACATGATCGACGGTTTCCGCTTTGGCTTTTTCGGGCAGTCCGATGTCAACCCGCTGTTGAGTCTGGCGATCGTCTCCGCTTTCTCGCTGTTGTTGGCCGCCATCGCGGTCGGCATGCTCAAGAGCGGCTACAAGCTGCGCCACTGAACACGTTTTTTTAAAGAGCCCGTCATGTTTCCTACTCCAGAACTCGTCAAGAATTACATCGCCGCCGGCCTCGCCTGCAGTCACGTTGAAGTCGAAGGTGATGGCCAGCATTTCAAGGCTGTCATTGTCTCTGACGCGTTTGCCGGCAAGCGCCTGATCCAGCGCCACCAGATCGTCTACGCCGCGCTGGGTGATCGCATGCGCGAAGAAATCCATGCGCTGTCGATGAAGACCCTGACGCCCGAGGAGTTCGCCAACAATGGATAAACTCCTCATCACGGGTGGCAACCGCCTGTCCGGCGACATCTTCATTTCGGGTGCCAAGAATGCTGCACTGCCGATCCTGTGCGCCGGATTGCTGACCGCCGACAGCGTGCAGCTATCGAACGTGCCGCAACTGCAGGACGTGACGACCATGCTCAAGCTGCTGCGCCAGATGGGCTTGCGCGCGGAGCAGGAGGGCAACCAGGTCATGCTCAATGGGGCGGCTATTGACAAGCTCGAAGCGCCGTATGACATGGTCAAGACCATGCGTGCTTCGATCCTGGTGCTCGGTCCGCTGCTGGCCCGTTTCGGCGAAGCCAAGGTCTCGCTGCCGGGCGGATGCGCAATCGGTTCGCGTCCGGTCGATCAGCACATCAAGGGCTTGCAGGCGATGGGTGCCGAGATCACGATCGAAGCCGGTTACATCCATGCGCGTGCCAAGAAGCTCAAGGGCACGCGCATCGTCACCGATATGATCACCGTTACCGGCACCGAGAATCTGCTGATGGCAGCCACGCTTGCCGATGGCGAGACCATCCTCGAAAACGCCGCCCGTGAGCCCGAAGTCGCCGACCTGGCCCACCTGCTGGTAGCGATGGGTGCGAAGATCGCTGGCATAGGCACCGACCGCCTGGTCATCCAGGGCGTCGCCAGTTTGCATGGCGCAGAACACACCGTCATCGCCGACCGCATCGAGACCGGCACGTTTTTGTGCGCGGTCGCTGCCACCGGCGGTGACGTTATCCTGAAAAACACCCGCAGCGATATCCTTGATGTCGCGCTCGACAAGTTGCGCGAAGCCGGCGTGATCCTGACCTCCGGCCCCGACTGGATCCGGGTCCAGATGGCCGCACGTCCGAAAGCGATCAGCTTCCGTACCACCGAGTATCCTGGCTTTCCGACCGATATGCAGGCCCAGTTCATGGCCTTGAATTGCATCGCCGATGGCACCAGTCATGTTACCGAAACCATCTTCGAAAACCGCTTCATGCATGTGCAGGAAATGAACCGGCTGGGCGCGGCCATCGATATCGAAGGCAACATCGCCATCGTCAAGGGTGTCGATAAATTCGTCGGCGCACCGGTCATGGCGACCGACTTGCGCGCGTCGGCTTCGCTGGTCATTGCCGGCCTCGCCGCGCAAGGCCAGACCCTGATCGAACGCATCTATCACCTGGACCGCGGTTACGACCGCATGGAAGTCAAATTGTCGGCAGTCGGCGCACAGATCGAGCGAGTCAAATGAATATTCCAGTCGAGCAGCAACTGACCCTGGCCCTGTCAAAAGGGCGCATCTTCGAAGAAACCATTCCGCTGCTCGAAGCCGCCGGCATCATGGTTACCGAAGATCCCGAAACCTCGCGCAAGCTGATCCTGCCGACCAATGATCCGTACGTGCGCGTCATCATCGTGCGTGCCTCGGACGTGCCGACCTACGTGCAATACGGCGCTGCCGATTTTGGCGTGGCCGGCAAGGATGTCCTGTACGAGCATGGTGGCGAAGGCCTGTATCAGCCGATCGACCTCAATATCGCCAATTGCCGGATGTCTGTGGCGGTGCAGGCCGGCTTCGATTACGCCACTGCGGTGCGCCATGGTGCGCGCCTGCGGGTCGCAACCAAGTACGTGCAAACCGCGCGCGAGCATTTTGCGTCCAAGGGTGTGCACGTCGACCTGATCAAGCTGTACGGATCGATGGAGCTGGCACCGCTGGTGGGCTTGTCGGACGCCATCGTCGACATGGTCAGCACCGGCAACACGCTGCGCGCCAACAACCTCGTCGAAGTCGAACACATCATGGAAATCTCGGCGCGGCTGGTGGTCAACCAGGCGGCACTGAAACTCAAGCGCGAGCGCTTGCAACCCATCCTCGACGCATTCGAAAAAGCCTCAAGGACCTAACATTTTCACAGGCATGCCATGACACTCCCGATCCGCAAACTCGATTCCACCGAACCTGATTTTCTTGCCCGGCTTGATGCCGTGCTGGCCTTCGAGGCCGGCGAAGATGCTGCCATCGACCAGGCCGCTGCGACCATACTCGCCGCCGTCAAACTGCGTGGCGACGACGCCGTGCTCGAGTTCACCAATCAGTTCGACCGGCTTGCCGCCGACCGTGTCAGTACCCTTGAAATCCCGCAGGCCGAATTGCAGGCGGCGTTGCTCGGCCTGTCGCCGGTACGCCGCGACGCGTTGCAGCAAGCTGCCGATCGCGTGCGCAGTTATCACGAACGCCAGAAAGCCGAATGCGGTTCGGCCGGCTTTACCTACACCGAAGCCGACGGCACCGTGCTGGGCCAGAAAGTCACGCCGCTCGACCGCGTCGGCATCTACGTCCCCGGTGGCAAGGCGGCCTATCCGTCGTCGGTACTGATGAACGCGATTCCGGCCAAAGTGGCCGGCGTGCCGGAAGTGATCATGGTGGTGCCGACGCCTGCCGGCGTCAAAAACCAGCTGGTGCTGGCCGCCGCCGCGATTGCCGGTGTCGATCGCGTCTTCACGATCGGTGGCGCGCAAGCCGTCGGTGCACTGGCCTACGGCACCGCAACGATCCCGCAAGTCGACAAGATCGTCGGTCCCGGCAATGCGTATGTGGCTGCCGCCAAGCGCCGCGTATTCGGCATCGTCGGCATCGACATGATCGCCGGCCCGTCCGAGATCCTCGTCATCTGCGATGGCAGCACCGATCCCGACTGGATCGCGATGGACCTGTTTTCGCAAGCCGAACACGACGAGCTGGCGCAATCGATTTTGCTGTGTCCGGACGCCGCCTATCTGCTGGCGGTCGAAGCCAGCATCAACCGGCTGCTGGAAGAGATGCCGCGCAAGGACGTCATCGCCACCTCGCTGACGAACCGCGGCGCGCTGATCAAGGTGCGTAGCATGGAAGAAGCCTGCGAGATCGCCAACCGCATCGCCGCCGAGCATCTGGAAATTTCGGCGGCTGACCCGCAGCGCTGGGCCGACCAGATCCGCCACGCCGGTGCGATGTTCCTTGGTCGTTTTTCGTCGGAGTCGCTGGGCGATTATTGCGCCGGACCGAACCATGTGCTGCCGACCTCGCGCACGGCGCGCTTCTCGTCGCCGCTGGGTGTGTATGACTTCCAGAAGCGCTCGTCGATCATCCATGTCAGCGCCGCCGGTGCGATCACGCTGGGCAAGATTGCGGCCGAACTCGCTTATGGCGAAGGCTTGCAGGCCCATGCCCGCTCGGCAGAAATGCGCTTGCGATGACAGCCGGATCGCGTCGTGGCTGACTGGCACAACCAGGTCTTTTGCGAAGACGCGCTGGCAGGACTGGCACGCATTCCCGATGGTGCGATCGACCTGATTCTGGCCGATCCGCCGTACGGGCTGGGTAAGGATTATGGCAATGATTCGGACAAGCTGGCGACTGCCGAGTATCTGGCCTGGATGGAATGCTGGATCGACGCCGCGCTGCCCAAGCTCAAGCCCAACGGCAGCCTGTACATTTTCCTGACCTGGCGCTATTCGCCGGAAATTTTCGTGCTCCTGAAGCAGCGCATGACGATGGTCAACGAAATTATCTGGGATCGTCGCGTGCCATCGATGGGCGGCACGGTGCGCAAGTATTCCTCGGTGCATGACACGATCGGTTTTTTCGCCAACAGCAAGGACTACTATTTCGACCTCGACGCGATCCGGATTGCGTACGATGCGGTCACCAAGAAAGCCCGTTCGCGCTCGATTTTTGTCGGCGCGAAATGGCTGGAGCTGGGCTACAACCCGAAGGATGTCTGGAGCGTGTCGCGCCTGCACCGCGAACACCGCGAGCGCGCCGATCATCCGACCCAGAAGCCGCTTGAAATCATTGAGCGCATGGTCAAGGCATCGTGTCCGCCGGGCGGCATCGTGCTCGATCCGTTCATGGGCAGCGGCACCACGGCGGTTGCCGCAAAACGCACGGGCCGCCAGTTTGTCGGCTTCGAACTCAATGCTGATTATTGCGCGATGATTGCGCAGCGACTCGCGCAACTCGATACCAACGCGCAAGTTGCAGCCTGATTTTTACCTAGCTTACGGACCTCTATCATGTCGTTAATCGAAAATATCATCCGCCCCGAAGTCCGTGCGCTGTCGGCGTATCACGTCCAGGATGCCGACGGCTTCCTGAAGCTCGATGCGATGGAAAACCCGTACCAGCTGTCGGCGCAATTGCGTGCAGCACTCGGTGCGCGGCTGGCCGACGTCGCAATGAACCGCTATCCGGTGCCGAGCTACACCACGCTCAAAGCCAGTCTGTGCGCCAGCTTCGGCGTGCCGGCCGGCTTCGATGTCGTGCTTGGGAATGGCTCCGATGAATTGATTGCGATGGTGTCGGTAGCCTGTGCGCGACCGGGGGCAAAAGTGCTGGCACCAGTGCCGGGCTTCGTGATGTACGCGATGTCGGCGCGCTTCGCCGGCATGGAATTTGTCGGCGTGCCGCTGCAGGCCGACCTGACGCTGGACTTGCCGGCGATGCTGGCAGCGATCGTTCAGCACCGGCCGGCGATTACGTATCTGGCGTACCCGAACAACCCGACCGGCACAATGTTCGAGGCCGACGACATCGTTGCGATCCTGCAGGCGGTCGGCGATAGCGGTGTCGTCATCGTCGATGAAGCCTACCAGCCCTTTGCGCCGGCCAGCTTCATGCCGCGCCTGGCCGAGTTCGATAATCTGCTGGTCATGCGCACCGTCTCCAAGCTCGGACTGGCCGGCATCCGCCTTGGCTACATGTCGGGCAGTGCGGCCTTGCTGGCCGAATTCGACAAGGTGCGTCCGCCTTATAACATCAACGTGCTGACGCAGACCGCCGCCGAATTCGTGCTCGAACATACCGACATGTTGGCCGCGCAGGCCACGATCCTGCGCGAGCAGCGCACCGTCCTCGGAGCGGCGCTCGCAGCCCTGCCGGGCGTCGAAGTGTTCCCGTCGGCCGCCAACTTCTTGCTGATCCGGATTCGCGGCAAGGGCAAAACCGGCGACGATGTTTTTGCCGATCTGCTGGCCCGCAAAGTACTGGTTAAAAATGTAGGTAAAATGCACGCTCTGCTGGAAGATTGCCTGCGGATTACCGTCAGCACGCCGGAAGAGAACGCCTCCTTCCTGGCCGCAATTTCCGCCTCCCTCTCATCGTCATCTGGACCGCACCATGCCAACCGCACCTGAACTCCAGCGCATCGCCGCTGTCACGCGCAACACCAACGAGACCAAGATCCGCGTCACGATCAACCTCGACGGGTCCGGACGTCAAAGCCTGAACTCGGGCGTGCCGTTCCTTGATCACATGATGGATCAGATCGCCCGTCATGGCCTGTTCGACCTTGATGTCGAATGCGACGGTGACCTGCACATCGACGCGCATCACACGGTCGAGGACATCGGCATCACGATCGGTCAGGCCTTCGCGCTGGCCATCGGCGACAAGAAAGGCGTGCGTCGCTACGGCCATGCCTACGTGCCGCTCGATGAGGCGCTGTCGCGCGTCGTGATCGATTGTTCCGGTCGTCCGGGGCTCGAATTCAATGTGCCTTTCACGCGGTCCATGATCGGTGCATTCGATGTCGATCTGGTGCACGAGTTCTTTCAGGGTTTCGTCAATCACGCACTGGTCACGCTGCACATCGACAACCTGCGCGGTGACAATGCCCATCATCAATGCGAGACCGTGTTCAAGGCGTTCGGTCGTGCATTGCGCATGGCCGCCGAACGCGATCCGCGCTCGGCCGGTACGATTCCGTCGACCAAAGGTTCGCTCTAATTGGCAGCTTTTCTTTCATTGATGTCAGACCTTCAAGCATGAACAAAATTGTAGTAGTCGATTACGGCATGGGGAATTTGCGCTCGGTAGCGCAAGCCTTGCGCCATGTGGCACCGGACGCCGATGTGCGGATTTCGGGCGACGTGCAGGATATCGTGACCGCTGACCGGCTGGTCTTGCCGGGGCAGGGCGCGATTCCGGATTGCATGCGCAGCCTGCGCGAGTCGGGCTTGCAGGACGCCTTGCTTGCCGCCGTGCGTAACAAGCCGCTGCTCGGTGTCTGCGTCGGCGAGCAATTGCTGTTCGACTGGAGCGAAGAAGGCGATACGCCGGGTCTGGGCTTATTGCCAGGCAAGGTCGTCAAGTTCCAGCTCGATGGCCAGTTGCAGGAAGACGGTTCGCGTTTCAAGGTGCCGCAAATGGGATGGAACCGGGTTCGCCAGACGATCGCACATCCGCTCTGGGAAGGTATTCCCGACCAGAGTTATTTCTATTTCGTGCACAGTTATTACGCCCGGCCTGCCGAACCGTCGCATGTCGCCGGCGAAAGCTTGTACGGCGCGGCGTTTGCCTGTGCGGTCGCGCGTGATAATATTTTCGCGACCCAGTTCCATCCCGAAAAAAGTGCCTCGGCCGGTCTGCAGCTCTACAAGAATTTCGTGCACTGGAATCCCTGAGCGCGGTCGTGCCGATCGCTTGTCATCCACATTTTTTATCTACTTACTCAACAGCCATGTTGCTCATTCCCGCTATCGATCTCAAAGACGGTCACTGTGTTCGCCTCAAACAAGGTGACATGGACCAGGCCACCGTATTTTCCGAAGACCCGGGCGCGATGGCGCGCCACTGGCTTGAGCAGGGTGCCCGTCGCCTGCATCTGGTCGACCTCAATGGCGCCTTTGCCGGCAAGCCGAAAAACGAAAGCGCCGTCAAGGCCATCATCCAGGCTGTACGCGATTACGCTGAAGCCAATGGTATCGATGAAATTCCGGTCCAGCTCGGTGGCGGTATCCGCGACCTCGATACCATCGAACGCTATCTCGACGGTGGCCTGAGTTACATCATCATCGGCACTGCCGCGGTCAAGAATCCGGGTTTCCTGCATGATGCTTGTAGCGCCTTTCCGGGCCAGATCATCGTCGGACTCGACGCACGCGACGGCAAGGTCGCCACCGATGGCTGGAGCAAACTTACCGGCCACGAAGTCATCGACCTGGCCCGCAAGTTCGAAGACTACGGTTGCGAAGCCATCATCTACACCGACATCGGCCGCGACGGCATGATGGGCGGTATCAACATGGAAGCCACCGTCAAGCTGGCGCAAAGCATGACGATTCCAGTGATCGCTTCCGGTGGCGTGCATAGCATCAAGGATGTCGAAGCGCTGTGCGCAGTGCAGGGCGAAGGCATCGAGGGCGTCATCTGCGGCCGGTCGATTTACGAGGGCACGCTGGATTTGCGTTCGGCACAAGAGCGTGCCGACACGCTCACGGCCGGGCTGGATCAAGCGATCCCCGGTACCCCATGACACTGGCAAAGCGCATCATTCCGTGCCTCGATGTCACGGCTGGCCGCGTCGTTAAGGGCATCAACTTTCTCGAGCTGCGCGATGCCGGCGATCCGGTCGAAATCGCCCGGCGCTACGATGAGCAGGGTGCCGATGAAATCACCTTCCTCGACATCACCGCGACCTCGGACGGACGCGACCTGATCCTGCACATCATCGAAGCGGTGGCCTCGACAGTCTTCATTCCGCTGACCGTCGGTGGCGGCGTGCGCGTGGTCGAGGACGTGCGCCGTCTGCTCAATGCCGGTGCCGACAAGGTCAGTATCAATTCCTCGGCGATCAGCAATCCGCAACTGGTGTTCGATGCCGCTCAAAAACACGGTTCGCAATGCATCGTTGTGGCGATCGATGCCAAGCGCAGTGGCGATGGCAAGTGGGAAGTCTTCACGCATGGCGGGCGCAAGGCTACCGGGCTGGACGTGATCGAGTGGGCCAAAAAAATGGCTGCGTTCGGTGCCGGCGAGTTGCTGCTCACCAGCATGGATCGCGATGGCACGCGCAGCGGGTTTGATCTGGCGCTGACGGCGGCCGTGTCCGATGCCGTCACTATTCCGGTGATTGCCTCCGGCGGCGTGGGCGGCCTGCAAGACCTCGCCGATGGCGTCAGGATCGGCAAGGCCGATGCGGTTCTGGCCGCGAGTATTTTCCATTATGGTCAACACACAATTGCCGAAGCCAAGCAGTTCATGGCGGCACAACAGATAGCGGTGAGATTGACATGAGTATCAAGGCGAAGTGGCTCAACAAGGTCAAGTGGGACGAGTACGGCCTGGTGCCGGTGATCGCGCAGGAACTCGGTTCGAATGACGTCCTGATGTTTGCATGGATGAACCGCGATGCGCTAGAGCGCACGGTCGAGTCGGGCGAAGCGGTGTACTGGAGCCGTTCGCGCAAGAAGCTGTGGCACAAGGGAGAAGAGTCCGGACACACGCAAAAAGTCCATGACATTCGTCTCGACTGTGATGAAGACGTGGTGCTGCTGAAGGTGGAACAAACGGGCAATATCGCTTGTCACACAGGGCGGCACTCGTGTTTTTTCCAGAAGTTCGAAGGCACGGTTGGCGACGGCGAGTGGGTCAGCGCGGACCCGGTTCTGGTGGATCCGGCCAGCATTTACAAATAACGCGGGAGCGCAGCACAGTTGCGCTGCTCGTACCGATATTCCATGCAAGACACAGGTCGCGATGGCTTGCAGGCCATCACTGAGAGATTCCATGAGTAATACATTGCAAAGACTGGCTGCCGTCATCGAAAGTCGCAAGCTGGCTAACGGCGGTGATCCGGACATATCGTATGTGTCGCGGCTGTTTTCGAAGGGCGACGATGCGATCCTGAAAAAAATCGGCGAAGAAGCCACCGAGACCGTCATGGCGGCCAAGGATGCGCGGGTCGATGGCGATACCAGCAAGGTGATTTATGAATGTGCCGACCTATGGTTCCATTCGCTGATCATGCTGGCGCAATTTAACCTGACGCCGCAGCAGGTGCTCGATGAGCTGGCGCGTCGCGAAGGCTTGTCCGGCATCGAAGAAAAAGCCAATCGCAAATTGATCGAGCGCGAAAAAAACGGCGATTGAACGGGTCGCCGACCCGTTCGCCAGCAACAACTTATCCCCTGCCGGAGTAACTGCATGAGTGCCTGCCTTTTCTGCAAGATCGCTGCGAAACAGATTCCGTCCACCATGATTTACGAGGACGACGACGTGGTGGCTTTCCTGGATATCCATCCTGCCGCGCCGGTACATTTTCTGATCGTTCCGCGGCAGCATGTCGCCACACTGGCCGATTGCACGACCGGGCATGCTGCCTTGCTGGCCAAGATGCTGCTGCTGGCACCAAGGCTTGCTGCAGAGCAGGGTTGCACTTACGCGGTCGATAGCGATGGCGTTGCCAGCGGTGGCTTCAAGACCCTTTTTAACACCGGCCCTGATGGCGGTCAGGAGGTGTACCATTTGCACCTGCATGTGATTGGCGGTCCGAAGCCCTGGCGCGGACAACGCTAAGCCTTAGCCCTTAACCCAACCATCAAATCATCGTAGTACGTTTGCATACGCAAGGAGAAATCATCATGGGTTCATTCAGTATCTGGCATTGGTTGATCGTTCTGGTCATCGTGATGCTTGTTTTCGGTACCAAAAAAATCGGTAGCATGGGGTCCGACCTCGGCAAGGCCGTCAAAGGTTTCAAGGATGGCGTTAAGGGCGACGAAGAAGCCGAGGCCGCTGACGCAAACAAAACCTCCACCGCCAAGTCGGGCGACAAGGCCACCATCGACGTAGACGCGAAAGAGAAGACGAAGAGCTGATACGGTGCCGGCTGAGTTTGCCAGCCGGTCCGGTTCGCCCTGACTCCCCCACATGATAGATCTCGGTCTTACCAAGATTGCCTTGATAGGCGTAGTTGCCCTGGTCGTCATCGGCCCGGAAAAACTCCCTCGTGTCGCACGCATGGCCGGTACCTTGTACGGGCGCGCGCAGCGTTATATTTTGCAGGTCAAATCCGAAGTCAGCCGTGAGATCGAACTCGACGAATTGCGCAAGATGCACAAGGATGTGCAAGAGGCTGCCAGTGATGTCAGTCAGAGCATCTCAAAGAGCGTGAACGAGGTCGGCAGTTCGATGCAATCGGCCTGGACCGGTACGACGACTTATGACGATAACGCCTTACGCGATACCCCGACGCCGGACCAGGTTGCCGTCAAGGCAAAGCTGTTCCGCAAGAAAAAACTGGCGCGCAATTCAGCATTGCCTGGCTGGTACAAGCATCAGAACGGTCGCAAGTCACATGTGATGTCCGGTGCTGCACGGGTTGCCAGATACCGGCCATCAGGCACCGCTGGTAACGGTTTTTTTTCGTGACGGACGGCATCCGTTGCGGTGATTGTTTCTCTCTACTATTTTTTGTTCCCGGCATCCCATCATGAATCCAGATATCCAGTCGGAGGGGTTGCAAGACACCTTCATTTCGCACCTGATCGAATTACGCAATCGGATCCTCAAGGCCTCGATTGCCGTGATCGTGGTGTTCCTGTGCCTGATGCCATGGGCTGGCGATATCTATGATCTGCTGGCGTATCCGATGATGGTTGCACTGCCTGCCGGCAGCCGCATGATAGCCACCGGCGTCATCACGCCATTCCTGATTCCGGTCAAGGTGACCTTGCTGGTGGCGTTCATGATTGCGTTGCCGTGGGTGCTCTATCAGCTATGGGCGTTCGTCGCGCCCGGCCTGTACTCACACGAGAAAAAACTGATTGCGCCGCTGGTGGTCTCATCGTCGGTGCTGTTCGTGACCGGCGTGGCGTTCTGTTATTTCCTCGTGTTCAGCATCGTCTTCAAGTTCGTCAATAACTTCGCGCCGAAGTCGATTTCAGTTGCGCCGGATATCGATGCCTATTTCGGGTTTGTGATGACGATGTTCATTGCGTTCGGCTTGACCTTCGAAGTGCCCATCGTCGTGATCGTGCTAGTCCGTATGGGCATCGTCTCGGTAGAAAAGCTGCGCGAGGTCCGCCCCTACGTGATCGTCGGCGCGTTCGTGCTGGCCGCCGTTGTGACACCGCCGGATATCATGAGCCAGCTCTTGCTCGCCGTCCCTCTGTGCATTCTGTACGAGGTGGGCTTGCTCATCGCACCGATGTTCGCACGCATGACCAAAGCCCCGGAAGATTTGCCGGAGGCCTAAGCCTCACGCAGCCACTGGATCAGTGGCTGCACATCCTTGAAGGCACTGGTCAGATCGCTTTCCAGCGTCGCCGGGGAGCTACCTGTCAGGCCCGTCGCGCTCCAGGCGATAAAGTTCTTCAGTTTGATCGTCTCGATTTGCGGTTCGCCGGCATCGAAACCTTTTGGCGGGCGTGTCAGTTTTCCTTCCTGCTGCAAACCACCATACCGCCTATCAAAATTCTTGCTCTTCAAGACCTTGGCCAGACCACCCGGATCGGCAAGCACATGCTGCCGGATCATCCGGAGCCGATCGGCAGGCGGCATGTATTCGCCACCTGCCACCAGCAAGTTCCCCGCTGCATCAATCTGGAAGTAGTACGAAGGCCCGCCGCCCTGGCTGGGCTTTTTCATTCCATTCGGAATAATTGCCGCTGAAAACGTCGTCTTGTACGGGATCTTGACGTGCGAAAACCGCATGTCACGGTTAATGCGGAAGAGGGCTTTCTTGGGATTGCAATCGGCCACCAGCGGATCGAATCGCGTCATTGCCGCAATCAGGCCGGTCACCAGCTCGAGAAATTCGGCGCGCAGGATGTCGTAGCGTGGCTTGTTCATGACAAACCAGGCACGGTTGTTATTGTCGGAAAGCTCGGCAAGGAATTGGGTCAGGTCGCGAAGATGCATGTGCTTATTCGCTGTCGATCGGGCGTACCTGCTGTTTCGGCCGCTTGCCCACGGTGACCTCCAGCGTGGTCTCCTGCAACTTGCGCTGTACGGTCATGTTGGCTTTGATGCCCGGCTTAAGTTGGGCGATCAGATTCAGCATTTCAGTGGTGTCGGTGACCGGCTTGCCTTCGACGGCTACGAGAATATCGCCCGGACGCATGCCCGCGCGGTCGGCCGGGCCATTGCGCTGGACTCCCGCGATAATGGCGCCGGATTTACGATTCAGGCCAAAGCTTTCGGCCAGTTCCGGCGTGATGTCCTGCGGCTCGACACCAATCCAGCCCCGCACCACCGAGCCGGTCTTGATGATCGATTCCGTGACCATCTTTGCCGTGCTGACTGGAATGGCAAAGCCGATACCAAGCGATCCGCCACTGCGGGAATAGATTGCGGTATTGATGCCGAGCAGGTTGCCATTCGTGTCGATCAGCGCGCCGCCGGAGTTGCCCGGGTTGATTGCTGCATCGGTCTGGATGAAGTTTTCAAAGGTATTGATATTGAGGTGATTCCGGCCAAGTGCCGAGATGATGCCCATGGTGACCGTCTGGCCGACGCCGAATGGATTGCCAATGGCGAGCACCACGTCGCCGACCATGCTTTGCTCGATACGTCCGAGCGTGATCGCCGGCAGGTTTTGCAGGTCCACCCTGACTACGGCAAGGTCTGTCTCCGGATCAGCACCAACGACTTTTGCGACGGCCTTGCGCCCGTCTGCGAACGCGACCTCAATCTCGTCTGCCGCTTCGACCACATGGTTATTGGTCAGAATGTAGCCTTGCGAGCTGATGACGACACCGGAGCCGAGGCTGACTTGTTTTTCATCCTGCTCGGGACGTTCGCCAAAGAATTTCCGGAAGAAGGGGTCATCGAGCATCGGATTACGTGCTTGCCTGGCTCCTTTGGTCGTATAGATATTGACCACCGATGGCATCGCTAGTCGGGCCGCATCCCGATAGGATCCCTGGACTGCGGGCGATGCATTGGCTGGTGCCTCGTGTATTGCTACTGTCGAGGTGCCTAATCGTACTTGCCGGGACGCGCCGGGCAAGTTGTTCAACCACTCGGGTTTGAGCGTTGCAACGATAAACCAGAGAGCAAGTGCTACGGTAGCGGTTTGGGCAAACAGGAGCCAGAGACGTCGCATAAATGAGGGTGGGGGGTCGTTAGTAAAAAGGATTGTCAGGAATGAACGCGGAGAGATCGGATGAGCACAGTCTTATTTGCGCAAGGCATCGCGGATTTCCCGTAATAAAAGTACATCTTCGGGTGTGACGGTAGGCGCCGGTGCCGGTGCAGGCTGCTTGCGTCGGGCGGCATTTACCAGTCGGATCATCTGAAAAATGATAAAAGCCAGAATCAGAAAATTGATCGATATGGTAAGGAAGTTTCCGTAGGCAAGCACTGCACCTGCCTTTTTTGCCTCGGACAATGATAACTGCATTCCCTGACCGTTCAGCGGAATGTAGTAATTCGCGAAATCGAGACCGCCAAAAATCGTGCTGACAATCGGCATGATTAAGTCCTGCACGACGGAATCCACAATTTTGGCAAATGCCGCGCCGATAATGACCCCGACCGCGAGGTCCATGACGTTGCCCTTGGTGGCGAATGTTTTGAATTCTTGCATCATGCCCATGTTTTCTCCTCAGATTGTTGTCAAAATTTGGATTGTACCGTTGCCGTTTGCCGGACGTCATGCGGTATTTGCCTTGCCGTTGTGCTCCAGGTTAAGCCGTCGTCTAAATTAATTGCTGTTGGGATGGTGTTTGGCATGGAACTAAAAAATCAGTCGTCAACTCGAAAGAGTCCCCTGAAAACTCCGTTAAAATACCGCGGGGAACGTGTAATTGCTTTAAAAGGACTGTGGCCTCCGATATAATCTGCGGTTGCTAGAAGTTTCTAACGGAATTCGCATTTTGACTGATTGGGGTTGGTATGAGTAACGAAAAGCAGGTCGATTCCGGTCGACGTGGTTTGCTCGTCGCGACGTGCGCGGCAGGTGGGGTAGCAGGATTGGCAACCGCAGGAGCACTGGTTTCTACATTTGCACCGTCCGAGCGGGCTAAAGCCGCCGGGGCATCGGTGGAAGTCGATATTTCCAGCCTGGTGGCTGGCGAGATGAAGACAGTGGAATGGCGCGGCAAGCCGGTATGGATTCTGAAGCGTACTCCAGACATGATGGCGTCGCTGAAAGATACGAAAAACGACAATGAACTGGCCGATCCTCACTCCGAGCGTAACAAGGATGAGCTGACCCCGGAATATGCGCGCAATGAATTCCGGTCCATCAAGCCAACCATACTGGTTGCCGTCGGCATTTGCTCCCATCTGGGCTGCTCGCCGGGAACCAAGTTCCAGCCAGGTCCGCAGCCGTCGTTACCCAATGACTGGGAAGGTGGTTTCTTATGTCCCTGCCACGGTTCGACCTTCGACCTCGCAGGGCGTGTCTACAAGAACAAACCCGCACCTGACAATCTCCAGGTGCCGCGTCACATGTTTGTTGGCGATGGCAAGATTGTTATCGGCAAAGACGAGAAAGGCGAGGCGTAATCATGGCGTTTCACGAGAAAAAACTGCCGGCCAATGCGCCTATGGCAGACAAGGCCCTGAACTGGGTCGATTCGCGCTTTCCGTTGACCAAGCTCTGGAACGATCAATGGGGCCAGTACTACGCGCCGAAAAACTTCAACTGGTTCTACATCTTCGGTTCGCTGGCAATGCTGGTGCTGGTGATGCAGATCGTGACCGGTATCTTCCTGGTCATGCACTACAAACCGGATGCCAATCTGGCCTTCGCCTCCGTTGAATACATCATGCGCGACGTCCCATGGGGCTGGCTGGTGCGCTACATGCACTCAACCGGCGCCTCCGCGTTCTTCATCATCATCTATTTGCACATGACCCGTGCATTGCTGTACGGCTCGTATCGCAAGCCGCGCGAGTTGATCTGGCTGTTTGGCGTGGCAATCTTTTTGTGCTTGATGGGCGAGGCCTTCTTTGGCTATTTGCTGCCTTGGGGCCAGATGTCATATTGGGGCGCCCAGGTTATCGTTAACTTGTTCGGCGCGATTCCTTTCATCGGTCCGGACTTGTCCCTGTGGATCCGCGGTGACTATGTAGTGTCCGACGCGACGTTGAACCGCTTCTTCGCGTTTCACGTGATCGCCATTCCACTTGTGCTGCTCGGCCTGGTTGTGTCGCATCTGATCGCGTTGCATGAAGTCGGTTCGAATAATCCTGACGGAATTGAAGTCAAGGACACATTGGGCCCCGATGGCCACCCGCTCGATGCCATTCCTTCGCATCCCTACTACTCGGTTCACGATTTGTTCGGCGTATCGATTTTCTTGACGATTTTCAGCGCAGTGATTTTCTTTGCTCCTGAAATGGGTGGTTATTTCCTTGAGTACAACAACTTCCTGCCTGCTGACTCGCTCAAGACGCCTCCGCACATTGCGCCGGTCTGGTATTTCACGCCGTTTTACTCGGTGCTGCGGGCAACGACGTCGCAGTTCCTTTACGCCATGATGGTGGCGGTGGCAGGCTATGTCGCGCTACTGATCCTGAAGTCGCGTCTGACCGGATTGGCCAAGGCGGCATCGGCAGTCATTGGACTGGTGGCAATTGCTTCGATGTTTGTGCTTGATGCCAAGTTCTTCGGTGTGGTGCTGATGGGTGCTTCGGTACTCATACTGGCTGGTATGCCGTGGCTGGATCATTCCGAAGTCAGGTCGATTCGCTATCGTCCAACCTGGCACAAATATGTGTACATTCTTTTCGGAATTTCATTCCTGGTCCTTGGTTACCTTGGCGTATTGCCACCAACGGACGGCCGGACGCTGGTATCGCAGATATGCACCTTCATCTACTTTGGCTTCTTCCTCCTGATGCCTTGGTGGAGTGCCGCCGGAAAATTCAAGCCCGTGCCGAAACGTGTCACGTTCCACCCGCACTAATTCGCCAAGGGATCAAGAATGAAACTGTTTAAAAAATTGATATTGGTGTTGGCATTCGTGCCGGCACTGGCTCTGGCGAATGAAGGCGGTCCGAAGCTGGACCGTGCGCCGGACCACTCTACTGACCTGAGTTCGCTGCAGCATGGTGCCAAACTGTTTGTTAACTATTGTCTGAACTGCCATGCGGCAGCGTCAATGCGCTACAACAGGATGCGCGACATCGGCTTGAGCGAAGATCAAATCAAGGCCAACCTGCTGTTCGCCACCGACAAGGTCGGCGATCTGATGAAGGTGTCGATGGCACCGAAGGATTCCAAAGAATGGTTTGGCGTGGTACCACCTGACTTGTCAGTCATGGCGCGGGCGAAGTCTTCCGGTGCGGGCTCAGGGGAGGACTATCTGTACACCTACTTGCGCACGTTCTACAAGGACGAGAGCCGGCCAACAGGTTGGAACAACCTGGCATATCCGAACACCGCGATGCCGCATGTATTGTGGGAACTTCAAGGCACCCGCGCGGCCAAATACGTCGAGATCAAAGATCCGCATGATGAGTCGAAAATTGAGCATCAGTTTGCCGGTTTCACGCAACTCAAACCGGGCAAGATGAGCGCCATCGAATACGACCAGGCTATCGGTGATCTGGTTGGTTTCATGAGCTGGATGGGCGAGCCGGCACAAAATCAGCGCCGTCGCCTCGGGGTTATCGTTCTGCTGTTCATGAGTGTGTTCGTCGTCATCGTCTGGCGTCTGAATGCGTCGTTCTGGAAAGAAGTCAAGTAAGTTGTCTGGCCCGCACGTTGCGGGCAGGTTTGATGGGGTGAGACTGACATCGTCTCACCCCTTTGTTTCTAAGGAACTACAAAATGATGGTTCTCTATTCGGGCACCACTTGCCCGTTTTCACAACGCTGCCGCCTGGTCCTGTTTGAAAAAGGCATGGATTTCGAAGTGCGCGACGTCGACTTGTTCAACAAGCCGGAAGATATTTCGACCATGAATCCCTATGGTCAGGTACCGATTCTGGTTGAGCGCGATCTCATCCTGTACGAATCGAACATCATCAACGAATACATCGATGAGCGCTTCCCGCATCCGCAATTGATGCCGGCTGATCCGCTGATGCGTGCCCGTGCACGGTTGATGCTGTTCAATTTCGAAAAAGAACTGTTTGTTCACGTGCATACGCTTGAAAACGACAAGTCCAAGGGTGCCGAGAAATTACAGGAAAAAGCCCGCCAGGAAATTCGCGATCGCTTGACCACGCTGGCACCGCTGTTCCTGAAAAACAAATACATGCTGGGCGATGAGTTCTCGATGCTCGATGTTGCTGTTGCGCCGCTACTTTGGCGTTTGGATCACTATGGCATCGAGCTGTCGAAAACGGCTGCGCCATTGATGAAATACGCCGAGCGGATTTTTTCGCGTCCTGCCTATATCGAAGCTCTGACCCCATCCGAAAAAGTGATGCGTCGCTGATCTTGCGTTCAATCGCAACGCGCTTTCGCGCATACCGCTTGTGAGTGAGCGGGATGCGCGGCCAGCAGTCTCACCGATAAGATATAGCCGAATCCCATGTCCGAACCCTCTACCAAGCCCTACCTGCTACGTGCCATCTACGAATGGTGCACCGACAACGGGTACACGCCTTATCTGGCTGTGCTGGTTGATGCCAGTACCAAGGTGCCAATGCAGTTCGTCAAGAATGGCGAGATCGTTCTCAACATTAGTTTCGATGCGACCAGCGCGCTGAAGATGGACAATGACCTGGTCCGCTTCAGTGCCCGTTTTGGCGGCGTGTCGCGGGATATTTCGGTCCCTGTTGATAACATTATTGCGATCTACGCCCGTGAAAACGGACAGGGTATGGCGTTTGAAGTGTCGCGCTTGCCAGCCCGGGACGACGACACAGTCACCGAGCCAGGCGATAGCCATAACGGTCCTGCGACCGATCCGGTGAGCACCGGTCCGACGTTGACGTCGGTGCCTTCAGCTTCTCAGGAAAACGGCAGTGACGGTGAGGATCCACAACCGCCAAAAAAAGGCGGTCGTCCGACCCTCACGCGCATTAAATAATCAAGTACAATACGGCTCGTTCAAGTTTCGCCGATTTAGCTCATCTGGTAGAGCACATGATTTGTAATCATGGGGTGGCGGGTTCAAGTCCTGCAATCGGCACCAGTTAAAAAGCCCGTGATCATCAAGATCACGGGCTTTTTGCATTTCGGGACGTTCACAAGCTCAGGCGTTGTGAGCTTTCAAACCGCTCCAGCGCGGCGTCATCTGATGCGTGACACCGACCATGTCGAGGACCCGGCCTACCGTGTGATCAACCATCTCGGCGATGCTTGCCGGACGCTGGTAAAAACCCGGCAGCGGCGGGAAGATGATGCCGCCCATTTCCGTCACCGACGTCATGTTGCGCAGGTGCGCAAGATTAAAAGGTGTCTCGCGGACCATCAGGATCAGCCGTCGTCGCTCTTTCAGAACCACGTCGGCGGCGCGCGTGATCAGATTGTCCGACATCCCCATCGCCACAGAGGCCAGCGTCTTCATCGAACAGGGCGCGACGATCATGCCGTCGGACTGAAACGATCCGCTCGCAATCGAGGCACCGACATCCCGCACGTTGTGGACCACGTCAGCCAATGCGCCAACTTGCTTGCGGTCCATGTCGAGTTCGTGATGCAGGTTCAGAACGCCTGATTCGGACACCATCAGGTGCGTTTCGATGCCACCGATGTCGCGCAGTACCTGCAGCAGGCGCACGCCATAGATCGATCCGGTGGCTCCGGTAATGGCGATGATCAGCCTTCTGGGTGTTCCTGCTGGCGTCACATCAGGCCTTGAGTAGAGTTTGCAGTTCGCCGGATTCAAACATCTCGTTCATGATGTCTGTACCACCAACGAACTCGCCCTTGACGTACAGCTGCGGCACGGTCGGCCAGTTTGAATAGTCCTTGATACCCTGACGGACATCAGCGTCGTCCAGCACATTGATCGTGACGATGTTCTCGACACCGCTTGATTTCAGCAGCTGAATCGCGCGACCCGAAAAACCGCATTGCGGAAATTGGGCAGTGCCCTTCATGAATAGTACGACCGGGTTTTGCGTCACGGTCTCTTGAATCCAGGTTTTAACGTCGCTCATGCTTACCTCACTAGTTTGGTTGGTCATTATAGGAAAAAGGGGCTGCTCCTGCTTGATCAGGATTTGAGTTTGGCAAAGGCCGCTGCCATCGCATTGCCGGCGTCGGGCTGGCGGGTCTGCTGCATCTGCTGATGCTGATGCTGCGAGAGTCGCTTCGCATCGTTGCGGTCGGCGCGCTGTTCGACCTTGGCACCTGCCACTGGCGCACTATCAGTCAGGCGCATGGTCAGCGCAATGCGCTTGCGTTTTTCGTCCACTTCCAGCACTTTCACGCGCACCACCTGGCCTGCCTTGACCACGCTATGCGGATCTTTCACAAAGGTGTTCGACAGCGCCGAGATGTGGACCAAGCCATCCTGATGCACGCCGATATCGACGAACGCACCGAATGCGGCAACGTTGGTGACGACGCCCTCGAGGATCATGTCGGGACGCAAATCCCGCAACGCTTCAACACCCTCCTTGAAGGTCGCCGTAGTGAATTCCGGACGTGGATCGCGGCCCGGTTTTTCGAGTTCCTTCAGGATGTCGGTGATCGTCGGGACCCCGAACGTGTCATCGGCATAGCGCGCCGGATTGAGGGACTTCAGCAAGCGCTCGTCACCAATCACTGCCTTCACATCCTTCTGGATATCGGCCAGAATTTTTTGCACCAGCGCATAGGATTCCGGATGGACGGCTGACGCATCCAGCGGATTGTCGCCGCCCGTCACGCGCAGGAATCCGGCGGCCTGTTCGAAGGTCTTGTCGCCAAGGCGGGGTACGTCGCGCAATGCCGCACGCGATGTGAAGGCACCCTTCAGGTCGCGGTAAGTGACGATGCTTTGTGCGACGCTGCTGCTCAACCCCGACACCCTCGCCAGCAGTGGTGCTGAGGCTGTGTTGACATCGACGCCAACGGCATTGACGCAATCCTCGACCACCGCATCGAGCGAGCGTGCCAGCTGGGTCTGGCCGACATCATGCTGGTACTGGCCGACGCCAATCGACTTCGGATCGATCTTGACGAGTTCCGCCAGCGGGTCCTGCAAGCGCCGTGCAATCGACACGGCACCGCGAATCGAGACATCCATATCCGGCAATTCACGCGAGGCAAACTCCGACGCCGAATACACCGACGCGCCGGCTTCCGACACCACGATCTTGGTCATCTTCAGTTCCGGGCGCAGCTTGATCAAGTCCTGTGCAAGCTTGTCGGTTTCGCGCGAGGCAGTACCGTTACCGATCGAAATCAGCGTGACCTTGTGTTTCTCTGCCAGTTGCGCCAGCGTGTGCAGCGAACCATCCCAGTCATTGCGCGGCTGGTGCGGATAAATCGTACTGGTATCGACGACCTTGCCGGTGGCATCGACGACGGCGACCTTCACGCCGGTCCGCAAGCCCGGATCGAGTCCCATCGTGGCGTGCTGACCGGCCGGAGCGGCCAGCAACAGCGCTTTCAAATTGAGTGCAAAAACGTTAATCGCCTCGACTTCGGCGCGCTCGCGCAGGCCGGTCATCAGCTCGGTTTCCAGATGCATGAAGACCTTCACACGCCAGGCCCAGCGCACGGTGTCGGCCAGCCATTTGTCGGCAGGCCGGTTCTGATGGCGCACGCCGAAGCGCGCTGCGATACGGCCTTCGCAGGGATTGTGCGGAGCATCCCATTTCGGTTTCTCCGGCTCGGTATCAAGGCGCAGCAGAACCGTCAGCATTTCTTCGCGACGGCCACGGAACAGCGCCAGCGCGCGGTGCGACGGGATCGTTCCCAGCGTTTCCGAGTAGTCAAAATAGTCGGCGAACTTGGCGCCGGCATCCTGCTGGCCGTCAATGACTTTCGATTCAACGATGCCGTGTTCGGTCAGGTATTCGCGCAGCGCCTGCAGCAAGGTCGCGTCTTCGGCAAAGCGTTCCATCAGAATCTGGCGTGCGCCGTCGAGCGCGGCCTTGGTATCGGCGACGCCCGGATTGTCGCCGCTGTCGGTGCTGAAAGCCGGCTTCAGATACGCCGCGGCAGTGACTTCCGGATCCAGCTGCGGGTCCGCCAGCAGGGCGTCGGCCAGTTCGGTCAGGCCGGCTTCGGCGGCGATCTGCGCCTTGGTGCGGCGCTTGAGCTTGAACGGCAGGTACAGGTCTTCGAGCCGGGTCTTGTCTTCGGCGTGCAGGATCATGTCGCGCAGCGCCGGCGTCATTTTGTTCTGTTCTTCGATGGCGCTGACGATGGCGCTGCGACGCGCTTCAAGTTCACGCAGATAGCGCAGGCGCTCCTCGAGCAGACGCAACTGGATATCGTCGAGACCGCCGGTGGCTTCTTTGCGATAACGGGCGATGAACGGCACGGTCGCACCTTCGTCGAGCAGGGCAATGGCCGCGGCGACCTGGGCCGGACGGGCAACTAGTTCAAGGGCGAGGCGTTGTTCGATGGATGGCAGCATGGCGTGTCGGGAAAAGTAAAAATCAAGCAGTGAATGAAGGCAGTGAAAACGAATTGGTATGCGCTGCTACGGCGCGGTACTGCATCGGCGTCCGCCGCTGACACGGGCAATGCCGGCCAGGTCGGGCCAGCTCTGCACATCAGTGAATCGGGCGGCGTCGAGCAGCGCACAGACCGCCGCGGCCTGGTCGTAACCGTGTTCCATCAACAGCCAGCCGGCCGGCGCGAGGGCCGCCGTTGCGCCGCTGATGATCTGGCGTAGCGCACTCAGTCCATCAGCATGATCGGTCAGCGCATCGACCGGTTCGAAGCGCAAGTCGCCTTCGGACAGGTGATGATCGCCGTCGACGATATACGGAGGATTAGCCACGATCATGTCGAAGCACTGGCCGTCGAGTGCCGCGTACCAGTCGCTGCGTTGCAGGTGCACCTGGACGGCATGGTGGGCGGCGTTGCGGCGGGCTACGGCGAGCGCGCCATCACTGAGGTCGATGGCGCTGACGGCAGCATCGCGCCGGCTGTAGGCGAGCGCCACGGCGATGGCACCGGACCCGGTTCCCATGTCGAGCACGCGACCCTGGCGTGGCAGGCGATCAATCGCCAGCTCGACCAGTAACTCGGTTTCCGGACGCGGGATCAGCACTGCCGGCGTGACCTCGAAGCGCAAGCCGTAGAACTCTCGGCTGCCGACCAGATAAGCAATCGGCTCGCCGGCAATGCGGCGGGCAAACAGCGTCGAGACCCGTTGCGCCTGGGCCGATGTCAGCACCTGTTCATTGCCGGTGATGAGTGCGATGCGCGTCAGGCCGAGTGCATGGCCCAGCAGGATGCGACGTTCCGCCAGAATCGGTGCCGCCTGACGCAGCGCGGCTTCGATGGTCTCGCCGGCGACGATCAGTGGCATTCTAGCGACCGCGCTTGAGGGCAACCCGGCCCAGGATCAGCACGAAGCCGACAAACCAGACCAGCGACCATTGCGGGATCGACAGCCCGAGTATCGGGGCATACGGCGTACTACAAAACCCGTCGGCCTTGAAGACCAGCGGCAGCCAGTTCGCCGGTGCCAGCGTGTTGAGCGCGGTTTCAAGCGGATCGATGCCGCACGAGATTTCCGGATGGGCCTTGACCCACAGATGCCAGCCTGCCGTGCCGGCACCGGCCAGCGCTACCAGCGCCGCGAAGCCCGCACCGATAGCGCTGGTGCCGCGTGGCAGGACGACAAACACCAGGCAGATCAGCGCGACTGCGGCGAAGGCATAGCGTTGGATGATGCATAACGGACAGGGTTGCATACGCTCCACGACTTGTAGATAGAGCGCGACACCGAGCAGCGCGAGGCAGGCTAGCGCGACAAGTAACAGGACGGGTTTGGCATTTTTCATGAGGTAGGCAAGCAAGGAAAAGTCGAGAAGGAAAAGGGCGCGTCGCCCCTACGATAACTTAAGCGGGCAGAAATCAATTGTCGTCACCCAGCGCCGCCAGCAATTCAGCCTGGTGTTCCGCCGCCAGCGCACCGGTGAGGTCACTGAGATCACCGTCCATGATGAAGTCGAGCTTGTACAGCGTCAGGTTGATACGATGGTCGGTCATGCGACCTTGCGGGAAATTATACGTGCGGATGCGCTCGCTGCGGTCGCCTGAGCCGATGAGCGACTTGCGGGTAGCCGCTTCTTTCGATTGCTGCTCGCGCACCTGTGCATCCTTGATTCGCGCCGCCAGCACTTTCAGGGCCGAGGCCTTGTTCTTGTGCTGGCTGCGGTCGTCCTGGCATTCGACCACGATGCCGGTTGGCAGATGGGTGATGCGCACAGCCGAATCGGTCTTGTTGATGTGCTGGCCACCGGCACCGGAGGCGCGATAGGTATCGATGCGCAGGTCGGACGGATTGATATCGACATCGCTGATCTCGTCGACTTCCGGCATCACTGCCACGGTACAGGCCGAGGTATGAATGCGACCCTGCGTTTCGGTGGTCGGCACCCGCTGAACGCGATGGCCGCCGGACTCGAACTTCAGGCGCGAATAGGCACCGTTGCCGATGACCCGCACGATGACTTCCTTGTAGCCGCCGACATCCGAACTCGATTCCGATACCATCTCGACCTGCCAGCGATTGCGTTCGGCATAGCGTGTGTACATGCGCAGCAGGTCACCGGCAAATAGCGCCGATTCATCGCCACCGGTACCGGCGCGGATTTCGAGGAACAGGTTGCGCTCGTCGTTCGGGTCTTTCGGCAGCAGCATGGTTTGCAGGTCGGCTTCGATCTGTCCGGTGCGGGCGCGCGCAGCGAGGATTTCTTCTTGCGCGAAATCCTTCATGTCGGGATCGGCCAGCATGTCGTGCGCGGTCGCGATGTCGGCTTCGGCCACACGGAAACTGTCATACAGCGCCACCAGCGGGCCGAGTTCGGCATGCTCGCGGGTCAGCTTGCGATAGTTGTCCATGTCCGAAGCCAGGTCTTCTTGCGTGAGCAGCTCATTGAGTTCACCCAGCCGGTCGGCCAGCTGATCAAGTTTGACGAGCATCGATGGTTTCATGGAACGTCCTGGAAAGCGGGTGGGGCGGTAGCCTGACGGCGCAGGGCATAGCGAGGGGCAGTGTGGAACCGGCTAGCGGCGATTGCGGAACAACTGTGGCAGCAGCGCAGCGAGACGAGCGCGTTCGTCCCCCTCGGCATTGTTGAGCGCGTGTTGCGGGCCATGCAGGAACTTGGCGGTCAGACCGCGCGACAAGGCGTCAAGCACCACGTCGATATTTTCACCGCGTGCGAGCAGCTTGTGGGCGCGCTCCAGTTCATGCAGGCGCATCGCTTCGCTGGTTTCGTGCAGCTCCTGAATCACCGGCACCATCGCGCGATGATCGATCCAGTGCATGAACGACTGCACGCGGATGTCGATGATGGATTCGGCTTGCGATACCGCTGCCTGCCGGCTTTCGACACCGGTCTGGACTACCGCGCCAAGATCGTCGACGGTGTACAAAAAGACGTCATCGAGGCGGGCGACTTCATGTTCGATGTCGCGCGGCACGGCCAGATCGACCATGAACATCGGCTTGTGACGACGGGTCTTGACGGCCCGTTCGACCATGCCCAGGCCGAGGATAGGTAATGCCGAGGCAGTGCATGAAACAACGATATCGAACTCGGCCAGTTTGCCGGACAGTTCGGCCAGCCGGATCGATTTGCCGCCGAAGCGTTCGGCCAGTGCCTGACCGCGTTCCAGGGTCCGGTTGGCGATCGTGATCGACTTGGGATTGTGCGCGGAAAAATGAGTTGCACACAATTCAATCATTTCTCCGGCACCGATGAACAGCACATGCTGATCGTTGATGCTGTCAAAAATACGTTGCGACAGGCGCACCGCGGCCGCTGCCATCGAGACACTGTGGGCGCCGATTTCAGTGGTGCTGCGTACTTCCTTGGCGACCGAAAAGGTGCGCTGAAACAGTTGATGCAGATAGGTGCCGAGTCCGCCGGCGGCATCGGACTGGCGTACCGCTTCTTTCATCTGGCCCAGGATTTGCGGTTCGCCCAGCACCATCGAATCGAGGCCGGAAGCGACACGGAAAGCATGTCGTACGGCTTCACCTTGAGGGCGTGCGTACAGGAACGGACGGAGTTCAGAGTAAGACAGGTTGTGATAACTGGCAAGGAAGTGCCCGGTTGAATCGAGCACTGCTTCGGCGCCGCCCGGCAGATCGCTGGCGGCATACAGTTCGGTACGATTGCAGGTCGACAGGATGGCGGCTTCGTCACCGATACGCAGATTACCGTCTTTGCCGAACCAGGCCCGCGCTGCACTGACTGCCTGGCCGATCTGGTCCGTCGGGAACGCGACTTTTTCGCGCAGGGATAGCGGCGCGGTAGTGTGGTTGAGTCCGAGGGCGAGCAGTTGCATTGTATGGGTGGACCGGCTTGCTTTGTGAGTGGCCATTATAGCGTGTGATGCCCGTTGCCCGGTCAGGTGTGCACGTTGATGACCGGCAATACTACGGTAAAGGTCGTACCCAGCCCGACCTTGCTGGTGAATGAAATCTCTCCATGGTGGCGTTCGATGACGGTTTTGACGAATACCAGGCCAAGACCGATGCCGTCGTGACGGGGTTGGTTGGGTAAATCGACGCGCTGGAAGCGGCGGAAAATCCGGATCTGGTCGGCCGCAGCGATACCGTAACCCTGATCGGTGATGTCGCACACGACCAGCGTGCCGAGTAGCGTCGCTCGCGGTCGCAGCGAGCAGGTAATGACCGTGCCTTCGGGGCTGTAATTAATCGCGTTCGAGAGCAGGTTGGCGAGTGCCCGCGTCATCAGCCCGCGATCGACGCGGACCGGAAACAGCTCGCTGGTGACTTCGTTGCGGATCGTGATTTTCTTGCTATTGGCAAGGGTCCACATTTCATCGGTGGCATCGAACACGAGATCCTGGAAGTCGTGTTCATCGAGCCGGTATTCATGCGACTCGGCGCGTGCCAGCTGGACGAAATTATCGGCCAGGCCAAGTGTCTTGCGACACGCCTTGTCGATGCGGGCGAACAGCTCTGCTTCGGGCAGCGCCGATGCCGGATCGGCTTGTAATTCCAGCAGTGCCAGTATCGAGGCCTGCGGTGTACGCATATCGTGCGACAGGAAACGCAGGGTTTCATCCCGGCTGCGCTCGGCCAGCTTGATCGCCGAGATGTCGACGATGCTGACGATCCAGCCGGTCAGGACATTGTCGTTCGAGCGGCATGGTGCGCTGCGCACCAGGAGTTCGGCACCGGCCTCGTTGCGGTAGCCGATGCCATCGGCGAAGGTCGCGGCGCGCTGGGGATCGAGTAAGTCCCACCAGTCGAACGGGCCTTCGAAGGTATGGTCGAACGCATGCGGGACGGTCTGGCCCGGCGTCGAAAACAGATACGGCAGCAATGCGCCATTGACGTTTCTGAAACCGACGCTGGCAAAATAATCCACCGCGTGCTTGTTCGACAGCAGCACATAGCCATCGACGGTCGTTACCAGCGTCGCATCCGGCAGGCTGTCAAGACTGTCGGAGACGAACTTGCGCAGGTCGCGGACGCGCCGCGCCGCATTTTTCATGGCCTGGATGCGCCGCTCCAGGATATCGGCGCTGCGTGGCTTGCGCCGCTCCAGTTCGGGCAGCAAATGCGGTTCGCTGTCGAGCCGGCTGAATTCCTGGCCGAGATAGCTGATGGCGGCATCGAGCCGGCGCCAGCTCCATAACGGATAGGCCACGATCAGTGCAATGCAGGTTGCCGCCGGCGGTATCCAGGCGCCCAGCCTGAAGGCCATCCATGCGCCGGCCAGACTGGTCAGCAGTAATCCGGCAGTCGCCAGTAAGCCCGCGCGTGGCGACAGAAACAAATAACCCAGCATCGCCAGCAACACCGGCAGGCTGCTCAGCAACGCGGTTTGCCACGGGCGTGCTGCCACCAGCGTGTGGCCATCGAGCAGGCTGGCGAGGATGTTGGCACTGATTTCAATCCCCGGCATGCCGCCGCCCTGACCCGAGACCGGTGTCGGATAGGTATCGGTCAGACCGACGGCGGTGGCACCCACGAGCACGTACTTGTTCGTAAAAAAGTCCGCCGGCACCTCGCCGCGCAGCACTGCCGCATACGGCACCGACATCACCTGCCCGCTGCTGCCGGCGTACGGAATCAGCATTGGCCGGATGCGGTGCGGGTAAGCAGGCAGCTGGTCGCCGCCTATCATTGCGGCAAAATGCGGCCAGGATCCGTGTTCGCCGGCTTCATCGAGAAATGTGCTGCGCACGACGCCATCGGGATCGATATTCAGACCGATGTGGCCGAGGCCATGGGCGGCGTCGGCCAGTTCCGGTATCGGTGGCGTGGCGATGTGGCGGGCACCGTTGTTGGTGATGACGACGGGCAGGATCACGCGCTTGCTGCGTACCATCGCCGCCTGCAAGGCCGTATCGCCAAGCCGTGGTGCGCGCTCGGGTTCTGACAGGATCACGTCAAGGCCGATGGAGCGCGGTTTTGCCAGGCTGAGCTGGTCGATCAGCTGCGCATGCAATTCACGCGGCCATGGCCAGCGGCCCAATTCGGCCAGGCTGTAATCGTCGATGGCAACGATGATGATGTCGTCGCGTGCCGGCCGCGCACTGGCGGTGATGAGCTGGTCGTAGAGCGTCATATCGAGCCGCCCGAGACCGTTTTGCCATCCCAGTCCGGCAGCCAGTAACAGCATCACCAGCAGCAAGGTGACCCATTCGCGCAGCGCGAAATAATTTTTTAGTGCCATCAGTGGCGACCGGGACAGCAAGGAGCGGGCGCGCATGACCACGCGTCAGCGCGCCCGGCCTGATTGTGCGGTGACCGGATTGCCTTCGTGGATGATCCACTGATCGGTCACGACAAAACTCTGGGTTGCCGAATATGGTCCGGTACTGCCGTCGTCGTTGCGGATTTGTACGCGGGCGAAGTAAGTGCCGAACGGCGGGCGTGGCAGCGTCAGCGTTGGCCTGGTCGTGGTGGCATTGAACTGGAGCCAGCTGAATTGGACATCGCGGGCGACCTGGACATGGAATCCGGCCGCGGCCGGGCTGCGCCAGCTGAGCTGGAATTGCTTGCTATCGCTGGAGTCGACGGTCGGTGCCGATGGCGTTGGTGCCTGAGCCGGGCGCAGGCTGACCGGCACCACACGCGCAAAACCTTCCAGTCCAAGGGCATCGATGGCCGAAATACGCACGAAGTAATCGCCGGCACTGACCCCGCTGAGCGACATCGCATTGCCGCTGGAACGGGTTTCGGCGAAGGGGGCCTCACCTTGTGCGTCGGTACCGATCTGCAAGTGGTAGGCGGCGGCACCTGCCAGCGTGACAGCCTTGAACTGGGCGATGCCGCCGTTCTGCAGGCTGGCCTGGTCAGCCAGTTGCGGCGCCGCCAGCAGAGCCACCGGTGCACCGACCGTACTGCCGACGATATTGCCTTGTCCGGACTGCAAGCTCACGCCAGGGCCGGGTGTGAGCCGGCTGACCTCGACAATGCCGGACAGCACTTCATTGGTGGTCGTGCCACCGGCCTGCAGGCCGACGCGGAAATGGGTGCCCCGCACGCCGGCCATGGCCATTGGCGTACGGATTTCGTAGCGCCCCATGCGGGGAGCGAGTGGGCTGACCTGCGATTCCACTTTGCCGCGCAGGATGGTGATTTCGGTGCGCGGACTGCCGGTGTATCTGGCCATGCGCAGGATGGACAACCTGATGCGCGTATTCGATGGAATGGAGACGCGCGACGCATCCTGCAAGCCCAGCGTCAGGAAGCTGTTATTGGCGGTCTCGATGTGCATGCCTTCGACCACGCGGCTACCGATCGATAGCGTCACTGGTTGATTGCCGGCTCCCAGCGCAGTAACTGTGCCGGACAGCGTGGTGACGTGCGCTTGTGCCGGTTCGTCGGGCAGCAAGCCGGCCGGAATCAGGATGGCGCTGCCGACCGGAATACTGGTGTCTTTGAGGATGTTGTTGATCTTGCCGAGTGCAACCCAGTTGCTCGTGGCGCTGGTAAATCGCGTAGCGATCGATGACAGGGTGTCGCCCTGGCGGGCGGTGATGGTAATGCCCGAGGCACCGACCGAGATGCCGTCAGACGCGTCGTCCGACTGCGCTTGTGGCACGCAGAGCAGCGCAACCGACGCCAGTACGACCATTCTGACCCAGCCTGTAGTGGTTGCACGCATGCGTTCTCTTCACTGCAATTGGACGACTATCCGGAGACTTGTTCCAGACGGTAACCGTAACTATAAACCGGGGCTAACCGGAAGCCATTTTCCGGACGCAATTTTAACTTGGTACGTACCCGTGAAACATGTGTATCCATCGTGCGCGATGGAATTTCGACATCGCGCGACCAGACTGCTTCGAGAATATACGCACGTGATAGCGGCCGCCCAAGATTGCGGAATAGCAGCAAGGCCAGATCGAACTCTTTTTGCGTCAGTTCGACCGGTTCACCGTGATCCAGTAACCGGCCGGTGCGCGGTTCAAAAATGTAATGACTGAACTGGATTTGTTCGATCGTGTTCTGAGTCGGATAGGCGCGTCGCAGCAATGCTTGTACGCGGGCGACCAGCTCACCGCGCCGGATCGGCTTGATCATGTAATCGTCCGCACCTGCGGCCAGACCGGCGACGATATCGTCCTCGCCCGAGCGGCTGGTCATGAACAGGACCGGCAAGACGGCCGGCAGTTTTTCTCGTGCCCAGCGCAATACGTCGGCACCACTCAGGTCAGGGACTTGCCAGTCGATGATCAGCATGTCGAAACTTTCGCGACGAAGCTGGTTCAGCATTTCCTTGCCGCTTTGAAACGCGTGGCAGGTATGGCCGGCAGCGCTCAGCACCTGGCATACCAGATCAGTTTGTGTGCGGTCATCGTCAAGTACGGCAATTCTCATGGGGGCAGTCGCAAAAGGTCTGAGTGAATAAGTTGTCGACAATTTACCAACTTTTGTTAAAAATCGGTTTTTTTTCGTTTTACTTTAACAATCGTTCACAATGGAAATTAACATTCGCCCCGGCGAAATTCTTGGCGTAACGAGGCGGCAATTTACGGCATTCAAAATGCATTTAAAAAATATGCCGTCGCCCGATCTGTCGAGTCCAGTTGACCGGGAAAAACCAAAACGATAGATATTTCACTTATTGGTTATTTCTTGAAACTAATAGTTTTCGAAGTGCTACATGCTGTATGCTCGGACCAACGAAAGAACTTTCTCGTGACCATCGGGATTTTTTACTACCTTGCGGTAGGAAAATACGGAACATGATTGAAAACGACGACTGGACAAAGAACGTGTCGATGCCTAAAAACTGCCTGCGGAACTGCATAAAATGAAAACATCTACCGAACGCACTGCCTTTAGTGCACGACTTCAACTGGCGCTACGTAATGCCAACCATGCTGCTAATCATCCGACTTATTTATCCCGCGAGTTCAACTTCCGGTTTTCCGGTAGTCCGATCACGGTCCATGCTGCGCGCAAATGGCTGGTCGGTGAATCGATTCCGACCCAGGACAAATTGCGCGCGCTGTCGAACTGGCTGGGTGTGACGGCGGAGTGGCTCCGGTTTGGCGGGCCTGAAGAAAATGCGGTGATTTCAGCTCCTCAGACCAGCGGAGCCTCCGAATCGGCGCAATCGAAACTGATTGCTGATTTCATGGAGCTGGATATGCATCATCGCCAGATCGTGCAGGATTTCATCAAGCTGCTGGCCCAGAAAGGGCGCCCATCGCCGGACGTGATTCCGGAGCGGGCGACCCGGGTTACCAAACTGAAGACCGGCGGCTAGACCAGCCGCTTCCAAAAAAACAGCCCGGCATTGTCCGGGCTTTTTTTATCTGGCGTCGCGTGATTCAGGCCATGGCTGGCGGATTAATTGGCAGATGCACGGTAAAGCGCGTACCCAGATCGACCTGGCTGTCGACCTCTATCCGGCCACTGTGCTGACTGACAATATTGTAGGACAGCGACAAACCCAGCCCGGTGCCCTGGCCGATAGGTTTAGTAGTGAAGAATGGTTCGAAGATCCGGTTGATCTGGTCTGCTGCAATTCCCTTTCCGGTATCGCCGATTTCTATCCAGACCCAGTCATCGCTGACGCCGGTACGAATGGTGATGGTCCCTTTGTTGGTAATGGACTGTGCGGCATTGATGATCAGATTCATGAAGACCTGATTGATTTGTGAAGCCAGGCACATCACCAGCGGTAGCTTGCCGTAGTGCTTTTCGATGCTGGCTTTGTACTTGAATTCGTTGGCAGCAATCATCAGCGTACTATCCAGCCCGTGGTGCAGATCGGCCACTTGCCAGTCCGATTCGCCGACATGAGCGAAGTCCTTCAGCGACTGGACAATATCGCGAACTCTTTTGAGGCCATCAAGCGATTCGCTCACCAGCGCGACGGCGTCTTCGCGCAGGTAGTCGACTTCAGCCTCTTGCTGGATCTGCGCCAATTGTAATTTCAGGTCACGCACGTCCGTCGTCGTGGCGACGGCCGCATCATATTGTTCGAGGACGACAAGCAGCGTATCGACATAACCGCGTAGCGAACCCAGATTGGAATTGACGAAACCAACAGGATTGTTGATTTCATGTGCGATTCCAGCTGCCAGTTGGCCGATCGAGGCCATTTTTTCGGATTGCAGGAGCTTGGCCTGCATCTGCTGCATTTCCTCAATCATCCGTTGCTGTTCATCGCCCTTTTTTTGCAGGGCTTCTTCCATTTTTTTGCGTTCGGTGATGTTGCTGAGTAAGCCCACGACTTCCAGCGGTTCGTTGTTTGCGTCGCGCATCAGACGAAGCGTGTCATGCATCCACAGATAGATACCATCGCTGGTTTTGAAACGATATTCGTACGAGCGTTGGCCTTCTACAAACAGCAATGCCAGACTGGAAAAAATAGTGGGAATGTCTTCCGGGTGAATATGGTCGAACCAGAAATTCGGATCAGCGACCATGTCCGCCGGCTCATAGCCAAGCACGCGTCGGGCGTTATCACTGACAAAAGTCATCTTGAAGTCGCCGGTCGGAACGCTGCTGTAAATAATGGCGGGCGTATTGGCGATCAGATATTCGAGCCGTGCATTGGTCGATATCAATGCAGACGCCGCGTCCTGCTGGGCAGGATCGATCGATGGTTGATGTCTGGGCTGCTGGTCGAAGTCGTGAAATTGCATGCGAGGTGGCCGCCCGGTTGATCTTTGTGGCATGAAGCCGGACGGTCCGACCAGCGGAGTACGGATGCATGACTAAGGGTTGGTAGTTCCCTCAAAGATCCTACAGGACGCGTCAAATAGTTGCTATATAAAAATATTGTTTTGCTGCGCGAGGGCTTAGGACCCGCCGCTACAGCACAAATAGTGCGGATACCCTAGACTTCACGCGCGGCAGAACCCGTGCTGTGAGCATTTTGTCTTCCCATCAGGTTGCCGTCTGCGCAGTGGGCGGTTCATGTTCTTAGTACCTTTCCCTCTTCTTGAAAGAAATGACACCATGACATCTCAAATGATCGATATTGCAAGCCACGACGGAAAAACCTTCCAGGGCTATCTGGCATTGCCGCCGACCGGAACCGGTCCGGGCATCGTCCTGATCCAGGAAATTTTCGGTGTCAATGACCATATCAAGGCAGTGGCAGACCAATACGCGCTGGACGGTTATGTGGTGCTTGCGCCGGACCTGTTCTGGCGTCAGCAAGCGGGGGTGGATCTTGGCTACACCGAGAGTGATTTTGGTGCGGCAATCGGCTTCATGCAAAACACGGACTTCCCGCTGGCGATTCAGGATTTGACGACCACGGTCAGTGCATTACGCGCATTGCCGCAATGTAACGGTAAGGTGGCTTCGCTCGGTTATTGTATGGGTGGCTTGCTGTCCTATCTCAGTGCTGCCAACGCCGGTGTCGATGCGGCGGTCTGTTATTACCCGGGCTCCATCGAAGAACACCTGAACCTGGTCGACAAAGTGATCTGCCCGATCCTGATCCATTTTGCAGAAAAGGATCACTACATTTCGGCCGCCGCAGTGAAGTCGGTCCAGAACGCGTTTGCCGATGTGAAAACGGCGGTCATCGAGGTGTATCCGGATGTCGATCACGGATTTAATTGCTGGGAGCGTCCTGCTTACGACCAGAAGACCTCGTCGCTGGCGCATGGCTTGTCATTGTCGTTTCTGGCCAAGGCGTACTGAGCAGAGTGAGAGTTGTCCGCCTGCAGGCAGGCGGACATTTTTTGCAGAAGGTAAAAAAACAAAAAGCCTCCGGAAATTGCTTTCCGGAGGCTGCTGTTCTTGGTGGCCCGGGGCGGAATCGAACCACCGACACAAGGATTTTCAATCCTCTGCTCTACCGACTGAGCTACCAGGCCAAGGGGCGCAAGTATAGCAACTCTTTTGGATTTTGCAAGCTGGAGGGGGAATCTAAATTTTGACCAGCCGCTATAATCTGCCCCAGGCATTTCCATCCCCACTTCTTTTGATCGAATCACATGCACACCGACATTTGCGTTATCGGCAACGGCACCATAGGAAAAACCACGGCGCTCGGCTTGGCGCAGGCGGGATACCGGGTTGCTTTGCTCTGTCCGCCGCCTTCGCCAGCGGCGAAAGCGGCATCAGCGTCAGCGGCCTGGGACTTGCGGGTCTATGCATTGAACGATGTCGCGCGCGATGTGCTGACCTCGCTGAAGGTGTGGGATGCGCTCGATGCCGATCGTGTGGCTGCCGTCGACGGGATGGTGGTCATCGGTGATGGCGATCATGCCGGCAAGATCGAGTTCGATGCGTATGGCGCGCATGTCGCCGCGCTGGCCTGGATTGTCGAGCACCGCAATCTGGACCAGGCGCTGGACGCGGCGTTGCGCTTTTCGCGGGATGTCACGCTGGTCACCGGCTCGGCCTCGGCCTTGCATGTCGCGGCCGATGCGGCCCGTATCGACCTGGTCGATGGCAGCCACTTGACGGCGGCGCTGGTGATCGGTGCCGATGGAGCCCATTCCTGGGTACGCAACCATGCCGATATCGGCATCGACTATCGCCCTTACGAACAACGCGCCGTCGTCAGCAACTTCGAGTGCAGTGTTGCCCATCAGGGCGTGGCTTACCAGTGGTTCACGGCGACCGAAGGGATCATTGCCTTGCTGCCGCTGGCAGGGCAGCGCGTTTCGCTGGTCTGGTCGGCACCGGATGCGCTGGCAGCAACGCTGATGACCGAGTCGCCGTCGCAACTGGCCGCGCGCCTGACGGCATTGCCCGGGCAGCCGTTTGGTCAGCTGCAGCCGATGCAGCCTGAACGGGTACAGGCGATTCCGCTTGCACTGATCCGTGCACATCAGTTTGTTGCCCCGCGTATTGCGCTTCTGGGCGATGCCGCCCACGCCGTGCATCCGCTGGCCGGACATGGCATGAACCTGGGTTTCGGTGATGTCGCTGCGCTATTGCGCGCCTTGTTGGGCGCTGATGCCCGGCGCGATTGCGGCGACGCCCGCCTGCTCGCCGCTTATGCCCGTTCGCGCAAGGAAGAAGTGCTGATGATGCAGATCGCCACCGATGGACTGCAACGCTTGTTTTCAAGCCAGTTCGAACCGCTGCGTATAGTCCGTAATCTAGGATTGAACTTGCTCAATAAGTTGCCGGTCATAAAAAGACGTCTGATGTCCCACGCCGCAGGGGGCATCAAGTGAGCGGTGCTCGCGTCTCTAACCCCATTTCTGGAAATCATTGCATGAAACTTTATAAGTCCGTACTCGCTGTTTCGCTGGCTCTGTCGACACTTGTTGCCTGCGCCGAAACGCCGCAGGAAGCCAAAATCAAGAAGCTGATCGAGCCGCGCCTCGGCGACGGTGCCGTTGTCGAATCCGTTCGCAAGACACCTTATGGCGGGCTGTATGAGTTGCACGTCGGCGGTGACATCCTGTACACCGACGAACAAGCCAACTACTTGTTCGTCGGTCGCGTGATGGACAGCAAGACCTTCAAGGACCTGACCAAGTCGCGCGTCGACGAAGTCAGCCGCATCAAGTTTGCCGACCTGCCGCTGGAGATGGCGATCAAATCGGTCAAGGGCGATGGCAAGCGCGTCATTGCGGTGTTCGAGGATCCGAACTGCGGATACTGCAAGCGTTTCCGGCAAACCTTGCAAGGCGTGGATAACGTGACGGTGTACACCTTCTTGTACAACATCCTGTCTGAAGACTCGGGTGTGAAGGCCAAGAATGTCTGGTGCGCAGCGGATCGTAACAAGGCCTGGGATGACTGGATGTTGAGGGGCAAGGAAGCCGCCGCAGCGCCGGCCGCTTGCACCACGCCGAATGACAAAGTGCTGGCGCTCGGCCAGAAACTGCGTATCACGGGAACCCCGACGATCTTCTTTGCCGACGGCAGCCGGGTTCCCGGCGCGATGGATGTCAAGGCGTTCGAAGCCAAGCTCGCCACGCAGTAATCTGGTTCGCGCAGGCAAATAGGGGGCGGGCACATTGCACGGTCCCTATTGAAATCCGTTATATTTCAGCCGATCAACATGCGGATCCAGCGCAAGAACGCCTTCACCATACGGAGCACTCCATGGTCACACTCAATATCAACGGCAAAGACATGCAGGTCGATGCCGATCCTTCCACCCCAATTCTGTGGGCGCTGCGGGATAACCTCAACATGACCGGTACCAAGTTCGGTTGTGGCGCTGCACTGTGCGGTGCGTGTACCGTGCACCTCAACGGTCAGCCAATCCGCTCGTGCGTCACGCCGATTTCGGTTGCCACCGGAGCAAAAATCACCACCATCGAAGCCATGCAGGCGGACAAGGTCGGCAAGGCGGTGCAGGATGCCTGGGTCAAACTCGACGTGCCGCAATGCGGTTACTGCCAGAGCGGCCAGGTCATGACAGCGACTGCCTTGCTGCGGTCCAACAAATCGCCTTCCGATGCCGATATCGATGCCGCCATGAGTGGCAATATCTGCCGCTGCGGCACCTATCAGCGCATCCGCGCTGCGATCAAGGACGCCTCAAAAACGCTGGCCTGAGCCTTGCCACTTTCCGGAGAATCACATGCGTACCGAATGGATAAACCAGGTTGCCGCTAATGGCGCCGGCGTATCAAGCCACGCAACGAGTCACGCACCAAGCTACGCATCAAGCCACATCTCGCGTCGTCATTTCATGAAGGCGTCCAGTGTCGTTGGCGGCGGTTTGCTGCTCGGCTTTTTCGTGCCAGGCATGAACAAGATGGCCAATGCACAGGCACCGAAGGCGGTGTACGCGCCCAACGCCTTTTTGCGGATTGCTCCCGACAACACCATCACCGTAGCCGTCAACCGGCTCGAATTCGGCCAGGGCGTCAATACCAGTCTGCCGATGCTGATTGCCGAAGAACTCGATTGCGACTGGACCCTGGTGCGCAGCGAGCTGGCACCGGCTGCCGAGGTCTTCAAGGACCCGGCGTTCGGCATGCAAATGACCGGCGGCTCCGGCACCATCGCCCACTCGTATACGCAATACCGTGAAATCGGCGCGACCGCGCGGGCGATGCTGATCGCAGCCGCCGCTCAACAATGGCAAGTCGAGCCGGCCCGATGCAGCACGGCCGACGGCGTCGTGATCGGCCCCGGCGGCAAGAAAGCAAGCTACGGCGCGTTGGCCGACGCGGCAATGAAGCTGCCGATGCCGGAGAAAGTGGTGCTCAAAGACCCGAAAAATTTCAAGCGGATTGGCAAGCCGACGCCACGCATCGACGCCCGCGCAAAGTCAACAGGCGGGCAAGTGTTCGGCATTGACGCCAGCGTGCCCGGCATGAAGGTGGCCGTGGTGGCGCGGCCGCCGGTCTTTGGCGGCAAGGTCGGTAAATTCGATGCAACCAAGGCGCTGGCCGTCAAGGGCGTGCTGGCCGTGCTGGAAGTGCCGACCGATCGCGGCGGCAGTGGTGTGGTCGTGATCGCCGACGGTTACTGGCCGGCCAAGACCGGGCGCGATGCGTTAGTCATCGACTGGGATACCAGCGGCCTCGAAAAAATCAGCAGCGACCGGCAACTGCTTGCTTACAAGGAGTTGGCACAACAGCCCGGTCTCGTCGCGATCAAGGCCGACATCGGCAAGCTCGCAGCGGCACCGAAAAAATCACGGCGGACTATGAGTTTCCGTATCTGGCGCACGCGCCTATGGAGCCATTGAACTGCATCGTCGATCTGAAGGCCGACGCATGCACGGTCTGGGCCGGCACCCAGTTCCAGACCGTCGACCAGGCGGCTATTGCGCGTACAGCCGGGCTGAAGGTCGGGCAGGTCACGGTAAACACAATGATGGCCGGCGGTGGTTTCGGCCGGCGCGGCGTGCCGACTTCGGACTTCATCGTCGAAGCGGTGCAGGTCGCCAAGGTCTGGAAAGCAGCCGGAAAAACCAGCCCGGTGAAGGTGATCTGGAGCCGCGAGGATGATATCAAGGGTGGTTATTACCGTCCTGCGACAGTCCATCGCGCCGAAATCGGCCTCGATGACAACGGCGACATCGTGGCCTGGAACCACACCATCGTCAGCCAGTCGATCATGATCGGAACGGCGTTCGAAGCCTTTGCAGTCAAGGATGGCGTGGACTCCACGATGACCGAAGGCATGGGCGCACCGTATGCGTTGCCGATGAAGCTGTCGGTTCACAACGTCAAGGCCAACGTACCGGTGCTGTGGTGGCGCTCGGTCGGTTCGACCCACACCGCCTTCGTGATGGAAACGCTGATCGATGAAGCCGCCCAGATCGCCGGTACCGATCCGGTGGCCTATCGCAAGAAGCTCATTGGCGACAAACATCCGCGCCATCTGGCCGCACTCGACCTGGCGGTAGCCAGGTCAGGTTACGGCAAGGCCAAGCTGCCGGCAGGTCAGGCCTGGGGCGTGGCGCTGCATGAATCGTTCAACTCGGTCGTCGCCTACGTTGTCGTGGCGTCGCTGACCGAGGGTAAGCCGAAGCTGCATTCAGTCACCGCCGGCGTGCACTGCAACCTCGCTGTCAATCCGCTGACCATCGAAGCGCAAGTGCAGGGCGCGATCCTGATGGGATTGGGCACCACATTGGCCGGCGCGGCAGTGACGCTCAAGGATGGCGTGGTCCAGCAAAACAACTTCAATGATTATCTGGTTGCACGCATGCCTGACATGCCAAAGGTGGCTGTGCATATCGTTGCTTCCGGCGATGCACCGACCGGCATGGGCGAACCCGGCTTGCCGCCACTGGCACCGGCTTTTGCTAATGCGCTCGCCAGGCTCAGTGGCAAGCGCTTGCGCAAGCTGCCGTTCGACCTGACCTGACGGAGCGCGCTCATGCATTGCACCGGACTTTTGCTCGCGGCCGGCCGCGGCCGTCGTTTCGATCCGAGCGGCTTGCAGAACAAACTACTGCAAATCCTGCCGCAGGGCGAGCATGTGGCGCTGCGTTCGGCGCAGCGTCTGGCGCAGGCCCTGACCAGCACGCTGGTGGTAGTGCATCCGGATGCACTGCGGCTGATGAACTTGCTGCATCAGTCGGGCTTTGCTACCAGTTGCTGCGCCGACGCCGCTGCCGGCATGGGGCACACGCTGGCGCACGGGGTGCGCAGCAGCGCCGCTGCGCCGGGCTGGATCGTGGCGCTGGCCGACATGCCGCACGTGAAGTCATCGACCATCGCAGCGCTCGACGCCGCAATTCGCGACGGTGCCGATATCGCAGTCCCGGTGCATCAGGGACGGCGCGGCAATCCGGTCGGATTCAGTCGCCTGCACCAGCAGGCATTGCTGGACATGCATGGCGATCAGGGTGCGCGCGAGGTCGTCAGAGTGCATCCGGTGGTCGAGGTCGAAGTCGATGATCCCGGTATTCTGTTTGACATCGACACGCCCGACGATCTGAAAAAAGCGGGCTGAATGCGTTACACCTGCACGAGTTGGTTTGTCCCTCTTCACCCGGAAACTTCCTGAATGAACATAAATTTTTTTAACCAGCGGCTGGCATTCCGGCTCGGCATGGCTGGCCTGATTCCGTTCGTATTACTGTCGCTCGGTTGCTGGCTGGTCCATCCGGATTGGCTGGGCTATCTGGTCAAGGCCCAGCTCGCGTACGGCATTGCGATCCTGTCCTTCCTCGGCGGCATTCACTGGGGAGCCGCGCTGACCTGCAACCTGCTGACTATCGCTCAGACCAAGCGATCCCTGATCTGGGGCGTGACGCCGTCGCTCATTGCGTTGCTGGCGTCGCGCATCGAGATCGGCCTGGGCTTTGCCGTGCTGATGGCCGGCTTCATTGCGGCCTACCAGATCGACAAGCGCTTGTACCAGTGGTATGGCATTCCGGATTGGTTTATCGGTCTGCGTTTCAAACTTACTTGCGTGGTCGTCACGGCATTGGTCGTGACCTTCCTCGCTGCCAATGTCAGGAGCTGATGTGACCAATGATGTGACCAACCATGTGACCCATCCGATTCATTACACCATCGTCGCGCGCGACCTCGCTGCTCACCTGTTCGAGGTCACGCTGACGATCGCCCGGCCCGATCCGGCCGGCCAGTTGCTGAGCCTGCCGGCGTGGATTCCGGGCAGCTACATGATCCGCGAATTCGCCCGCAACATCGTGCAGATCCGCGCCACTTCGGGCGGCAAGAAAGTCGTCCTGCGCAAGTGCGACAAGCACAGCTGGCAAGCCGCCGCCTGCAGCGGTGCGCTGGTCGTCAGCTACGACGTCTATGCGTGGGACCTGTCGGTGCGCGCCGCGCATCTGGACCAGACCCACGGATTTTTCAATGGCACCAGCGTGTTCCTGCAAGTGGCCGGGCAGGATGCCGTGCCGCACGTGGTCGATATCGTCAAGCCGGATGACGTCGCTTGCAAGCACTGGCGCGTGGCCACCGCACTGCCGGAACTCGACGCCGCACGACTGGGTTTCGGTACCTATGTCGCAGCCAACTATGACGAGCTGATCGATCATCCGGTCGAGCTCGGCACCTTCGCACTGGCGACGTTTGTCGCGCACGGCGTACCGCACGATATCGTCATCACCGGCAATGTGCCGAACCTCGACATGGCGCGTTTGCAAACCGACCTGACCCGGATTTGCGAAGCGCAGATCGCCCTGTTCGAGCCGGAATCCAAACGCGCGCCGATGGCGCGTTACCTGTTCATGACGCTGGCGGTCGGCGATGGCTACGGCGGGCTTGAACATCGCGCGTCGACGGCGCTGATCTGCAAGCGCGCCGACCTGCCGGTGCTTGGCCAACCGGAACTGAGCGACGGCTACCGGACTTTTCTCGGGCTGTGCAGCCACGAGTATTTCCATACCTGGAACGTCAAGCGCATCAAGCCGGCTGCTTTCGCACCGTATGCGCTGGCCAGCGAAAGCTATACCTCGCTGCTGTGGCTGTTCGAAGGCTTTACCAGTTATTACGATGACCTGATGCTGGTGCGCAGCGGCGTCATCGATGATGCCGCGTATTTCACGCTGCTTGGCAAGACCATCGACAGCGTGCTGCGCGGCAGCGGTCGCAGCAAGCAATCGGTGGCGGAATCGAGCTTCGATGCGTGGATCAAATACTACCGGCAGGACGAAAACGCGCCGAACGCGATCGTCAGTTATTACACCAAGGGCTCGCTGGTGGCGCTGACGCTGGACCTGACCATCCGTGCCGGCACCGCCGGCAAGAAGTCACTCGATGACGTGATGCGCTTGTTGTGGCAGCGCTATGGCCGTGACTTCTTTGAGACCGGCCGTGGCGTCACCGAAGCCGAGGTCGAGGCGCTGATCGATGAAGCCACCGGCCTGAAGCTCAAGCGTTTGCTCGACCGTGCGGTGCGCGGTACCAGCGACTTGCCGCTGGCCGATGTGCTCGCGCCATTCGGTGTGATGTTCGCCGCGAAGAAGGCCCCGGGCGTGGTGGCGTTGGGCGCACGGACTGCGCGCGACGGCAATGATTGCAAGCTCGCCAGCGTCTATGAAAAAGGCGTGGCGCATCGGGCAGGGATGTCGGCGGGAGATGTACTTGTCGCCATCGACGGCTTGCGCGTCAATGCCACCAATCTGGCGGATTTGCTGCGTCGTTATCGGGCGGGGGACAAGGTGGAAGTACATGCATTCCGGCGCGACGAGCTGATGACGTTTAGCGTAAAGCTGGCACTCGATGATGCGCCGGCCAGCAGTTTGTCGCTGCTCGACAAGCCAGCCGCCGCGGTTAAATTACGGCGTGCCTGGCTGAGCTCAGGCAAATAGCCGGTTCAGTTCGAACCCCGGGTCGGCGGCGCGCATGAAGGCTTCGCCGACGAGGAAGGCATTGACGTCGTGGTCGCGCATGCGCTTGACATCATCGGTGCTCACGATGCCCGACTCGGTGATGACCAGCTTGCCCGGCGAGATGCGCGGCAGCAGATCGATGGTGTTCTGCAGCGAGGTCTCGAAGGTGCGCAGGTTGCGGTTGTTCACGCCGAGCAGCGCGCTCTTGAGGCGCAGCGCGGCGGTCAGTTCGTCCGCGTTGTGCACCTCGATCAGCACGCCCATGCCGAGCTCATGCGCGACGGCTTCCATCTCGGCCATCAGGCCGTGATCGAGCGCCGCGACGATCAGCAGGATGGCATCCGCACCCCAGCTGCGGGCTTCATAAACCTGGTACGGATCGATCATGAAATCCTTGCGCAGCGCCGGCAAATTGCAAGCCGCACGAGCTTGTCGCAGATAGGCCGGATCACCCTGAAAGAAGTTCACATCGGTCAGCACCGACAGGCAGGCCGCGCCGAATTGTGCGTAGCTGGCAGCGATTTCGGCTGGCTTGAAATCGAGCCGCAAGACGCCTTTGGAGGGTGAGGCTTTCTTGATTTCGGCAATCACGCCCGCCTGGCCGGCAGCGATTTTCTGACGCAGGCTGGCCTCGAATCCGCGCAGGTTGGCGCGTGCTTCGGTATCGGCTTCGACTTCGCGGCGCAGGCTGGCAAAGTCACGGTATTTTTTTGCGGCAGCGACTTCGTCGGCCTTGACGTCGAGGATTTTGGTAAGGATATCGGACATGGTTTTCGTGGCTTCAGGAGCTGGCTAGTTGCTGGGTAACGCTGACGAATTGCGCCAGCTTGGCGCGCGCGGCACCGGAGGCGATGGCGGCTTGTGCCGCGATCAATCCGTCGCCTATCGACGCCGAGATGCCGGCCGCATACAGTGCAGCGCCAGCATTGAGGGCGACGATATCGCGCACCGGGCCGGGGGTATCGTCGAGCGCTTCGAGGATTTTCTGGCGCGACTCGGTGGCGTTGCTGACCTTCAGGTTGCGACTCGCGACCATTGCCAGGCCGAAGTCTTCCGGATGGATTTCGTATTCGCGGATTTCGCCATTGACGAGCTCGCCAACGAGGGTGCCGGCACCGAGCGAAATCTCGTCCATGTTGTCGCGGCCCCAGACCACCATCGCATGTTGCGCACCGAGCCGCTGCAATACGCGCACCTGGATGCCAACGAGGTCGGCGTGAAAAACTCCCATCAGGATATTGGGTGCGCCGGCCGGATTGGTCAGCGGGCCGAGGATGTTGAAAATGGTCCGCACGCCGAGTTCCTTGCGCACCGGCGCCGCGTGTTTCATGGCAGCGTGGTGGTTGGGCGCGAACATGAAGCCGATACCGGTCTGGGCGATCGATTGCGCGATCTGTTCGGGCTTCAGGTTGATGTTCACGCCGAGTGCTTCGAGCACATCGGCGCTGCCCGACGACGACGACACGCTGCGTCCGCCATGCTTGGCCACGCGCGCGCCGGCCGCTGCCGCGACGAACATCGTGGCGGTCGAAATGTTGAAGGTGTTGGCACCGTCGCCGCCGGTGCCGACGATGTCGAGCAGGTGGGTGGTGTCTGCCATCGGTACCTTGGTAGCAAACTCGCGCATGACCTGCGCCGCGGCAGCGATTTCGCCGACGGTTTCCTTCTTCACGCGCAAGCCCATCGTCAGTGCCGCGATCATTACCGGCGACATCTCGCCCTGCATGATCTGGCGGAATAGCGACAGCATTTCGTCGTGAAAAATTTCGCGGTGGTCGATACAGCGCAGCAGCGCTTCTTGTGGCGTGATGGGCATCGTGTGTCCTGTCAATGAAGTGGAGGAGGGCACATCAGCCTCGCAGGAAATTTTGCAGCAGCGCGTGGCCATGCTCCGACAGGATCGATTCGGGATGGAACTGCACGCCATGCAAATTGAATTCCTTGTGCTGCACGCCCATGATTTCGCCGTCGTCGGTCCAGGCCGTGACTTCCAGGCACGCCGGCAATGACGCGCGCTCGATGGCCAGCGAGTGATAGCGGGTCACCGTGTACGGACTCGGCAAATCCTTGAATACGCTCACGCCAGTGTGCGCGATCAGCGAGGTCTTGCCGTGCATGACTTCGCGCGCCCGGATCACCTTGCCGCCGAATGCTGCGCCGATGGCCTGATGGCCGAGGCACACGCCGAGGATAGGAATCTGGCCGGCAAAGCGTTGCAGCAACGGCACCGAGACACCGGCTTCCTGCGGCGTGCACGGTCCCGGCGAGATGCAGATATGGTCCGGCTTCATCGCCGCGATGGCGTCGAGGGTGATGGCGTCATTACGTACCGTGCGCACGTCTTCGCCGAGTTCGCCGAAGTACTGCACCAGGTTGTAGGTAAACGAATCGTAATTGTCGATCATTAGCAGCATGTCAGATCTCCCCGTCCAGGCCATCTTGTACTTGTTCCGCTGCGCGTAATACCGCGCGGGCCTTGTTCTCGGTTTCCTGCCATTCCATTTCAGGCACCGAATCGGCGACGATGCCGGCGGCGGCCTGCACGTACAACATGCCGTCCTTGATGACGCCGGTACGGATTGCAATCGCCAGATCCATTTCGCCACCGAACGACAGGTAACCGCAGGCACCGCCGTAGATGCCGCGCTTGGTCAGTTCGAGTTCGTCGATCACTTCCATCGCGCGTACTTTCGGCGCACCCGACAGCGTGCCGGCAGGGAAGGTCGCCCGGAGTACATCGAGATTCGACAGGCCCGGCTTGAGCACTGCTTCGACGTTCGAGACGATGTGCTGCACATGCGAATATTTTTCGATGACGAACTTGTCGGTGACCTTCACGCTGCCGGTGTCGGCGATGCGGCCCAGGTCATTGCGGGCCAGGTCGATCAGCATTACGTGCTCAGCGATTTCTTTCGGGTCGGCCAGCAATTCGGTGGCCAGTACGGCGTCGCTTTCCGGCGTCGATCCGCGTGGACGCGTGCCGGCCAGCGGACGGATCGTGACCTTCATCTGGTCGGCATTGATGCTCTCGTTACGGACCAGAATTTCCGGCGAGGCACCGACAATTTGCATGTCGCCGAAGTTGTAGAAGTACATGTACGGCGACGGATTCAGCGAGCGCAAGGCGCGATACAGGCTCAGCGGCGAATCGACATAGGGCTTGCGGATGCGCTGGCCGATCTGTACTTGCATCAGATCGCCGGCCATCACGTATTCCTTGGCCTGCGCGACCGCTTTCAGGTAAGCGTCGCGCGGAAAATCGCGGATGCTTTCGGTGCGCACCGAAGCCGACGTGACCGGTGCGTCGACCGCGCGGCGCAGCATCGCGCGCAAGTCCTTGAGCCGTTGGCGGGCGGTCGAAAACGCTTCGGGCCGGGTCGGATCGGCATAGACAATCAGGTACAGTTTGCCGGACAGGTTATCGATGACGGCCAGTTCCTCGGTCACCATCAGCTGGATATCGGGCAGTCCGAGATCGTCTTTCGGCGTCGAGTCGGCCAGCCGTTTTTCGATGTGACGTACCGTGTCGTAGCCAAAGTAACCGGCCAGTCCGCCGCAAAAACGCGGCATGCCCGGACGGATCGCTACCTTGTAGCGGGCCTGGAATTGTTCGATGAAGTCAAGCGGATTGCCGGTGATGGATTCAGTGACCTTGCCATCGACGAGGACTTCGGTCAGCTGGCCATGGCTGCGCATGATGGTCGTCGCCGGCAAGCCGATGAACGAGTAGCGTCCGAAGCGTTCGCCGCCGACGACGGACTCGAGCAGGAAGGTATTCTTTCCGGCGCTTTGGGTTTGTGCGAGCTTCAGGTACAGCGTCAGCGGGGTTTCGAGATCGGCGAAGGCTTCGGCGATCAGCGGGATACGGTTATAGCCTTGCGTGGCAAGCGATTTGAATTCGAGTTCGGTCATGGTGCTCTCCAGGCCGCCCGGTTATCGGGACGGCGGGTTCTCGGGAAACGTTGACGCCCGCAGGCGAAATCAACGGCGAATCGGGGACAGTTCAGTCCGGGATTTGCCAGCCTCGCCACAGCCAGGCCTCGGGAGCGCTGGTGAAGCAGGCGTGTGTTTTTTTAGCGAGAAGCATGAGTGAGAGTAATCAGTAGAAGGTCAGTGAGAGATCAGGCCAGCTGCTTCCAGCAGCGTCTGGACTATACCATCCGAGTCAATTGACTGTACAGGTTCGCCATGGTTGTAGCCGTAAGGAACGGTCAGTACATGGCAACCGGCGGCACGGGCTGCGCGGGCATCGTTGGATGAATCGCCAATGGCCACGACTTGCGCGGGGGTGATGTCGAAGTCGGCGCAGACTTGCAGGAACGGGCCGGGTTCGGGCTTCCTGGTGGGCAGCGAGTCGCCGCCGTAGACCAGCTCGAAATACTCGCGCAGTCCGGTTTTTTCCAGCAGCGGCAGTGCAAAGGCGATTGGCTTGTTGGTCACGCAGGCCAGCCGGATCTGCTGGTGACGCAGTTGTGCGAGGCCTTCATAGACCTGGTCGTACAGGGTGACGTAATCGCCATTGATGGCCAGGTAATGGTGTTGATACGATGCCAGTGCGGTATCGAAATGGCGCTTGACATCCTGCTCGTTGTAATCGACGGCCAGTACGCGGCGCATCAGGTTTTCTGATCCTTTGCCAACGAAGCTTTTGATCAGTTCGAGGTCCAGCGGGGCGAGCGAGAGTTCCGCGCGCATGCGATTGATCGCACAGTGAAAATCCGGTGCGGTATCGATCATCGTGCCGTCGAGGTCGATGATGGCGGCGCGGATGCCGGAGAATTTCATGCGCCAGCCAGTTCGGCGCGCATGGCATCGATGACGGTTTTGTAATCCGTTGCGCCAAAGATTGCGGAGCCGGCGACGAAGGTGTCCGCACCCGCCCTGGCCGCGGCGGCGATATTCTCGATCTTGATGCCGCCATCAACTTCGAGCAGGACCGTGCGTCCGGATTCATCGATCAGCTTGCGCACTGCAGCGATTTTTTTCAGCGCTTCCGGAATGAAGGACTGGCCACCGAAGCCGGGGTTGACCGACATGATCAGGATCAGGTCTATCTTGTCCATCACATGCTCGAGAAAATGCAACGGTGTTCCCGGATTGAAGACCAGTCCGGCCTTGCAGCCGTTGTCACGAATCAGTTGCAGCGTGCGATCGATGTGTTCCGACGCTTCCGGATGGAAGCTAATGATGTTGGCACCTGCTTTGGCGAAATCAGGAATGAGGCGATCGACCGGTTTCACCATCAGGTGCACGTCGATCGGTACTTGTACGTGCGGGCGGATTGCTGCGCAGACCAGCGGGCCGATGGTCAGATTGGGAACGTAATGGTTATCCATCACGTCGAAATGGATGATGTCGGCACCGGCGCTGACGACGTTACGCACCTCTTCGCCAAGACGGGCAAAGTCGGCTGACAGGATGCTGGGTGCGATGTGGTAAGTTGGCATGGTTATCAATTCAATGGAGGTGCGGCATTTTAACCCTGTCGTGCTTGCTAAGCGGTGAGGCGTTCGTCAAAATGTCCGGTCACTCCGGCGACCAAACCTGCCGGAGCGATGTGATCTATTTCCAACCAGCCGAGGACCATTCATGGCAGCAGCGTACGAATTCACCGTTACCGTCAGAACGCAATATCTGGCGGAGCAGTCCGAGCCGGAACGTTCGACCTTCGTATTCGCCTATGCGGTAACGATCAAGAATACGGGGCAGATTCCAGCGCAGCTGATATCCCGGCACTGGGTGATTACCGACGGCAATAACCATATTGAAGAGGTGCGTGGACTCGGCGTAGTCGGCCATCAACCGCTGCTGGAACCAGGGCAGGCATTTGAATACACCAGCGGTGCAACGCTGGCGACGCCTCAAGGATCGATGCGGGGCGAATACTTTTGTGTCGCGCAGGACGGCGAACAATTCCAGACCGTGATTCCTGAGTTCGTGTTGTCGTTACCGCGCACATTGCATTGAATTAAGTCTCGTCTTCCTTTTTGGGTGCTTGCGGTTTCGATGGCGGGCGACGTGCTTTCGGGCCCGAGTACATCGTCCACCAGACGATAAAGATCAGCAAACATCCAGCGACACCAGCTTCCAACAGTAACAGCCACATAGCAGATCATCTTTCATGTCATCAAAACGTCTTAGCTTACTCGCTTCAGTTTCCCTGTTTGCCTTCATTCTGGCCGGTTGCGTTACTACTCCACCTGAACCGGCGGTCGCCGTCCCAGTGCCTGTCGTGCCTCCAGCAGGTCCCAAAGGTGAGATATTACGCCCGGTTAATTTTTCAACTTTGCCTGGCTGGGACAAGGATGATCAGCGTGAAACCTGGCCTGCCTTTCTGGCATCGTGCGAAGTGCTGATCAGGAAAGCCGACTGGAAGGAACCTTGTACGATCGCACAGGATGTCAATGTGTCCGACTTGCAGGCGGTACGGGCGTTCTTTGTTGCCTTCTTCGTGCCGAATCAGGTGTTTAATGCCGATGGTTCGGAATCAGGACTGGTGACGGGGTATTACGAACCGCTGCTGCGCGGTGCGCGCAAGCGCGGCGGGATCTATCAGACGCCTCTTTACCGTGTGCCGGATGACTTGCTGACGATTGATCTTGCCGGGGTGTACCCGGAATTGAAAGGCATGCGCTTGCGCGGACGGATCCAGGGAAACAAGGTCGTGGCGTATTACCCGCGCGCCGATCTGACCAAACCCGGGGCCATGTCGGGAAAGGAACTGCTGTGGGTCGATGATCCCATTGAAGCTTTTTTTCTGCAGGTACAGGGTTCGGGCAGGGTGAAATTTGCCGATGGCAGTTCGGTTGTCCGGGTTGCATATGCCGATCAGAATGGGTACCCGTATAAATCTATCGGTCGCTATCTCGTTGATCGTGGCGAGCTGACACTCGACCAGGCATCGGCGCAGGGAATTAAGGCGTGGTACAGCGCGCATCCGGAGCGTCAGCAGGAATTGCTGAATGCAAATCCAAGCTATGTGTTTTTCAAGGAGGAATCGATTTCTGATCCTCGCAAAGGACCGAAAGGCGCGCTTGGAGTGCCATTGACCCCGCAGAGGTCGATTGCTGTTGATATTCAATTTATTCCGTTGGGAGCGCCGGTGTATTTGTCTACCACCCAGCCCAATAATCCTGCAGTATTGCAGCGTTTGATGATGGCGCAGGATACGGGCGGTGCGATCAAGAATGCGGTGCGTGCCGATTACTTCTGGGGTTTCGGTGCCGAGGCCGGTGAAAAAGCAGGAAAAATGAAGCAGCGCGGAATGATGTGGGTGCTATTGCCAAAGTCCCCGGCGAACAACGCCATGATGAAATGAAGATTTTCCCGTTGAACTTATATGGAGATGGCAGAACGCGATGATTTACGAAAACATACTGGTTGAAACACAGGAGCGGGTAGGGGTAATCCGTCTGAATCGTCCGAAGGCGCTCAATGCATTGAATGATCAGTTGATGGATGAGCTCGGTAATGCCTTGGCTGCTTTTGATGCCAATGACGACATCGGCTGCATCGTACTGACGGGTAGCGATAAGGCGTTCGCGGCAGGGGCCGATATCGGGGCGATGGCCAATTACAGTTATATGGACGCTTATAAAGGTGATTACATAACTCGTAACTGGGAAAGAATTCGTACTATCCGCAAGCCTGTCATCGCAGCAGTCGCTGGTTACGCGCTGGGAGGGGGATGTGAATTGGCCATGATGTGCGATTTTATTATCGCAGCTGAGAATGCCAAGTTCGGCCAGCCGGAAATCAAACTGGGAACCATGCCCGGTGCTGGAGGAACGCAGCGATTGCCTCGTGCGGTTTCAAAATCAAAAGCCATGGATTTGTGTTTGACGGCGCGGATGATGGATGCCAGCGAGGCGGAGCGGGCCGGTCTCGTTTCCCGTGTCGTTCCTCTCGATAAATTGTTTGATGAAGCGATTGCTGCAGCGATTGTGATTTCGAGCATGTCACTTCCTTCTGTAATGATGATCAAAGAGTCGGTCAATCGGGCTTATGAGGTGAGTTTGTCTGAAGGCATACTTTTTGAACGCAGGATGTTCCACAGTACTTTTGCTACCGAAGACCAGAAGGAAGGAATGAAAGCTTTTATAGAGAAACGCTTGCCAAGTTTCCGCGGGATTTGATATAGTTCGGCTCCCGTCGAAAGGCGGGAATTGCAGGGGTTCGGAAGGTGATTGCGGCAAGTGATGTGGCAGCGACGTTAGCGCAAGAAGGCGACGGAACTGGGGTTTTGCTGGAAATTAAAAGCAGAACGCGCCAACGAAAAGGTTGACGCCAACATCGCAAAGCAGCATAATCTCGTTTCTCTGCAGCAGACAAACAAAACGCTTTGTCAGCAGCACACAAGACGGCACGGTCGGTGAGGGTAATCGAAGTGTTGTGGATGGTGCGGTAAGTTCTTTAACAATTAACAGTTGATAAGTGTGGGCACTTGGTGGAAGTGCACTGTGGTGACTTAGGTTGCTACGGAGTCTTTACATATAAGCAAGTGCTCACGAAGAAATATAGGAAAGATTGAAAGATTGATCCTGTCAGTATTTTGAGTGAGCGACCGGTCAGCGATGACCATGTCCGAGAGGACATAAAACACAGAGATTAAACTGAAGAGTTTGATCCTGGCTCAGATTGAACGCTGGCGGCATGCCTTACACATGCAAGTCGAACGGCAGCACGGGGGCAACCCTGGTGGCGAGTGGCGAACGGGTGAGTAATATATCGGAACGTGCCCTGGAGTGGGGGATAACGCAGCGAAAGTTGCGCTAATACCGCATACGATCTACGGATGAAAGTGGGGGATCCGCAAGGACCTCATGCTCGTGGAGCGGCCGATATCTGATTAGCTAGTTGGTAGGGTAAAAGCCTACCAAGGCGACGATCAGTAGCTGGTCTGAGAGGACGACCAGCCACACTGGAACTGAGACACGGTCCAGACTCCTACGGGAGGCAGCAGTGGGGAATTTTGGACAATGGGGGCAACCCTGATCCAGCAATGCCGCGTGAGTGAAGAAGGCCTTCGGGTTGTAAAGCTCTTTTGTCGGGGAAGAAACGGTTCATCTTAATACGGTGGGCTAATGACGGTACCCGAAGAATAAGCACCGGCTAACTACGTGCCAGCAGCCGCGGTAATACGTAGGGTGCAAGCGTTAATCGGAATTACTGGGCGTAAAGCGTGCGCAGGCGGTTATGTAAGACAGATGTGAAATGCCCGGGCTCAACCTGGGAACTGCATTTGTGACTGCATGGCTAGAGTGTGTCAGAGGGGGGTAGAATTCCACGTGTAGCAGTGAAATGCGTAGAGATGTGGAGGAATACCGATGGCGAAGGCAGCCCCCTGGGATAACACTGACGCTCATGCACGAAAGCGTGGGGAGCAAACAGGATTAGATACCCTGGTAGTCCACGCCCTAAACGATGTCTACTAGTTGTCGGGTCTTAATTGACTTGGTAACGCAGCTAACGCGTGAAGTAGACCGCCTGGGGAGTACGGTCGCAAGATTAAAACTCAAAGGAATTGACGGGGACCCGCACAAGCGGTGGATGATGTGGATTAATTCGATGCAACGCGAAAAACCTTACCTACCCTTGACATGGCTGGAAGCTTTGAGAGATCAGAGTGTGCTCGCAAGAGAACCAGTACACAGGTGCTGCATGGCTGTCGTCAGCTCGTGTCGTGAGATGTTGGGTTAAGTCCCGCAACGAGCGCAACCCTTGTCATTAGTTGCTACGAAAGGGCACTCTAATGAGACTGCCGGTGACAAACCGGAGGAAGGTGGGGATGACGTCAAGTCCTCATGGCCCTTATGGGTAGGGCTTCACACGTCATACAATGGTACATACAGAGGGCCGCCAACCCGCGAGGGGGAGCTAATCCCAGAAAGTGTATCGTAGTCCGGATTGTAGTCTGCAACTCGACTGCATGAAGTTGGAATCGCTAGTAATCGCGGATCAGCATGTCGCGGTGAATACGTTCCCGGGTCTTGTACACACCGCCCGTCACACCATGGGAGCGGGTTTCACCAGAAGTAGGTAGCTTAACCGCAAGGAGGGCGCTTACCACGGTGGGATTCGTGACTGGGGTGAAGTCGTAACAAGGTAGCCGTATCGGAAGGTGCGGCTGGATCACCTCCTTTCTAGAGCATGCGCGGAAGCCCTGTGTCCACACTTATCAGCTGTTAGTCGAGAGAAGAACAGCAAGCAGTAAAAACAAGCAAGCGATGACAAGGAAGTGCACGAGAGTGTGGTGATATGTCGTGGTGAAGTGGCGCGGGTTCAAGCGGGTCTGTAGCTCAGTTGGTTAGAGCACCGTGTTGATAACGCGGGGGTCGTTGGTTCGAGCCCAACCAGACCCACCAAGACAGAGTAGGGTGGTAAGCAGCAAGTAGTTAAGCAGTCAGTGAAACACCTGGGGGGTTTAGCTCAGCTGGGAGAGCACCTGCTTTGCAAGCAGGGGGTCGTCGGTTCGATCCCGTCAACCTCCACCAGAGACATAAAAATGCAAACCTAAGTACAGGTGGCGCGCAGCGCCACAAGGTCTTTAGGTTTGGTTTTTTATAACAAGAAACCATGAGCTGTTCGCTCTTTAACAATTTGGAAGAAGTAAAGATTTATCAGTGTCGATGAGACTCGTGAAAGCGAGAATTAAAGGCGCTGGTGGGTAGTGATTGTAATCAACAAACATGGATTCAACATGCTTGCATCTAGCTGGACCGCGCAAGCGGTTACAAAGGTGCAAGTGCATACGTAGTACTCAGTTGTTCTAACCGTCTTTGTGTCACCGGTGCATTTCGAAAGAAAGACGCTGGTGGTACAGAGGTCAACGTTATAGGGACAAGTGACTAAGTGCACATGGTGGATGCCTAGGCGATATCAGGCGATGAAGGACGTAGTAGCTTGCGATAAGCTGCGGGGAGCGAGCAAACACGCTGTGATCCGCAGATTTCCGAATGGGGTAACCCGGCCTTAATGGTCATTGCAACCTGAATACATAGGGTTGCAAAGCGAACGCGGCGAACTGAAACATCTAAGTAGCTGCAGGAAAAGAAATCAACCGAGATTCCCAAAGTAGCGGCGAGCGAAATGGGAAGAGCCTGCAAGATCTAGCATGAGACATAGTGGAAGCCACTGGAAATTGGCGCCATAGTGGGTGATAGCCCCGTACACGAAATGTCTGGTGTGGAACTAAGCTTGCGACAAGTAGGGCGGGACACGCGAAATCCTGTCTGAAGATGGGGGGACCATCCTCCAAGGCTAAATACTCGATATCGACCGATAGTGAACCAGTACCGTGAGGGAAAGGCGAAAAGAACCCCGGAAGGGGAGTGAAATAGATCCTGAAACCGTGTGCATACAAACAGTAGGAGCGGACTTGATCCGTGACTGCGTACCTTTTGTATAATGGGTCAGCGACTTACATTCAGTGGCAAGGTTAACCGTATAGGGTAGCCGTAGAGAAATCGAGTCCGAATAGGGCGTTCAGTCGCTGGGTGTAGACCCGAAACCAAGTGATCTACTCATGGCCAGGATGAAGGTGCGGTAACACGCACTGGAGGTCCGAACCCACTAATGTTGAAAAATTAGGGGATGAGCTGTGGGTAGGGGTGAAAGGCTAAACAAACTTGGAGATAGCTGGTTCTCTCCGAAAACTATTTAGGTAGTGCCTCTTGTATCACCATCGGGGGTAGAGCACTGTTATGGCTAGGGGGTCATCGCGACTTACCAACCCATTGCAAACTCCGAATACCGATGAGTGCGAGCAAGGGAGACAGACGTCGGGTGCTAACGTCCGGCGTCAAGAGGGAAACAACCCAGACCGCCAGCTAAGGTCCCAAAGATTGGCTAAGTGGAAAACGAAGTGGGAAGGCTAAAACAGTCAGGATGTTGGCTTAGAAGCAGCCATCATTTAAAGAAAGCGTAATAGCTCACTGATCGAGTCGTCCTGCGCGGAAGATGTAACGGGGCTAAGCCAGTCACCGAAGCTGCGGATATTAACGTCATTTATGACGTCGATATGGTAGGAGAGCGTTCTGTAAGCCTGCGAAGGTGTCTTGTAAAGGATGCTGGAGGTATCAGAAGTGCGAATGCTGACATGAGTAGCGATAATGGGGGTGAAAAGCCTCCACGCCGTAAGCCCAAGGTTTCCTGTTCAACGTTCATCGGAGCAGGGTGAGTCGGCCCCTAAGGCGAGGCAGAGATGCGTAGCTGATGGGAAGCAGGTTAATATTCCTGCACCGTCGTATGATGCGATGGGGGGACGGATCGCGGAAGGTTGTCCGGGTGTTGGAAGTCCCGGTCCTTGACTTGTAGAAGGCATCTAGGTAAATCCGGGTGCGTAATTCAAGGGGTTGAGGCCAGCTTATTTATAAGCGAAGCAATCGGAAGTGGTTCCAAGAAAAGCCTCTAAGCTTCAGTCATACGAGACCGTACCGCAAACCGACACAGGTGGGCGAGATGAGTATTCTAAGGCGCTTGAGAGAACTCGGGAGAAGGAACTCGGCAAATTGGTACCGTAACTTCGGGATAAGGTACGCCCTTGTAGTTTGACCTCCCTGCGGAGGAAGGACGAAAGGGTTGCAATAAACTGGTGGCTGCGACTGTTTAATAAAAACACAGCACTCTGCAAACACGAAAGTGGACGTATAGGGTGTGACGCCTGCCCGGTGCTGGAAGATTAAATGATGGGGTGCAAGCTCTTGATTGAAGTCCCAGTAAACGGCGGCCGTAACTATAACGGTCCTAAGGTAGCGAAATTCCTTGTCGGGTAAGTTCCGACCTGCACGAATGGCGTAACGATGGCCACACTGTCTCCTCCCGAGACTCAGCGAAGTTGAAATGTTTGTGATGATGCAATCTACCCGCGGCTAGACGGAAAGACCCCATGAACCTTTACTGTAGCTTTGCATTGGACTTTGAACCAATCTGTGTAGGATAGGTGGGAGGCTTTGAAGCGGGGACGCTAGTTCTCGTGGAGCCAACCTTGAAATACCACCCTGGTTTGTTTGAGGTTCTAACCTTGGTCCGTTATCCGGATCGGGGACAGTGCATGGTAGGCAGTTTGACTGGGGCGGTCTCCTCCCAAAGTGTAACGGAGGAGTTCGAAGGTACGCTAATTACGGTCGGACATCGTGATGATAGTGCAATGGCATAAGCGTGCTTAACTGCGAGACTGACAAGTCGAGCAGGTACGAAAGTAGGACATAGTGATCCGGTGGTTCTGTATGGAAGGGCCATCGCTCAACGGATAAAAGGTACTCTGGGGATAACAGGCTGATTCCTCCCAAGAGTTCATATCGACGGGGGAGTTTGGCACCTCGATGTCGGCTCATCACATCCTGGGGCTGTAGCCGGTCCCAAGGGTATGGCTGTTCGCCATTTAAAGTGGTACGTGAGCTGGGTTTAAAACGTCGTGAGACAGTTTGGTCCCTATCTGCCGTGGGCGTTGGAAATTTGAAGGGGGCTGCTCCTAGTACGAGAGGACCGGAGTGGACGAACCTCTGGTGTACCGGTTGTCACGCCAGTGGCATTGCCGGGTAGCTAAGTTCGGAAGAGATAACCGCTGAAAGCATCTAAGCGGGAAACTTGCCTTGAGATGAGATTTCCCAGGAACTTGATTCCTTTGAAGGGTCGTTCGAGACCAGGACGTTGATAGGCTGGGTGTGGAAGTGCAGTAATGCATTAAGCTAACCAGTACTAATTGCCCGTAAGGCTTGTCCCTATAACCTTGATGGGTTAGAGACGACGAGTATGGCGTATGCGATTGTTGATGCATCACGCCCGCTAACTGCACACTGAAGATGATTTCAAGGTGTGTGTTGTACTTCTTTACTTCTTCCGAATTGCGTCCCCTGAGGGAGCCAGATCAACGGCCCCCACAGAGGATTCTACAAGTTAAGCCTGATGACCATAGCGCGTCGGTACCACCCCTTCCCATCCCGAACAGGACCGTGAAACGACGTTGCGCCGATGATAGTGCGTCAACACGTGTGAAAGTAGGTCATCGTCAGGCTCAGTTACATGCAGCAAACAAGAAGGCCCT